>DXYE01000049.1 GCA_019415985.1 Clostridiales bacterium
GGTTTTTATTGTGAAAACATCTCTCAAAAACGTCAAATTTAATTTAATTTTTATTTTTTGATCGAATGACCCTCGTCAATGTGTACGGAAATAAATTGGTCGTGGAAAATTTGTTTTTTTGATTTTTGTTATTTTTATGTATAAATCGTCGCCTTGACATTTTTTTTTGATTATGATATTATGATAGTTATGAAAATAGGGGTGTATTCTGCCTTTTGGGCTACACAGGCAGATGCTGGTGTTATTTTCTTTCTAGGAATGGAGGATGAGAGATTGTATGAGAAATCTCGGGTTCAAAAAAGCGGTTGCTGCGTTGCTGGCAATGCTCCTGCTGTTCAGTGCACTGCCGTTTAGTGCATCGGCCGCTTCAGATACGTCTGAAGATGACGATTCGTCGTCCATATCGTATACCGACCGTATGATGGAACAGGTGTCGGAACTGCTGACCTCGGACTCTTACGAGGAATATGCAGAACGGTATGCTTCCGTGCCAATGGCGACGGATACCATTGAGATCAGCGGCGCTGCGTATGACGAGGAGAATACAGACGCTGCGGTCGAGGTGGGTAATTACGGCGGCGAAGACAATGTGCTGAAAACGCCGGATACCGGTGAGGTTGCTTGGCGGTTTACGGTTCCGGAAGCTGCAAGATATGTGGTGGATATTTATTATTATCCTATTGAATATAAGAGAGCAGACATTGAAAGGATTTTTAAAATTGACAGTAATGTGCCTTTTACGGAAGCGCGTAATGTGGTGCTGCACCGTTTGTGGAAAAACGAGTACACCGAATACGATGAAAACGGAACACCTCTCTTTGAAATCAACTCCATTGGAAGCGAAATGCGTCCGAACCGTGTGGAGTGTCCGGAGTGGACCATACATACGCTGCACGATACCACGGGATATGTTTCGGGAGATTTTGCTTTCTATTTCAGCGAGGGGGAGCATGTTATCTCCTTACAGGCTTCCCGCGAGGAATTGGTCATAAGCAAAATCGTACTCCGCCCGGCGGATGAGCCGGTGAAGTCCTATGAAGAGCTGCAGGCGGAATATGAGCAGAAGGGATATCAGCCCGTTGGCGAAGATACTGTGCTTCGTATTGATGCGGAAAAACCGGCGAGAATGTCTCATAACTCTATATTCAGTACATATGACCGTACGTCGGCCATAACGGATCCCCAGGACCCTGCGAAAATTCGCTACAATACAATTGGCAGTGGAACCGGCTGGCAGACAGTGGGCATGTGGATCGAGTGGGATTTCACAGTGGAGGAAAGCGGAATCTATGATGTTTATATGAGATACCGGCAGAACACGCTGGCGGATATCTTTACCAGCCGCAAGTTGACGATCAACGGCGAGTTGCCCTTTGCTGAGGCGGATGGACTTCGTTTCAAATACTCAGAGGACTGGCAGGTCGAGAAAATCAACGACGGTGCGCAATCCTTCTCCCTGTATTTTGAAGCGGGTCAGTCTTATACCATGCGTCTTGAGGTTACGCTGAGCGACTTGGCCGAACTGCTTGGACGTATCAACGATACCGTGACGAATCTCAATACCATCTACATGAAGATTCTGCAGATCACGGGCGCAGATCCAGACCAATACAGAGATTACAACTTTGTCAACCTGATTCCGGATGAAATGAACGAGTTGCTTCTCGAAGCTGCAAATCTCAGGGAAATCGGTACACAGCTCGAGGAGATTGCCGGTGCAAAGGGATCTAACATAGCTACGCTTGAGGAAATTTGGAATCAGCTTGAGCAGATGGGTAGGGATCAGGACGTTATCGCTGCAAATATGAGTGATTTTAAAACCAACATAGGTACTCTTGGATCATGGGTATCCAGCGTTTCGTCGCAGCCGCTTGAACTGGATTATATCCAGCTTCAGTCTCCTGAAGCGGAGTCCCCCCAGGTAGAGGGCAATTTCTGGCAAAAAATGATATACGAGCTCCAGCAGTTCTTTTGCAGCTTCTATACCAGCTATGATTCCATAGAAGGCGTTGAGGTAACGGATGAAACTGAAACCGTGCTGATATGGGTGGAGGGCGCTCGTGAGCGTGCCCAGCTTATGAAGCAGATGTGCGACGAAATGTTTACTGCGCAAACGGGGATCGTGGCAGATCTGAAGCTGTTGGGTTCCGGAGCAATCCTGCCTGCAACCTTTGCGGGCTTGGGGCCGGATGTCTATTCGACCACTGAGGAAACTGTTATCAATTATGCGGTCCGCGGCGCTGTCCGAGCGCTCAACGAGAATTTCGATGATTTGGATGAAGTTATAGCAGAACGGTATACAGAGGAAACCATGAAGCCGTATACCATTGAGGGCAATGTCTATGCACTGCCGGACACATTGAGTTTCTGTATGCTGTATTACCGTGCGGATATTCTGCATGATCTTGGCTTGGAGGTTCCCAAAACATGGGACGATGTCCGAGCGCTGCTGCCCGTGCTGCAGGCCAATGGTATGTCTTTCGGTATGACTGCCAATGCCAATACGACAATTACAGGCCAGGTAACCGCAAAGACGACATATCTCATGTTCTTGGCACAGATGGGCGGCCAACTTTATGCGGATAACAACATGGAAGTAGCGCTGGATTCAGATATAGCCATTGAAGCTTTTGAAGAATTCACCGATTTCTATACGCAGTACCAGTTTGATTATGTGTTTAATTTTACGAACCGATTCCGCAGCGGCGAAATGCCATTGGCTATCTATGGTTATGACACCTATACCTCGCTTTCGCTGTTTGCGACAGAATTGAAGGGACTATGGAGCTTTACGACGGTGCCCGGAACGGTAGATGAGGACGGAAACATCCGGAATTACGCCATGGCAAGCGGTAGCGGATACACCGTTATGACGCAGGCCAAGAATCCTGAAACTGGATGGGAGTACATCAAATGGTGGACCGGTGAGGATGCCCAGACCCGATACGGTGTGGAATATGAAATGCTGGTCGGCCAAGGAATCCGTCATACAACGGCAAACCGTGAAGCGATAGCGAACCAGTCGTGGACGACAGTGGAGGCGGCTGAGCTTCAGCGCCAGTATGACCGGGTGAGAACTATCCCCGCTATGCCCGGAAGCTACGTGTTGGATCGTTATATCAACTTTGCATTCCTGAATGTATACAACGGCTTAGGAGAACCGGCAGAGTCTCTGGTGGAAAACATCAAGTTTATTAATGCGGAGATTACGCGAAAGAGAAAAGAATTCGGACTTCCGACATTGGAAGATGTTGAAGAAACCGAAAATGATGAATCTTCATCGGAATGATTTTACTTTGCGGGACCGCAGAGATGCTTCTATGGCCGTCAGAGCAGGCTGGCGCAAACGCATCCGGAACTGACGGCCGGAGAAAAAGAATGTCACATCAAACGAGGTAAGGAGTGAAGGTTGCATGTCGCAGACGACTGTAAAATCGGAACCGGTGAAAAGACCGACGGCGCGCAAGGATATGACAAAGCTGCAGTGGACGCTGAAGGAAATGCGTAAGAACTATCTGGGCTATGTATTACTGGCGCCATACTACATCATTTTTCTACTGTTTACTGTTCTCCCTGTTATTATGTCCCTGATCGTATCCTTTACGGATTTTAACATGCTGGAATGGCCGAACTTTGTATTCTTAGACAATTATATTTCCTTGTTCCTGCATGATGAGATCTTTTTGATCGCCCTGAAAAACACCCTGATGTTTGCGGTGGTGGTAGGTCCGGGCGGGTATATGCTATCATTGTTTCTCGCGTGGTTTATCAATGAGCTGTCCCCGAAAACACGCGCGATCGTAACCCTGATTTTCTACGCCCCGAGTATTTCGGGCGGTGTGTATACCGTATGGAAAACGCTGTTCTCCAGTGACTCCTATGGATGGTTGAATGCCGCATTGATTCGCTTGGGCTTTATATCGTCACCAATTGCGTGGTTTGAAAATCCGAGCTATATCATGCCGCTATGTATGCTGGTATCGCTGTGGATGTCGCTCGGACTTTCCTTCCTTTCCTTTATCGCCGGTTTGCAGACGGTGCCGAAAAGCCTGTACGAGGCTGCCGCGGTGGACGGCATCCGGAACAGATGGCAGGAACTGTGGTATATCACGCTGCCGTATATGAAGCCGCAGCTCATGTTCGGTGCGATCATGTCTATCACCGGTTCTTTTGGCTATGGAGACACGGTAACGCAGTTGGCCGGAAATCCGCCGGTGGATTACGTAGGCTGGACGCTGTCGCACCACTTGGGCGACTATGGATCAACGCGTATGGAAATGGGCTATGCGTCAGCTATAGCTACGATTCTGTTCCTAATCATGCTAGGGGCAAATATGGTGGTACAGAAATTGTTGGCAAAGGTAGGGCAGTGATATGAAAAAATTGAGAACAAGGCATCATACCGTTGTCCTGAACCGGTCGCGCGGCGGCGATACAGGAATCACCATAATTTTGGTCCTATTCGGATTTTTGATGGTTATCCCGTTTTGGTTCGTTGTGGTCGATGCCTTTAAGCCGCTTGACGAATTGTGGTATTGGCCGCCGCGTCCGTACGTGGTTCATCCCACACTGAAGAACTTCTCCGACTTGATTCGCCTTATGGGAACGTCGTGGGTACCGTTCTCCCGGTATTTATTCAATACATTTGCTATAACGATTTTAGGCGTGCTCGGAAACCTGATTCTCGGCTCGCTGGCGGCATATTCGCTGTCAAAGCTGAATTATCCGGGAAGAAACGGCATGTTCAAGCTGATTGTCTGGACACTTATGTTCCAGCAGTCTGTTGCCATGATCGTATTATATATTCTGTTTTCCAAGTTTGGCTGGATGGATACCTGGCTTCCGATTCTGGTTCCTCAATGGGGTTCGACGATCGGCCTTTATCTGATGAAAAACTTTATGGATTCGTCGGTAGCGGTGGAGGTCCTGGAATCTGCCCGGCTTGATGGTTCGTCGGAATGGAATACTTTCTTGAAGATCGCCATGCCTATGGTTAAGCCTGCTTGGCTGACGCTGATTGTGTATTCGTTCCAGAGTTTATGGGTTACCGGTGCTTCTCCGTACATATTCAGCGAAGATTTGAAAACCTTCTATTATGCTATACAACAGGTGCTGAATGCGGGTGTAACCCGTGCCGGAGCCGGAGCGGCTTCTAACGTGGTTATGATGATCGTACCGATTGTCGTATTCGTTATCTCGCAGAGCCAGATCATAGAAACCATGGGCTCGTCAGGCTTGAAAGATTAAGGGGGGATTGAGATGAAAAGCAAGTGTTTAAAAATTATTCCCCTGCTGATGTGCATGATAATGCTGTTCGGTATGCTGCCAACGCTGGCAGTGACCCCATACGATACCTATATTTATTCGGTGGACGGAGTTCCGGTCAGCTCCCCTGATGCCTACGTTCCGGACCGGGTTCTGGATGCGGAGGCCATGCTGCTGGAAACGCCTTTGAACGATCCCCGGGACCTGGTAGTAGATTCCAAGGAAAATGTGTACATCGCGGACACGAGAAACAATAGAATTGTTGTTTTGAATTCTCTGCTTCAGTACAAATTTGAAATTATGTCGTTTGTAAACGGCGAGGGTGTACCGGATGCGCTGAATGCGCCACAGGGCGTTTTTGTCACGGATGAATACATCTACGTGGCGGATACGGGAAATGCACGGATTGCCGTGTTTGAGCTGGACGGTTCCTTTGCCTACATTTTGGAAGCGCCCTCCTCGGACGTTTTTCCGGAGGGAAGCATTTATACGCCGGTTGCGCTGGCGGTTGACCTGTACGGAAGAATTTATGTAGTATCCTCTACAACATATATGGGCGTTATTTCCCTTGGTGAGGATGGCGAGTTCACGGGCTTTATCGGTGCGCAGAAGGTTAACCCTTCCGCCTGGGATCTTTTATGGAGACGGTTCCAGACGGAGGCACAGCGTGAAATGACCTCGCAGTATGTTTCTACGGAGTTCAACAACATCACAGTGGACGATCGGGGCTTCATATATGTAACAACATCTTCAATTCCCGAGTCCGCCCAGCAAGCGGCGATCACATCCAAAGATGCAGCGAATGCACCGGTAAAAATGCTGAACACCAGAGGAGAGGACGTTTTGAAGCGCAACGGTTTCTTTGCCCCCGGCGGTGAAGTAAATGTTGGAACTCTTGAGACATCTGACGAAACATCCTCGGGCTCTACCGGCAGCGGCGGCGCATCTGCGATTATCGACGTTGCGCTCGGACCGGACGGCACGTGGAGTATCGTCGACAGTAAGCGTCAGAAGATATACACTTATGACGATGGCGGAGAACTGCTCTTTGTCTTCGGAGACACGGGAACGCAGGTTGGTAATCTGGCCAGCGTATCGTCAATCGCCTATCAGGGATCCTATATACTGGCGCTTGACAGAAGTAATGGAACCGTCAACACATTCCGCAGGACGCAGTACGGAGATCTGCTGATTACCGCTCTCGGAAACAACAGAAGACTGGAATACGGAAACGCCTTTACCGACTGGCAGAGCATTCTGCAAAGGAACAGCAACTTTGATGCTTCCTATATCGGAATCGGTAAAAGCCTGTACCGGGATGGCAGGTATGAAGAGGCTATGGAATATTATAAATACGCCTACGATACCGTAAACTACGATACGGCCTTTAAGGCATGGCGTCAGGAATGGGTGGCAGATTACGTTATTGTTGTTCCCCTGGTTATTGTCGCGGTTGTGATAGCATATTCATTGTTCTTCAAATACGCGCGCAGAGTAAACGTCCGCGGACAGCTTAAGACGACAAAGCGTACATATTGGGAAGAATTGATGTACGGCTTCTGGGTGATTTTCCATCCGTTTGACGGGTTTTGGGATCTTAAGCATGAAAAGCGCGGAAGCATGCGGGGAGCGATCACGTATTTGATACTGACCATACTGGCGTTTACGTACAATGATATCGGCGCGCCTTATCTGGTTAATCCATACGGAACCTATTCCAGCCTGTTTACGACAGCGTTGGGGGTATTGGTGCCGTTTGTACTGTGGTGCGTGGCAAACTGGTGTTTGACGACGCTGTTTGACGGCGAGGGTAGCTTCAAGGATATTGTGGTTGCAACAGGTTATGCACTCGTGCCTATCCCGCTGATGATGTTCCCGTTTACCATAGCCATGAACGTATTGCTTTTGAATGAGCTTTCACTGGCGACAATGTTCATCACCATTGGTTTTGTATGGACGGGTCTGCTGATCTTTGTCGGATCGATGATTACACACGACTATTCAATTGCAAAGAACCTGCTGATGTGTATTTCATCCTTGGTCGGTATGGCGTTCATCATGTTTATCGGCGTACTGTTTTCAAGCTTGTTCACAAGAATCGTCAGCTTTGTATCCAATATCATTATAGAATTATCTTACCGAGTCTGACAGGGAGAGGAGAGAAGAGACGATGAAAATAAAGAAACTGCTGTCCGGATTCCTGGCTTTCATCATGCTGATGAGCGCCGCAGTGAATTTTTCTCTGCCTGTCTTTGCGGAAGCGGATTCAGCCGGATCTGCGTCGGC
This sequence comes from Clostridiales bacterium, assembly GCA_019415985.1. Lineage (GTDB taxonomy): Bacteria > Bacillota > Clostridia > Oscillospirales > CAG-272 > CAKTAA01. The sequence continues at coordinate 7,552 of DXYE01000049.1, forward strand.
AAGCGACGAGGAAACTGAAATTGATTATTTAACGGAAGTCTTTATCACGGATCAGGAAAAACTGCAGACCATGGATCTTATGGCGGAGTCGGACAGATACCAACTGTATGCCGAGCCGAACAGCGGTGAGGTTGCCTACCTGGATAAAGCGACTGGTCAGGCTCTGTTTACCAATCCTTATAATATTAATGACATCAGTGCTTCCACTACTGCCGATACCAAAGCGCTGCTGATGTCTCAGGTGGTTCTCACCTATATGGATAACGGTCAGGAATACACCATGAACAGTTATACAGAGGCTGCGGACCGAAATCAGATCGTGGTGAAAAATATCAAGAACGGTATTCGTGTGGAGTATACCATGGGGCGCGTGGATTCCAAGAGACTGCTGCCCCGTTATATTGAGAAATCGAGATACGAACAGTTAATCTACGAAGTTTTGGGTGAGATCGACGACGGCGGATTTATCAGAGATCGATTTAATTCGTTCTACACGCTCAGAGATTTGAGTACAGTGACATCCGAATCTCTCAGACTTGCGATGCTGAATGAGTATCCGATTACAGAGAGGATGGCCATCTATACGATAACGCCGAACGCTTCTGAAAAAGAATTGGATACCCTGGAAGGGTATATCAAGCAATACGTTCCCCGATATACGTACGACGACATGGAATATGACCACGATATGACCGGTTATGTCGGAACAGACAAGGTGCCGGCGGTCTTCCGTCTGGCCATCGAATACTATCTGGAGGATGACGGGCTTAGAGTCAGGGTACCGGTCAACGGTGTGCGTTTTGACGAATCTACGTATCAACTTTCGTCTCTGCAAATTCTGCCCTATTTTGGCGCAGCGCAATCAATGAGCGATGGGTATGCGTTTATGCCTGATGGTTCCGGCACTATCATCCGCTTCGAGGATTTTTACGGGGAAGCCGGAAAGGCTGTAACCGGTAAGGTTTACGGAGAGGATTACGCATTCTATCAGATATCAAGCGGCCATCAGAATGTCTTCCGGCTGCCAGTTTACGGAATTGCGGAATCCATCGGAGAACGGGATGTCGATACGATTGTCGGCCGTGTCATACACGTTTATTCCGAGGTAGACGGTACAGAGGTAGAAACGAGGTTCGATGGAGAAATTCCCGATGATATCCGTGAAAGATATCCAAATGCCATTGATTTGAACCAACCGGAGGAGGAGACGGACGAAACGACAGACGAAACCGGCGAAGAAACCTCAGATGAAGAAAATTCGGGTTCAACCGGAAGCACCGTAACCGGAAATACCGTCGAGGTCATCGAATACATCTATGAAACTACACATGTAGACGCAGAGGAAAAGGGCTATTTTGCGATCATAGAAGAAGGCGACGCGATTGCAGAAATCAAATCGGAGACCGGCGGACGCGTGCATGCCTATAATACAATCAGTACAACCCTGTATCCGCGTCCTACGGATACCTATAACATCAGTGACGCGATTACAGCGGCAAGTAGTGCTGTATGGACGGTACAGTCCAAGAGAAAATATACCGGCAACTTCACGGTGCGGTATGTTATGCTCAATGACGATACGCGCGCAGCGGAGGGAGGCCTGACAGAAGATGAATATTACGAAAATTCCTATATGGGAATGGTGAATATCTATCGGGATTATCTTGAAAGAAACGGTATTCTCGAGAGACTGACGGAGGAGGATGTTCAAGAAGATATCCCGCTGTACATCGAATCCTTCGGAACAATTGACACCACGCAGAAGATTCTGTCTTTCCCGGTCACAGTGAGTACACCGCTGACAACCTTTAGCGATCTGAAGGAAATGAGCAGTCAGCTTCAGGAAAGAGGTATAATCAATATCAATTACCGGTTGACGGGATTTTTCAACGGCGGTATGGAATCAGCTGTACCCTATAAGACGAACGTAGAAGGAAAGGTCGGCGGCTCCAGCGGATTCAAAGACTTTATGAGTTATGCGACAGAACAGAATATCGGCGTCTATCCAGATTTTGATTTTGTATTTGCAAACAACACGGCAAATGGATGGTTCTCGGGCCTGAACAGTAAGAACCATCTGATAAAAGCTATGGATGACAGATACGCGCAGAAGCGTGAATATTCATCTATGACGCAGACCTACGAGAGCACTTTCCTGAATATTATATCACCGTCGTGTTATCAGTACTTCTACGAGAAGTTCTCTGAGAATTACAACAAGCTGAATCCGATTGGCGTTTCCGTCAGTACATTGGGATCGTATCTGACGTCGGACTTTGATAAAGAGGATGCATATCATCGCGAGGATTCCAAGGAATACGCTGAAATGCTATTTGAAAGCCTGCAGCAGGATTACGGACGCGTTATGACAGACAGCGGAAACCTGTATTCGCTGAAATATGTAACAGATGTTTTGAATATGCCGCTCGACAGCAGTGATTACGTCAATGCAAGTGCAACCATACCCTTTATGGGCATGGTTCTCCATGGCTATTTAAATTATGCAGGTGAAGCTCTGAATACGGTAGGAGATATCGATTATGCAATTCTCCGTGCTATTGAAAACGGTGCAGGCGCATATTTCCTTTTGTCATATGAGAACACCTCAGAGCTGAAAACGGCGACCGGTATGTCAAAATACTATTCTGTTTCCTTTAGTATCTGGCTTGAGGACATGGTGGAGGCTTATAATAAGCTGAACAATGCGATTAAGGATCTGCAGACCGAGAGAATCGTGGATCATGAGTTTCTGGTTGGTGAACGAGTCGTCACAGACGAGGAACTGGAGGAAATCAAAGAGGAAGCAGCTCGAGTGGAGGCCGAAAAAGCTGCCAAGGAAGAGGCTGAGCGCTTGGCCAGGGAAGAAGCCGAACGTTTGGCTGAATTGCTCGAACAGCTTCAGGAAGAGGAGCTGATTGCAGCTGGAAGACCTGTCGTTGAAATACCAACCTTTGAAGAGCCTGAAGAAGAGGATGAACCTGTAGAGGAAATGGATGAGCTCACCAAACGTCTAACGGTAGACAACGACAAAATCGTAAAGGTCACATATGAGAATGGCACGTACTTTATTTTGAATTACAACAATTATAGCGTAAAAGTGGATGGCGTAGAGATCGGCGCTCTCGACTTTGTACGGTATGAATGAGGAGGGGGTAGGTAAAAATGAACCAAGAAGTCAAGCTTCCGGCCGCGGCGCCGAAACGAAAGAAGCGCGCATCCTCCCTTGACCGTAGAAAGGCGAGAAGCGGCTGGCTGTTTGTCCTGCCGTTCGCGATCGGATTTGTGCTGATTTATCTGCCGATTATCTACAACTCGATCGTGTTCAGCTTTTCTAAGCTGGAGATTGTAACCGGTGTCGGATACCAGCTGACGAATGTTGGGTTTAAGAATTACTCGGATGCGCTTTTTGTAGATCCCACCTTTGTGCAGACGCTGATTAGCGGAATCAGACAGCTGGTCATCGATATACCTGCAATTGTGGTTTTCTCGCTCTTTATGGCCATTCTCCTAAATCAGAGAATGGTCGGCCGGGCGGCCTTCCGTGCTATATTCTTTATTCCGGTTATTCTTTCCACCGGATTGATTGAGTCTATCGACATAGGAAATTCACTGCTGAGCTATATGGGCGATACCAGCTCGGTGGATATGGGAAATAACGCGACAAGCACAACAGATATTATATCCGCTGTGGATATACAAAATTTATTCCAGAATATGGTTGTGGGAACGGAGTTGATTCAGTATGTTGTGCAGATCGTCAACGATATTTACAACATTGTCAACCGTTCCGGCGTACAGATGCTGATCTTCCTGGCAGGCTTACAGTCGATTTCTCCCGCTATATATGAATCGTGTACCATTGAGGGAGCAACCGCATGGGAAACCTTCTGGAAAATCACGCTGCCGATGATATCCCCGATGATTCTGGTCAACTTGGTATACACGATTATCGACTCCTTTACCTCGGCGCAAAACACTGTCATGTCGTATATCACGACGGTATACGAAGGCGGCGGAAATGCGCTCGAACTGAGTTCAGCGATGTCCTGGATGTACTTCATACTGGTACTGTTGCTGGTCGGAATAGCTACGGCTATAGCGGGGTTATTCGTGTTCTACCAGAGAAGAGACAGGTAAGGGGGATGAAGGAATGAATGCACAGCAAACAAATACAGTTGTAAAAAAGGAAACCAAAAAGAAAATTCGGGTAGAGTTTGAACGAACATCCTTTTGGGAAAGATTTAAAATACGCTTTCTTTCCTTGTTCTTTTTGAAGAAACTCGTCTGGTGGATCTTCCGCTTGGTTCTCCTGATCGGCGTTTCCTACATAATTCTGTTCCCCTTCTTTTCCAAGGTAACGTCATCGTTTATGAGTCCGGAGGATTTTGTCGATGTTACGGTAAAGCTGATACCAAAGTATCCAACGCTGGACACTTATAAAGCGATTATCGTAGAAGGACATTATTTTCAAATCCTGTTTAATACGGCATGCCTGTCGATACTGTGCGGCGTGATTCAGACGCTGGTGTGTTCCATTGTTGGGTACGGGTTTGCAAAGTTTAAATTTAAAGGCAACAAGATATTGTTTGCCTGCGTCGTGCTCACAATGGTTGTACCGCAGGATACGCTTCGTACGGCAATGTACGTATTTTTCCGGTATTTTGACATCTTTGGTCTATTCAAGCTACTGGGCATCGGCCCCTTCGAAATGCAGAATACATACTGGCCGCTGGCTCTCCTGTCTCTTGGTGGTCTTGCTTTCAAGAACGGGTTGTACATCTTTATGATGCGTCAGTTCTACCGCGGTGTACCGGATGAGCTCGAGGAGTCTGCTTATGTTGATGGCAGCGGAGTTATGAAGACGTTCTTTAAGATCATCGTTCCCCTGTCCGTGCCCATGATGATTACGGTATTCCTATTCGCTTTCTCATGGCAGTGGACGGACCGTTTCTATACAGAAGTCTTTTTCACAGATCAGTCCTCAATCCTGCTGATGCCGGATCTGATTTTCACTCCGGAATCATTGGATACATCGTTTGCGGGCGGTGATTTGTATGTCGCAGCGATACGAAATACGTGCGGTCTGCTGATTATTCTTCCGCTGGTGATTATTTACCTGTTCTGTCAGAGATTCCTGATTCAGGGAATTGAACGTTCAGGTATTGTAGGCTGATACAACAGAAGATCTGGTTCGGGGCGCCGCAGATTTGCGGCGCCTTTTTATTGATCCTCAGAATCTGTTCTGCTGTGAAAGAATGCATGGTCGATAGAACTCCGCACGGAAAATCGGGACATCCGATAGGCGATGTGCTATAATGAACGCAGATAAGGGGGGATGATATGGATTGGATAACGGGAATGCAAAGGTCTATTGACTACATTGAGGAACACCTGTCAGAGTCGATAGACTATGAAGCAGTAGCGGCCCGGGCCTTTTCATCAAGCTATCATTTTCAGCGTCCATTCAGTATACTCCGCGGTTTCACGGTGGAGGAATATATTCGTCGCCGTCGATTGTCGCTCGCCGGTACAGAGCTTGCCGCAGGTGACATCAAGGTGCTTGATGCCGCGGTAAAATACGGTTATGAGAGTCCGGACAGCTTTGTAAAAGCATTCCAAAAATTCCACGGCATTACGCCTTCTGCGGCGCGCACGGGAGGCTGTAAGCTGAAATTCCAGCCCCGTCTTGTACTAAAAATTTCATTGGAGGGCGGAAGCATTATGGATTACAGAATTGAGGTAAAACCCGAAAGAATCTATACGGGATTCAAGCGTAGATTTATTGGAACCCCTGCGGAGCGTCTGGATCAGGAACGCGATTTTTACATTTCAACACGGGCAAATCAGTATATGCTGTGGGGCTTGTCTCGCGATTGTGTCATGACTTATAATATAATGAACGCATTTGATGATGGATATGATTTTTATATTGCATCGTTGTTAGATGAATGGACAACGAATAATCTGGAAAAGACACTCGGTGCGGAAGATGCGAAACGGTTTGAGACGATAAAAGTGCCTCAGGGAAAGTACCTGATTTGTGAAACCGAGCGAACAAAATATCTACGAATCTGGTTGAAGATTTAAGGAAAAAAGCGGTGAGCGAATGGCTGCCGTCATCCGGGTACGAATTGACCGATGCCCCGGAGTTCTCTGTGATTCATTGGTTTTATAAATATGGGGATGATGTGCTTAGTCGCTCACGCTATATTGAGCTTTGGCTTCCAGTCAAAAAGCTTTGAACAATGCTTGCTGCTGCACACTTTCTTTTGATACGGGCGCGTCCTGCATTTTTCGAGGTGTGTATGATTTCATAAAAAGGCCGCGTTTTCGCGCCCCCACAGTTATCTGCAAACGCGAAGAGCATGCGCTTCGCGGAAATATTATACGCTTTTAACTCATTTCAGTTTTTTCCCCAAAATATAGAGAGTGCTGCAATTCGGATTCGTTTTGCAGCACTCTCTAAATTAAACCCGCCTGCAAACTGTCTTACATACAGCTGCGGACGGGTATTCTCAGTCGATGCGTTTTTATAAAAAGTGAGCTGTCTCCGCCTTCTTTGCTTGGCGGTAGGCCCCGGTATCCCGGAGGAGCCTACATCCCTCTGCCAAGGCGTTGCTTCATGAAAGCTTGGAATAATGATCGGTCAACGTTTTGCGTGCAGAATACACATATCGAGACAATATACGAAAACGCCATCGCCTAACCAGTGTGTAACTTAGCAGGGATTGCCGTATGCAGCGGTCACTCATTTGACAAGTGCAAGTGTATCCCTAGCAATCATCAGCTCTTCATTGGTAGGAATTACCAAAAGCCTTAGCTTGGCATTCGACGTGGACAGATCGATTTCTTCGCCGCGCAGTTTGTTCTTCTCCTCGTCAATCTCCGCGCCCATAAATTTGAGTTTATCGGCAACTCTCGTGCGATAATGCGGATTGTTTTCGCCAATGCCTCCTGTAAACACCACCGCATCTACGCCGCCCATTGCCGCAGCGAAACCTCCAATATATTTTACAAGCTGATGGCAAATCATAGACTCAATGAGCTGACAGCGTGCGTCGCCGTTTTTCGCCCCCTGTTCAATATCGCGATTGTCACTTGTTTTTTGCGATACACCAAGAATTCCGGATTTTTTGTTCATTATGGTGTCAATTTCCTTTGGCGTCAAATGCTCCTTTTCCATGAGCAGAGGTACGATTGCAGGATCGATGCTGCCGCACCGTGTACCCATAATGATTCCTTCTAATGGGGTCAGCCCCATCGTTGTATCCAAACAACGTCCGCCATCCACTGCGGAGATAGAGGAGCCGTTTCCAAGGTGACAGGTTACAATTTTCAGCTCCTCTGCCGGCCGTCCGAGCATAGCGGCTGCGCGCATACTGACATATCGGTGCGAGGTGCCATGAAAACCGTAGCGGCGGATTTTATATTTTTCATAATATTCATATGGCAGCGCATAGAGAAAAGCGTAAGGAGGCATTGTCTGATGAAACCCGGTATCGAAAACAGCAACCTGCGGAACCCCGGGCATCAGCGCTTCACATGCCCGAATACCTGTCAGATTGTGAGGATTGTGCAGCGGTCCGAGTTCACAGCACTCCTCAATGGCTTCGATGACCTTTTCGTCAATCAGAACGGAGGCGGAAAACTTCTCTCCGCCGTGGAGGACGCGATGCCCGACTGCCGAAATTTCGTCCATACTACGAATCACACCCAGATCAGGATCCGTCAGCGTCTGCACCACAAGACGAATGGCCTCGCCGTGATTTGCCATTTGCATATCGACCTTATGAACCGGTTTACCGGCCGCCGTATGCTTAAAGGAGCCACCGGCAATACCGATTCTGTCGCACATGCCTTTGGCCAGCACATGTTCGTTTTCCATGTCGATCAACTGATATTTGATCGACGAGCTTCCCGCGTTGATGACTAAAATCTTCATAATATTTTTATCCTCATCCTTTGTTTAAAAATACAATAATATAATTATAAAACAAATTCAGTATATTTTCAAGAGATTTACCGCATTTTTCAAAAACACGAATTAGAGCGCGCGAAATGTGTTTTGCCGTGCCCGCGGCATTGCAAAACATAGCTTTCTATGAAAGAGCGATTTTCAAATTTTCAGCATTCTTACGCATCAAATCTAAATATGTAATACCGGATGCAAATTCTTCGGTGGTTACATTGTGACAGGAATGCATCATTAATTTCTCGGCATCGGTAGCCTCGCAAATGGTGTCGGCGACCTTTTGATTCGAAAATTCAATATAAAACACCACGGGGATTTTCTCTTCCTGAATTTTGCGAATCAGAAAGGCAATGGTTGCAGCGCTCGGCTCTGTCTCTTCTGAGCAGCCTGGAAATGCAGCATAATACGTCAAACCGTATGCTTCTGCAAAGTAGCGGAAGGGGAATCGCTCACCGAAAACCATACAGTTTCTGACACCGTTTTTGGTAATCTGCCGAAAGGTCGCGTCCAGATCTTCCAGTTCTTTTACATACGCATCCATATTTTCTTCGTATGATACACTATTTTTCTCATCTACATTGATTAGAGCTTGACCGATTGCCTGTACGATCCGAATTGCATTGCGGGGAGAAGTCCATACATGCTCGTCGTATGCATGCGCCTCGTCGCTGTGCTTTTCGCCGGATGCATTATGTTCCTCCTCCATACCTTCCGCAACTTCCTCTTCGAGCGGTTCTACGCAGTCCATCATGGAGAGGACTTTTATTCCATCGGTTCCGATGGACTCTAATATTTCTTTAATCCAACTATCCGACTCACCGCCTGTATAGATAAAAATATCACAGTTTTTTATTTTCAGGATATCCTGCGGAGTAGGCTCATAGGAATGGCTCTCCGCTCCCGGCGGCAGCAGCATGGTCACCTGCACAAAATTGCCGCCTGCTTGCCGTGCAAAATCATAGGGCGGAAAGCTGGTCGTTACAATCTGAATACGCCCGTCTGTGTCTGCATTGGACTGCCCGCAACCGCAGATCAGCGTACAGAAAAGAAGCAGGCAACCCAAGACGAGGGTTTTTAATTTCTTCATCTTCATGACCCTTTCATGTGAAATTGTATAGGATTCAACAAAATTGATCGATGTTACACAGCAATATCGCTGCCTCTCGGCGGCGATTGCTGAGAATTTATTAAAACAGATTTAAGTCAGCCTTTTGGGGGATTTAAATATCGGGAAAGTATCGAATATCAAGCCTCCGGCGCTTGATATTCGACAATATTTCTGAAAATTTTCAAATGGTAATCGTATAGCGCCTCGGCGCTGTCACCGCCCCATATAGAGGTGATAACATTGGGCCTGCGGACGCATAGGATCGTATCTGTACTTAAACTGTTTACGCCGCTCATCGAATTGCCGAACGACAGGTCCTTCAGGCGAAAACCGTATTCATCGTAAGCGTTTTCCGGTATACTTCCAAAAATATCGGAGAGAGGCAGATAAAGTCCGTTATCCCTTGTTTGCTGATAGAGCGATTCGTCAATCAGGCAAATGATATATTCACCTGTCTGCATGGTTGCGCTGTACTGCCTTAGCGCTTCATTATTGATTTGCTCGTTGAATTCCAATGAATTTTCCGTATATTCATCGGCTATTTCCGGCGGCACATAAATGATCTGTTTATAATTGATATTTTTCTCCCCATCGTCATTGAAATCCTCCGTCATCATCTGCCGGAAAGAGGAGAGTATGGAAGCATGTCCCTCTTTATCCAAATATGTGGGGCCTGCATAGACGACGTAGAGATCATAACTCTGCTTGTGGCACATTTGCAGGGTAAAGACGACACCGCACACAAGAAAAAAGGCCACAATCAACGTAACCCATTTATAATGATACCAGTAGTTATCCAACCATTTTAAAAATTTTTTCATTTCTGCATTGCTCCTGTTTCTGAAGTACATGGACATACCCACAGCCTGTCCCTGAATAGAACTGTGTAGTCGGTTTGGATTTGTCTATCATCTCTCTGGTCATTGTTCACGATGTTTGCCATAAAGGGGTTTGAGAAAAATAATGCTTTTTAAATGCATCAAAAACGGATACTTGTTTCAGAAAAATTCCGACAGCTTCGTGGCAGCGGCAGTTTTTTAATAGATGACGATATATTTTCTATATCATATCGCATTTTTCTTCCTTTTATTTTCTCTCTTTGTTAAAAAATCTAGAAATATGCTCTTTAAGTTTGTATCACCGTTAAAAAGTAATTTCATTTTTTACGCCAATAAAGTTAAAACTAATAATTAAACATGAAAGCACTATTTTGAAATTCAGTACTGCAATTTATCAAATTATTAATCGCTGTTAATGGGGCCGCTTCACCCAGTATCCTTAGTGACGTCTTTATTAAATATATTTTCATAACTTTAATAATCCCATTTCAAGCTGTTTACACAATTTACATTTCCTTCTCCTATGACAATACGACCGAGGGTATATGCATTTACCCCATTATCTATCGCATTAGATATCATTCTATCTACAATTTTCGGTGACGAAACAATAGTCATTCCAACCTCCATATTAAATGTGCGTATCATCCAGTATTGTACTATTTAAATTAGTATTTAACTATCTAATCCTCAAAAACCATTGATTTTTCAAGGCTTCACGCCTGTTT
>DXYE01000005.1 GCA_019415985.1 Clostridiales bacterium
TGTATAAGAGACAGTTTTCCGCCGATCATCAGCGGGACGCCATAATCCGTAAATATTAACGTAAATGTAGCAAACACGACACTGATCAGCGGTTTTTTGAGGTATGGCAGCGTGATCTGCACAAACTGCCGAAAGCGCGAAATCCCCAATACGGATGCCGCCTCATACGGCGTGCTGTCTTCGTATTTAAGGACATCGCTCAGCATGAGAAACGCTACCGGAAACGAATACATAACACTGCCCGAGACAATGCCCCAAAAGCCGTACAATCCGGCGGAAAGGCCGAAGAGTTTGGTCAAAATGCCGTTTGCGCCGAACAATATAATAAGCCCCATGCCGTGGGAGATGGACGGAAGCAGCATCGGTAAAACCAACATGGCCCGAAAAAGCGGCTTGCACCGTATATTGGTTCTTGCCATACAGAATGCCAACGCTGCCGCGAGCATCAGAGAAATGAGAGTAGCCGTAAGGGATACTGCCACGGAATTTCCCAGCGCACGCTGAAATTTCTCCCCGGATAACACCTTTCCAATATCGGCATCCGCAAGACTGAGGAGCATCCTTCCGATCGGGAGAATGACGGAAACGAGAAAGAAGGCGGCGGCGACAAGCTTCGCCGCCGAGCATGACCGTTGTTTCAAGAGCTTATCATACCCTTTCGTATGTATTGCCGGGCCGAAAGGCGGATATAAAATATCCGCCTTTCGGCCCTTTCCGTATGCATACGGATTTCTCCTTTACGCCGTTGCCGACGTAAATTTAGCAAGACTGTCGATCTTCATCTGGAGATTATCCAGCACAAATTCTTTTACGTAACGATTTGCGGGGTGCTTTAAAATTTCTTCCGGTGTACCGATCTGGTGCATTTCAGCCTCCCCCATAACCATGATCCTATCCGACATGGCAAAGGCTTCCTCTTGGTCATGAGTAATATAAATCATAGCCGCTCCGGTTTTCCTCTGAATGTCCTTAAGCTCGCGCCGCAGCGAAAGCCGCGTCGCCACATCCAGTGCGCTCATGGGCTCGTCAAACAGCAGAAGATCCGGCTGTAGGGCAAGTGTGCGCGCGATGGCTACCCGCTGCATCTGTCCCCCGGAGAGCTGTGCCGGCCGCTTTGCGCTGTGCTCCGTCAGGCCCACCATCTCCAGCATCGACACCGCGATCTGGCGGGACCTCGGCTTCAACTCTTTTTTCAGACGGACCGCATACTCTACGTTTTTCAGCACCGTCATGTTTTCAAACAGCGCATAGTTCTGGAACACAATACCCATGCCGCGTTTATCCGGAGGCATACGGGTTATGTCCTTCTGATCCTTCAGCACGGCCCCCGCTGTCGGTGCAAGCAATCCGATGATGATGCGCAGAAGTGTTGTTTTTCCGCAGCCGGAAGGTCCGAGAATGGACAGAAATTCGCCGCCCTTCACCTCAAAGCTGATCGGTTTCAGTATTGTTTTTCCGTCAATTTTTTTTTCAATTTCCCGGACAATTAATGATTCCATTTCTCAAGCAGCCCGTCCTTCCGCGCCACATCTTCGATCCCCGTCATGTCTCCATACGGAATGTCCTTGGGGAAATTCTCCATGTTGATCTCCTGATCCTTGTAAATCTGTTCAGGCGAGAACTTCTCTTTATCCTCAGGCGTCACGACATTGACGAGAAACTGAAAAACCTCAACAACGCGCTCATCCGACTGGCGTCCCTCTATCAGCGCACTGGAATATGTCGTATGCGGCGCGCCCTCCTCGAAGAAGCGGATATCCAACGGCGTTCCCTCATTTATAGCTGTAACCGCCTGAAACGTCATACCGAGGCCTATCAGAGATTCACCACTGATCAGCTCCTGAACAGGACCAGAACCGGAGGATGAAAACATTTTTATGTTTTCAGCAAGCTTGTCGAAATAGGCGAAGGCTTCATCCTCTCCCCATTCGTTGACCAAATTCAACAGAAAAATATATCCGGTTCCGGAGGAAGCGGGATTGGGCATGACAATTTTTCCCTTGTATTCCGGCTTCAGCAGATCCTCATAGCTTTCCGGCGCTTCAAGTCCCGCCTCTTTTAGTCCCGACGTATTGAGTAGAATCGCCCCGCTGACCCGGCACCATGGCACATATCTGTGGCTCTCCGGAACCAGATCGTCCACAAATTTATCAAACGATACGATGCCGTCAAGGCTGCATATCGTATCTCCCAGCTTTTCCAGATAAGTAGATTCCAACTCCAGAATAATATCGCAGTCTGTGCTCTTTCCCTCCGAAAGAAGCTTTGCTGACAAATCCCCCGTGGATTTATACTCCACTGTTATATCCAGATCGGGGAATTCCTCCTGAAGACGCTGCCTTACATATTCGTTGCGAAAATCCTCCGACGAGGAATAGATCATGATCCGGTCATCGTTTTTCTTTGCACAGCCGAACATCAGCGGTATACAGAGCAACGCACACACCGCAGCAGCGGCATGTTTCCATTGAAACCTCATTTTCTCTCTCCTTTTATTTTTACTTATTGACTACTTGTTTATCTGCTTCTCCACTTCTGATTTCTCATCACTTCAGGTCGAATTTCTCCATAGCTGTAAACGTTACTGAAACCAAACAGGTGTATCGGTTTCTCTCAACACCTTTCGAGTTCGACAGTATCCGCTGTTTTCCAAAAATACAGGCTAGTCTCGCTTTAATCACCCTGATTGAACAAAAAACGCCTATAAATTTCAAGAAGACAGCACATTCAACTTGTTCATAGTTCTTCGATTATACACTATAAATGAACATCTGTCAAGTCCATTTGGATTTTTAGCGCTCTCTCATCTACGTTTTTCGAGTCCATTTTATATAATTCCGAACAAATTCCGTTCTGTCTTTACTTTTTCAGGCTTTTGTGCTATAATGTACATCGTTTGGCCCGGGGTAATTGCGCCCCATTTATCATTCGCTGTACCCAGAAAATTTTTACCAAAATTCCCTATGAGACGTCATTTTTGGGGGCGGTATGCCGGTCTCCTCGACATACGGTACAACCTCCGGCGAAATGCATGTTTTTTAGCCGGTGCCACACGCACCGCCGGTGCGCTTAAAAGACGCGACAAACCGATTTGATTCAGACACCATGTTTTTTGCTTAAACCTCAGGGAACAAAATGAGCGGCTTTACGTCTCAGTCTTAATAGTAGGGGCCGGTGTCCTGTATTCAGGCAATTGTCGAAAGCTCGCGTATATAAAGCAGTCCCGCCGCATGTCATCAGTACTTATGTTCGGTCGGACAAGCAGCAGAGCAATACAACAACTTCTGCATCAACAGTTGAGTAAAAATAGAAGCATTACATATTTACTGCACCGGTTTCCGGTGAAAGGCCAATATGTGGTATAAAAGCCTTTCACTGATTGATTTTGTGCCTTTGCATGACAAAAACGGATTCGCAAAGACCATTTTTTGAAATCAAACGCCGAAACGAATCTGCAAAGCGTTGAAGCCGGATTATATTGCCCAGAAAGGAAGTCTTTGCCTTGCAAAGGCATAATAATTTTTATGAGCGTTCAGCAATCTCAAGCACCCGTGGAACCTCAAATCGCATCCGGAGCTAAACAGCCGGTAAAAAATGATGATAACCAGAATAAAAACAAAAGGGCAGAGGGTAGATTTTCAAAAAAGTGGAAATCGCTGGTCCGTGAAAAGCGGTCCTTTCGCTGGCGTCTGGCGCTCGCCGCTCTTGCATCGTTTGCCTTTTCCTATACGCTCCTGATCTTTGGTCCATATGAAATTTATATCAAAAATATGGACTACTGCACTTTCTCCTTCAATGACCTCGTAGGACCGATGGCACTTCTGGGGTTTACCGTTTTCGCCCTTCTGACGCTTTTTCTGCTTGTTTTTCGAGGCAGGCTCTTCACAGGCGCTGTCTCCCTGATCTTTGCAGGTACAGTTGCCGCCTATCTGCAGGCAAACTTCTTGAGCATCGATTTTGGCGCTCTCGACGGTTCCTCTGTGGCCTGGGCCGACTATACGCTTCCTATGCTTTTCAACGCGCTTATTTGGGGACTCGTTCTGCTCTGTCCCTTTGCCGTTGCGTATTTCAGCAAAAAAATTTGGGGACGCATGGTTGTTTTCGTCTCCGTGCTTCTGATCGGTATGCAAAGCGTTGGTCTGGTTTCACTGCTGCTGGACGTCAATCTGACCGATGTCTCCAAGGAGGGCTATCTGTCGCGCGATACCATTTACGAGGTTTCGCCGAAAAACAATGTGGTTGTCTTTCTGCTTGACCGCTTTGATCAGCTCTATGCGGATGAACAATTGGAAAAAAATCCCGATTTTTACGACAAGTTTTCCGGCTTTACCTTTTACAGAAACACCACCGGAAGTTATTCACGCACATTCCCCTCCGTCGCCTATTTTCTGACGGGCATTCCCTGCGATTACACCATACCAAACAGCGAATATTTCAAAAAGGCCTGGGATGAAACCACTTTTTTAAAGGATATTCGGGAGGCGGGTTACCTCTCCAAGGTTTATACCGAAGTCAACTATGTGCTGGGCGATATCGATTATGCGCGGGAGGAAATTGATAACATCGGTGACAAGCCGCGTACCGTAAACGTGAGGCGTATGATTACGTCCATGCTGACACTCTCCGCCTATCGGTATTGTCCGACCGCCATGCAGCCGTTCTTCCGTCTGTACACCGGAGAACTGCAGGATATTGCACAGCTTGAGGACGAAAGTCTGTATGCCTCCGATATCTACAGCACCAATGACGTTCGTTTTTTTCATGATTTAAAGGAGAAAGGCATTACTGTCAACAAAGACAGCGCCGGTTCCTTTATCTTCTACCACATGCAGGGCTCGCACGATCCCTATATTATGGATGAAAACGGAAATCGCATCACGGGTGCGGAGACGACGATGTATCAGCAGACAAAGGGCAATCTCAATATCATTTTAAAATATATAGATGAGCTGAAAAGACTGGGGCTGTATGACGATACAACTCTTATCATCACCGCAGACCACGGTTGGACGGGAACGCTTGAGCGTCTGGACAAGCCGCGTCTTATTTCGCTTTTTGTCAAACCTAAGGGTGCGGATCTTACAAAACCTCTAGCTCTGTCCGATGCACCTGTATGCCAGGACAATATCCGTCCTACGATCCTCCGCGCACTCGGCATCGACAGCTCGGCTTACGGTCCTGCGATTGAAGATATTACGGAAGGCGACGACGTCGTTCGGTACTTTTATATGAGCGGTGCAAACAAGTTTCTGACCAACCGAGATACCAATCTGGTCACCTATGAAATTCGGGGAGACGCAAAGAACTTCGACAACTGGCTGGTTCACTCCGTCGTTCCCATAAAATATCCCTATTACGACGCCGGAAGCTGAAAGACAGCGTCGTACCGCTTTCATCCCCGGCCCATAGGCCCGGCGACCGTTCGGGCGGGGAGGCATACCAACAATGATTTTTGATTTTCGCCGGAGAAACGGACGAACAATGAAAACCATACGCAAGATCTTGAGCTGCATGTTTTTTTTCGTATTCACCATGCTTTTCTTCTCGGTCAATGTAGGCGCCTATATCGACCCCTCCGCCATGACCTTTCTGATTCAAGTCGTTGCTGGCGTCGTCATTGCGGCAGGCGCCGCATGCGGCTACTATTTCCGTAAAGTTCGCCGCGCGGTCCGCAAAAAGAAAAACCGTGAGGAGGACGAAGACGACGAGGAAGACGAGGACGAAAACGAATAGAACCGAAGCTGACGGGGTCAAACCCCGTTTGGGGGTCTGTATGTTGTCCGGGATGCCAATATTCTCTTCAACTATACTGAAATGCAGACCGCGGCATCTCCGGCCGATATCTGACGGTCGCCTAAAAAGAATCTGATTATGCAGCAAAAGAAAGGAAACTGACGCAGAATGGAATGGATCAACACAATCATCGGCACACCGCTCGGATATCTTATGTGGCTCTGTTATCAAATTATCAGCGACTACGGCATCGCCATCATTATTTTCACCCTGCTGACAAAGGTTGTCATGTTTCCAATCTCCCTGCTCGTGCAGAAGAACTCCATAAAATTGGTAAAAATGAAACCGGAGCTGGACGCTCTGCGGTACCAATACATCGACGACAAGGATGCGTATTTTGACGCGCAGACCGCCCTTTATAAAAGAGAAAAATACAGTCCCATGGCCGGTATCTGGCCGCTGCTGCTACAGCTCCCGATCATTTTCGGCCTTATTGATGTGGTATACAAGCCACTGAAGCACCTGCTGCACATGCCGGCCTCTACAATAGATGCTTTCGTTCGGAAAGCCGGTGAAATTCTCGGCACAACCGATCTCGGTTCGTCTCCGCAGCTCAAGGTGGTGGAACTGCTTTCAAATGCCGGCAATGTTCCCCGCTTTATGGAGCTTCAGGGCAGCCTCGAGGGCGTGGACGTCGCCTCAGCCGTCTCTTCTATCCAAAGTGTACAGATGAATTTTCTTGGCATAAACTTAGCGGCAACCCCCAGCTTTTCTTTTACTCCGCTGCTTCTGATCCCCATTCTGGCGGGTCTCTCCGCACTGGTCATGTGTGTTATCCAAAACCGGATCAACGTCCTTCAGGTAGAACAGAACAAGCTGTCTCAGTGGGGCATGACACTTTTTATGATTGCATTTTCCACCTATTTTGCTTTTCTCGTTCCGGCCGGTGTCGGGCTTTACTGGATTTTTGGAAATCTGTTCTCTATCGGCGTTATGTACCTGGTCAACGTCATCTATAACCCTAAAAAGTATATCGATTACAAGGCGCTTGCGGAGATCAAACAGAAAACGGCGCAGGAAAAGGAAACTTCGAAAAGAAACAAAAAACTGGCGAAAAAGTATTACAAAGCTTTCTGCAGGCCGGACAACCTCGAACATATGAAGCTGATGTTTTACGCAGAGGGAAAGGGCTACTACAAATATTTCTCCAGTATCATCGATCATATACTCCGGGATTCTAAGCTGAAGATTCATTATGTAACGAGCGCGCCGGACGATCCCATTCTGCAATGCGAAGAGGAGAGGATCATCCCTTATTATGTCGATGAAACACGTCTGATCTCTCTGATGATGAAGGTTGAAGCGGATATGGTTGTCATGACGACGCCGGACCTCGAAAAGTATCACATCAAACGCTCCCGCGTACGCAAGGATGTGGAATACGTCTACGTAGACCACGGCTGTACCAGTTTGAATTTAACATATCGAACCGGCGCTTTCGATCACTTCGATACCATCTTTGCAGTTAGTCAGATGCAGGCAGATGAAGTCCGCGCACTGGAGAAAGTACGCGGAACAAAGGAAAAACGCATTGTAGAATGCGGATACGGGCTGATTGATCAGATGATCGAAGCCTATGAAGCACAAAAATCGGAGGAAGGACCGCTGCCCGAAAAGCCGACCATCCTGATTGCTCCTTCCTGGCAGTACGATAACATTATGGACAGCTGTCTCGACGATCTCATTGCTTCCTTAAAAGAGAAGCATTTCAGAATCGTCATACGGCCGCATCCGCAGTATGTTCGACGCTTTCCCCTGAAAATACAGGAGATCATGGATAAATATCAGCCTGATTTTAGTGAGGATTTCCGTATCGAAACGGATTTCTCTTCTAATGTGACGGTTTATACCGCCGATCTGCTGATTACGGACTGGTCTGCAATCTCTTTTGAATTCAGCTTTACCACCAACAAACCCACGCTGTTCATCAACACGGAAATGAAGGTGGTAAATAAGGCATATAAAAAAGTGAAGATTATACCGTTCGATATTACAGGTCGCAGTCAGATAGGCCGTGCGATTGAGAAAGAGGACGTGAAAAACATTGCTGCAATCGCCGCCGATCTGCTTGAAAACCAGGCTGCATGGGCAGAACAGATAGATACCCTGAAACGCTCCTACTTTTTCAACCTAGGACACAGCGGCGAAGCCGGCGCTGCCTACATCATCAGCAGACTGGTGAAGAAAAAGAAGAAAAAGAAAGCGCCCGAGGCGCCTGTCGATACAGAGGAAGCCGCTCAGTAAATTGCAAAATATCGGCTTAGCTGCATCCGGCAGGCGCAGAGGATACGTGAACGCCGGATAAAGTGAGCCGGTCCGACGGATAAAATCCGTCGGACCGGCTCATCGCTCTGTTCATACATACAGCTTTTCCTGCTCATAGGAATGCAGAGATAATTGACGTTCTGATTTTGCATTTTGTCTCCGCGTTTTCAAAATTGTTTGACGTATTTTAAAAAGACTGTCAGTTGACAGGAGGCGCACAGACTTTTCATGAAATACAGGCGGCAGTCGAATTGATTCAACACGCCATGTCTATCACATCGAAGGGCTTCTGCTCTGACGCTGTCTCCAGGCTTTACCATCTTATGGAATTCCGCCTGCTCTATACGCGTAAGCAGCGGTATAATACGCTTCTTTTCACCGCCGTAAGTCAGACTGCACGCACACTGCGCCATAATTTCACATAAAATTACGCCCGGTACAGTAGGTTGCTCCGGAAAGTGTCCGTCAAAGAACCATTCGTCTCCTTTAAAGCTGTACTCTCCCCACACTCTTTCCGTGGATTCAAAAATGAGCCTGTCCAAGAGAAGCATGTTTCTCCGATGCGGCAAAATCTGTTCAATATCCCCGCGGTTCAGTATTTTCTTCATTTGACCTCCCGCATCTCAGGCATTCGATACAGTCGGGCTGTCCTGCAGTGCGCATCCCTCCGCACTGCAGCCGCGTTCGCGCCTTGCCGCTCTTATCTTCTATACGGCATCGATGACGGACATATGCGGAAGCTGGCGTGCCGGACATCTTTTTTCCTCTCTGCACAGCATCGAATCGCCCGATATTGCCCCACAGAATGTTTTCATTTCTGTCTCAGGATTTCAGAAAGCTCTGTTAAGCTTTCCACACAGCAGATCTCCGGCGGGACCTTCTCTTGGCCGCGTACCGCCAGCACAGAGGTCCACCCCATTTCGGCCGCAGGAAGGATGTCTTCCGTCAGCGAATCGCCAACCATCATGGTATGCTGCCGATCAAGCGCATGCCTTGCAGCGGCGCCGGCAAAAAAGGCGGGCTGGGGTTTGTTGGACCGCATATCTTCAGATGAACATATAAAATCAAAATGAAACCCCTGAAGCCGGATCGATTCATAAAGCACATCATTGTCCGCATTGGTGAGCAACCCTATGCGGTATTTTCTTTTGAGCTGAGACAATACGGTGTGCGCCTCTTTAAATGCAGGCGGTTCACGAAACATCTGCCATAGCAATCCTCTGAACCGGTCCTCGTCAATGTTTACGTCAAAAGTTCTGCACGCATGCATACAGCCCTGCACCATGGCGTCCGCCCCCCTCAAAAAAGGCTTGCCTTCGCCTAAGAGCTTCAGACGGCGCTTTGTGAAACAATAATAGAAGGCCGCTTCTAATGCCTCTTTACCCTGCTCAGCAAGTCTTTCACACATCCATTTTCGTATCCTGACATACGGTTTTCCAATCTTTACAAGTGTGCCGTAATAATCAAAACAAACGGTCTCTATACAATGCACAAAGCTTCTCCTTCCCTGAGGCATTCATAGTACGGCAAAGCAGGGTCAAATCATAACGCGTCAAAGTTACCTCTTCTTATCTACCTTTTTGCTTTTCCTTTGTCTCTGTCGCACTTATCTGTGCCCTGTGAGACCAGGGTAAGCTTTTTCAATCCGGTACTTCATAATGGCCCTTTCATCACTGCAAAGCCCGGAAATAGGATAAGACTCTTTTAACCCGTTCCGGGGAATTGACACGACGGAGCAGTTCCTCATATTTTTTTTCAAAGGTATCCGCGTTTAAATATTTCATCCTGTACAGCAGCGTAAAGCCGTCATACAGATTCCAGTCGTCCGTAAGCGCTCTTCTCTCCTTCATGCGTTTAAAAAATGCAGTGCCGGGAAATGGCGTGGCTACCGTGAGATTGGTACCGTACATCGCACTGTCCCATACAAATCGGTAAACATCCTCAAAGGTCTGCTCCGTGTCGTTTTCCAACCCCAGGACAAAGCTTCCGATTACGCCGATCCCCTCACGCTGAATGGTCTCTACCGCATCGTTCCGCTCCTGTATCCGACGTTTCTTGAAGCCGGATGGATTGACGGTCTGCAGCGTCTCGGCATTCAGACTTTCAAATCCAATCAGCAGCTTCCGGCATCCCGCCTTGTAGAGTTCGGCGATTATATCACCGCGTCTGTATAGAGATATATCGGTAAAGGCATACCAGCGAAGCGCCAGCCGCCTGAGCAGTGCAAGCAAGGCATGTACATCCTGATTCCCGGAAAAAAAATTGTCATCTGTAAAAAATATAAAGGGATCGCCGTACAGTTGTTTGAGCTTTTTCAACTCCAGCTCAGTCTGTTCCAGACTTTTCCTTCTCACCATTCCCCCATAAATCGCTGTAGACAAACAGAATTCACAGCGGTGAGGACATCCGCGCGAGAGCTGAACCGGCATACTGCTGTAGGGATATTTCATAGCCAGCTCGTAAAGAGGAACCGGAGATGCTTGAAGCGGAGGCTTCCGCTCCGCCGTATACAGTCGTTTATCACTGCCTGAAAGGAATTCTCCGATGCTGCTCTCAGATTCTCCGGCAAATACCGTATCCGCATGTTCGAGCGCCTCTTCAGGAAGCATGGTGACGTGCGGCCCGCCCATGGCCACCCGCATCCCGCGCCGTCTGAAAGCGTCGGCAAGAGCGTATGCCCTACGTGCCTGCGGCGTCGTCGGCGATAGAAAAACATAGTCATACCGGTTTTCCGGAAGGGTATCGTATGTCAGATCGATATATTCCGGCTCATAGCGCGGCTCAAGCAGCGCGCCGACTGTCAGCAGTCCAAGGTGCGGCATATTCCAGAGCCGACGGCGAGACCGGTATTCCGCTAGCTCCTCAAGCGCCGCGGTCCTCGGATTTTGGCTTCTGTGTTCAAGAGACAGCAGCAGGACCTTTGGCATATTCTGAAATGCGGGAACAGTCCCGCCCTCCTTTCACGCACGCTTGCCGCAAATACAGAATCGTTAAGGCTGGACTGTAGCAGCGCGGCTAAGCGTTTCGCTCTCTGTCTCATCGAGAGGCTGATCTCGAATTTAACCAAGTCTTTTCAAAGCGTTTGTCAATCGGTGTTTTCTTCCGATATATCTGGAGGCGTCAGACAGTACACACAATGGGTCAGTGTGTCGGTAAAGACAATCCTTCCATCCGGCAGAGGCGTGACGGAACCAAGGTGTCCCGGCCGGCCGAACCCCCATTCCCGAAAGCTCCTGCGATCCGCCGCCACCTCGATCCTGTCACCTTCAGGATCTAAGCGGAACAGCGCGCGTGTTTCGCTGAACCAGATATGACCTGTTCTATCTGCCGTCACGGAAATCGGACGGTGCCCATGAAGCGAAAGCGTATGAAGCTCTCCGGTTTTTGTATGGTACTGTCGGATACAGCCAAAGAAGGCGTCGGCCACATAAAGGATACCTTCCGTATAATACAGACCGTAGGGCTCCCCGCAGGGGATCCCCCGAAGAACCGACATTTCCCGTTTTATGCCTCCCTCACAGATCCTCTTATTCAGGAAGTCAGCCACGTAAATCGTATCCTCTTCCCCCCAGGCTATCGCGCCGGGAAGCCGAAGCGTTAGCCGGCGCCCGGTACGCAGTCTCCTCCAGCCGTCCTTACCGTCATAAAGATAAACTGCGTTTTCTTCCGCATCGGTCACGGCGAGAAGGCCGTTCTTAACGCTGAGAGCCAAGGGCTTTCTCGGCCTATCTTTCCCCGGATGTTCACAGCTGGCTCCGAGCGTCCGAAAATCGCAGTCGGGCAAATGAAATACGGCTATACGGCTGTTTTCCATATCGCATAAATACAGCGTTTCCCCATTTTTATCGAACGCCGCACCGGACGGCCGCTTCAGGCCGCGTTCCGCACCAATCCATTTCTCCGCGCAGTAAAGCTTTTCAGCGCCGCTCATTCGTCAATATAGCTGCGGACAAGACTGGCAAACGAGGCAATGTCCCGAATTTTATCCATATTCAGATCGCTGTCGTCGATCTCGATATCATATGCCTCCTCGATCTCCACAAGTATGGACAGCGCAAGAATGGAATCGATACCCAACGTCAGCAGCGGCGTGTCATATTCCAGAGCTTCCGCCTTGCTTTTATCCTTCATACGGGACGCAATAATCTGCTTTACTTTTTCTTCTACCGTAACCTTCTGCATAACTATAACCGTTCCTTTCCGATAACATTGACTTTTTTGGGTCCGCAGGCCTCAAGACCCTCTTTGAAATTACATATTCGTACCGGCACTGTGGTCCCTCCTAAAATGTTTTTACTGCAAAACACGGTATCACCGGCATGTGGATTTCCTCCCGACTGCCACAGACGTCTGCCGTTTTCCGCATTCAGACCGCCGCCAGCGCTTTCCATATGCGTGACAGCGGGATACAAAGGACACGACTGTTTGCGCCGTCGAGAATGAAAAGCGATTCTCTGTCCACACACAGTGAATTTGGATTGGCCAGCCGTGTATCAGCAGCCATTCCCGCCGGACTGAACCCCCCGCCGAGGCCTCCTGCAAGGGTAAAAATTCGTCCGTCTCTATTCCTCACCACACGGACGCTGTGACTGCCGGATTCCGCAATGTATAGGTTGCCCTCGTCATCTGTACAGACAGCCGTTGGAAGGTCCAAAACGGCATTTAACGCGTCCCCTCCATCTCCGCGGCCCCCTTTTCCGCCGCCGGCGGCTGTTCGGAGCCTGCCGTTTTTGATATCATACGCCCGTATGCGGTGGTTGAGATAGTCCGCAATGTACAGCACATCCCTGTGCCTGTCGATACCGATTCCATAGATCTCCTGAAAGGCAGCGTCAGCGGCAGATCCCCCGTCACCCGAAAATCCGAATTTTCCGCTGCCGATAGGGGTCTCGATGAGACCGTTTACAGAAATTCTGCGGATGACATTGTTGGCTATATCGCTGATATACAAATTACCGTATTTGTCTTGCGCGATTCCGCCCGGCTTATTCAAAGACGCCAGGGCGGCCGGTCCGCCATCGCCGTCATATCCGGGATTTTCCGTCCCGCATATGACATGCGCACGGACTGCTCCCGTTTTAGCAACATTCTCCAGCAGGAGAATCTGGTCGCTGCCCGTATCGGCTATCAGCAAATGGTCACCGGCTGCACACAATGCGGTCGGCTTGTTCAGCCTTCCTTCCTTTGCCGTGCCGTATCCTGCCCCGCCGAAGACGACTGAAACACGGGAATCACGTATCATCAATATGCGGTGGTTGTTCTGATCTGCGAGATACAGTGTCTTTGCCGCAGACGACGCTGCAATTGCCTGCGGCTCCCAAAGCAGTGCGTCTTTCGCTGCGCCTGCAGACGAGCATCCCGCATGCCCCCAAAGTCCGACCGCATGACGAAGCGGAAGCTCCGGGTCCAGCAGCAGCTTTCCCTGTATCGGTTTCTCCGCGCTGCCGTACCGAACCACGCTGTTGCGTCTTTGCGACTTTGCCAAAAGCAACGCAGTATATGCCATACTTAGCGTTTCTTCCGCGCCTTCCACGCTACTGCCTCCGGCGACGCCCGCGCTGAAGGTCATCCTGATACTTTCATAACCGGTCTCCCCCGGAAAGCAGTCCTTGAAAAATCGCTCTCTTCTGAATGCTCTCAGGGTGTCCAAAACGAGGTTTTCCGCTGCGACAGCATCTTTATTCGGACAGATAACAAGAAATTCATCGCCGCCCTCCTCATACAGCAGAAGCATATTTTCAAAAGCAGCATGAAAAAACGCCGAAATCCGCCGCATAACGGTACCGCATACATTGATCGGAAACTTCATGCAATACCGCAGGAAAAAATCAATATCAATAAAAATCACACTGCAGGGCATCTCCTGCTCCATAAGTGCATTCACCGCGTTTTTTCTTAATCTTTCCACCGTTATCATACAGGATTATCCTCCGCTTGAAAATGGGCGTCCGTTAAGCTTCGTCCGTATTTTTGTGCATACCGGCAAAAAAATTTTCCATCCCCGGCGTAAGCTGTTTGGTGCCGAAAAACGAGAGTGACCGACTGATCTTTCGCCGCAGCTTATCTGAGATCCAGGGCGTCTGGACATGATCGTAGGTGAACGAAGCCCACCCCTCCAGCGATTTCGGAAAGCACATGCCATAGGCCTGCGCCGTTTTATAAAGCGGTGTGCCCAAATAGGGTGAAAAGGCAAACAGAAGAATTTCTGTCTGCGGGCAAAGCGCTCGTATCTTTAAAATGAGCTGCAGCGTCTCCTCCGTATCCTTTTCCGGATTCCAGGGAAAGCCCACCATAAAGGACAGTGTCGGTTGCAGGCCGTAGTCTGCACAGCGCCGCACCAGCTCCAGAACCTCTTCATTTGTATGACGCTTGTTGATATACCTGAGCACCTCGGCGTCACCGGATTCTACGCCTGCAATCACACGATAAAAGCCGCCCTCCATTAGTTTAGTCAGTTCCTTATGCGTCAGGTGTAGGAACTGCCGGACAGCGGCTGCGCCATCCCACCGAAGCCCCGTTCCGCTGCTGTGCAATTCCTCTGCAAGCTTCAACGCCCTCTCTTTATCTACAAAAAAATTGTTGTCGAAAAAATGAACGGCATCGATATCGTACTGTTCCAGAAGATACTGAAGATCACGAAGCACGCAGTCATACGGCAGCCCCTGCCAGCGCCTTTGAAAAACAGCGCCGATTGAGCAGAACGCGCATGCATACGGACAGCCCCGGCTCGATTCGTAGCCGAGGATTTTGTTATTTCCCCAGCCGGGGTGGATGTAATCCGGCATCTTAAGATAGCGGTATCCCTCTCGCATGCTTTCCGGCAGAGACATCTGTACCCCTGCCGCATGCCTGCTGAAAAGCATTTCGCCATCCTGCGTTTTGCATGCCACGCCCGGTATACCGACTGGTGATTTCCCCGCGCTGAGCCTTTCCAACAGCATCGGCAATGCGCGCTCTCCCTGGCCCATGACGACAATATCCACAAGCGGATGCTCGAGCGTTTCCTCGGGCATCAGACTCGGATGCCAGCCGCCCCAAATCAGTTTGATCTCCGGTGCAAGCGCTCTGACTCTTCCCGCAAACCGCAGCCCGTTGGTGATCTGCGCGCTGGTCGTTGTACTGATTCCGACCGCAAAGACGCCGCGCAGCCGCTCCTCAAGCGGCTGACCGCTGCAGGATACGGGGTCCAGCCGTTCATCAATGACCTCTGTATCAAAGCTTCTGCCGACAGCGCCAGCTAACGCTGCTACCGACAGGGGGATATCCGTATACAGCGGCGGCGCCGAGCCTTTATCCTCAAACGACGGATAGAACAGCAAAACCTTGCGCATGTGCATACCTCCATTCCTTGATTTCTTCCTTTTACGGTGGCAAAACCCTTATCTCAGAGCCGCCCGCATACATCTCCCGCAGCCTTACCTACCTGCAAAATAACGGGTCAGCATGCGGGTGACAACCTCCGACAGCATCTGGAAATCAACCGGCTGTTCCAAGGTTACCGACTGTACATGTACGACATCGCTGAGCACCGTAAAAAGCAGAGACAGCGCCTCGCCTTCCCTACGCGGCAGTCCTCCTGCACCTGCAAGCGTCAGCAGCTCACCAAACGACGATATATAAAATTGGTACAGTTCTCCGAGCCGGTTTCGAACATAGTCATCCTCCTGATCTTTCACCAGCTTCCACAGGTCGATATAGACTGAAAGAATACTGGGATGCGCCTCAGATCCTGTAACGTATCCGTGTGCCAGGCAGGCCAGCTTGTCTGCTGTATTTTCAGCTTTTTCTATGTCTGCGCGCAGCGTATCGACCCACAGTCTCCCAGCGACCTCAACAGTATCCATTAGCAGCTCCCTCTCGCCCCCCGAAAACGTATCTGACAAAAACGCGGGGTCAAGGCCAATTGCACGCGAAAGACTTTGAAAGGTAAGCCCTTCTATCCCCCTGTCCTTAAGAATCTGCAAAGCCATGCGCGCTATTTTTTGCTTTCGGCTGTTCATATGCATCCCTCCAAAAAGCATCTGCTCGAATTTCAGTTTACCTCCGGTCTTTAACAGACTTTCAAATTCCGTTTTTACCGGAATCTCGGGCCGTGCTGCAAATAACCGTCCCCTTCTGTCGATAAAAGGATTCCGGTAATTTATATATTCGTACTTTTTCCTCTAAGAAAACCAGCGTAAACCCTACCTCTTATATGTCAATTCTTCCTCTTTGTATAACAAAGGTATTTTGCTGTATCCAATTTTTCTGCCCTATTTTCCACTACTACGCTAATCTCCCTTCCGCCTCTCTGAGGCAGCCCGAAAGCAGGCGTGAGATCCTTGTGCAGCGGTTCAGAATTCCATAAAAATTTCACGCTATCATTTCTATGCCGGATTTCTGCCTTTCAGCAAAGCAGCGCTTTCAATCAGGCGACGCTGTATCTGAAATAGCGGACCTCTTTTGCCGTCTACCAGATTTGTATCGGCAAAAAGCAACCGTTTCCAGTCTTCTCGGTCTGACAAAGCCCTGAGATATCGGTACAGCGCGGCAAACCAGCAATTCGGCTCAGGAACAGCCGGTGAATCACATTAAGCTTACAAGTTTTTGCCGTTCGGGCGGCCTTCTCACAATGAAAAGGGATCATGATAAATTTCATTCGACGGTATACGTTCTATGACCGAATCTGACCAGTCGTCCCTCTCATGCAAACCGGCTTGAGGACAAGCACCTCACTTCAGCCATTTAGAGAAAAACTCCACGACCAGTGCATCGTATACATTTCCCAGTACGATTCGATTTGTGAGATGGTGCGCCTTTTCCACGGTGACCAGCCGTGCCGTTTCAGGAGACAGAAGGCTGTATGTAAACAACGCGTCCCGATAAGGAATAATTCTGTCGGATTTGCTGTGGATCAGGAGCGCGGGACACCGGTGGTGCCGTCTGAGGCAGGCAGTAGTCCGCTTCTGCATTCCGGAAAATCCAACCACATGTAAATATAAAAAGAGAAAGACCTTTTTGGCCCAAAAACCTTTTACCCGTTTATTTTGCAGAACATAGTTAAAATAATCCCTGACAAAAATCATCGGACCGCTGTCCACAGCAACTGCGCGAAGCTCCGGTATCTCGTCCGCCGCTCGAAAAGCTACGGTCGCTCCCATGGAAAAACCTATGGCGCCATAGGGTCCCGGCGCATTAAAGGCTTTGAGTCTCCGGATAAAGCGGCGCATATCGTCCTCCAGCGTATAGCGTATGCCACGGCGGTCACCACTCTCGCCGTGGTTCGGATAATCAAAGGCGGCAACAGAAAATCCGGCTCGAAGAAGCGGCTCGATATAGGGGTATATCGATGTTTTGGATCCGCCGAGATAATGACAGGCAAGTATCGTGCCTCTTGGCTTTTCTAAAGGAAAATATTGAATGGCGGAAAGGCTCAGACCGTCGCACGACGAAAAGCGGAAGCGTCTCGTTTTGTATGGAATATCCGATAGATTCACCTGCGCAGCCCTTTTCGGGTGACTGGTTTCCCTGACGAGCCGATAACCCTGCAGCGCCCCGCGCACTGCAAAAATCAGAAAGAACGCTGCAAAACATATGAAAAAACAGCACAAAAGTTTAAAAATCATGGAAGCACCACCTGTCTGAGCGCATTGTTTGCATAATCTGCCACATATAGACGTCTGCCGTCTACCGCTACGCCCGCCGGGATATGGAAGGCGGCTTTTTTCGGGTCCTCTCTGCAATCTACATAGCCAGCTCTGCCGCTGCCCGCTACAGTTTCTATGACATTCGTCCGGACATGCCAGCGGCGTATGCTATGGTTGAGTGCATCCGCAATATAGAGCCATTCCTCCGCATCGTCGAGACAAACCCAATACGGTCCCTTCAGACATGCATCTTCTCCACGGCCGCCGTCACCCCCGAAGCCCGCGCGGCCGCAGCCGCATACGGTTGTGATTTTACCGCCGCAGAACAGTTCCACACGCCTGATGCGGTGGTTACCGTAATCTGCTATATACAGGACGCTGCCATCCCGGTTTACACATAAGCCGTAGGGTCTGTCGAGCGCTGCGAGCCGGGCATCACCGCCATCCCCGCCGAAGCCGTATGCTCCGCTGCCAGCCACCGTCCCGATGATCCCCCTCCCGTCAATGCGCCGTATGACATTGTTGCCATAATCATTGGTATATACATTACCGCAAAGATCCACAGCGACGCCGCCGGGGCGATTCAGTTTTGCTGCGCGTGCATCCGAGCCATCTCCTTCATAGCCGCAGCTTCCGCAGCCGGCATAAACCTCCGCATGACCTTTCCTGACTTTGAGAATTCTGTGGTGACCGGTATCCGCTATATACATATTTCCGTCGCCATCCACGCATACGCCGCTCGGCTTGCAGAGACTGATTTCCCGCGGATCTGTACACTGCCTGTCCTGAGAGCTCCCGCAGATGCCGTCAGGCGGTATTCTGCCGGCCGCCGTATACATCCCGCCGTTGGCTATTCTGACAATTCTGTGATTTGAACGGTCGGCAAAAAGCAGCGAGTGATCCCTGTCTACGGCCACGCCGTACGGCTCTGCAACAGCAGCGCCGAACGCCTCCTCACCTTCGCGCGCCAATCCCTTTAGAGCTTTGCCGGCCGCTGTAGTACAGGCTCCCGCTCCGCCGAGGATGACAAGCGGTGACTGCTCTGCATATACAATTCGATTTCTGCCCATCTTTTTTGCCTCAAATAGCGCGATCTCCGCATATTTCAGCAGTTCAAACGGTCCGGATGCTTTATGACTTCCGGCAACCCCCATACTGAAGGTGAGCCGATGCTTTTCATACGGATAGGTACTCACAAATCGGGTATGACGCCACATCTTTCGTATATCCTCAAGGCGGCAGCAAAGCTCCTTCGGCTTTCTATCCCAAAACAGCAGAAGAAATTCATCCCCTCCCCAACGGGCAGCAGACGCTTCACCAACACCGGCGAGAAAAATTCCTATGCGTTCAAGTATGAGATCTCCCTGTACACCTCCCACCTTTGCATTCAAATTTGAAAAAAAATCAACGTCCAGAAGGGCCGCTGTCATTTGCCTCTTTTCCAGATATCCTTTATGCAGTGCATGCTCCAATGCTTCCCGCGTCATCGTCCTCGGTGTTTTCCCGTTTGCTGTCACGTTCCTCTTGCTCCCCCTCCCATAGTTTCATTTCAATTACCATTCAATCCGCCCTTGATCATTTCCCTCATTATAAACTCATTTAAAGGCGAGCCAGACATTTCCTAACGGATCTATTTGCTGCTTCCGATTCTACCGGATGCAATTTTTATATATTTTTAAAGAGCTCATTTAGGAACAGTCTGATCTTCACCCGGTTTAACGCAGACGAAATTTTGCGAGTCGTTGCAACATATCCGGGTCCCGAACCGTATTTAGAAGACGCCGCGCGGCAAATTTGACCGGTATGTCGCGGTTCAGAATTCTCTTCGTATGCCGGAGCGTGCCAGACGAAAGCTCTCCCAGCCGATCTGCAAGCAGCAGAGCCTGCTCCGCCGATTTTTCCGCTGTATCGGGCTTTTCGATCACGCCCAATCGATAAGCCTCCTCCGCGCTGATTCTCTCATTGCTCAAGCACAGACGCTTGGCTGCCGCTGCCCCAAAGCTCCGGGCCATAAGCGTCAGCGCCCCATCGCCTAAAAGTCCGCCGTATTGGGGATCCGGCAGCCAAAACCACGTATCCTGAGATGCCATACGAAAATCGCAGGCCACTGCCAGGGAAACCGCCGAGCCGATCACCGCCCCGCTCAGCGCGGCAATATATATTTTTCTACTGTTCAGAATCTGCTTTATCAACCTGTGAACCGAACGCACAGCCAGAAAAATTTCCCTGCGGCAGCTCTCGCCTGCCGTGAGCGCGCGAAGGTCTAAGCCGGAGGAAAAGACACCCGGCAATCCGCTTTTCAGCACAACACACGCGATACCGTCCTCTTCCTCGGTTCTCCGAAGCTCGCGACAGAGCATGTCCAAAAAAAACGGGGCATACGCATTGGCAGGCCGACGCTTCCAGGTGTAGATTCTGACGCGGCCCCTGGTTGTTCTTTCTATGATTTTCTGCTCCTTATTCATAAATCCTCCCTGTATCAAAGCAAACCGCTGTCATTTCAGGCTTTCATATTATCCCGTTTCACTGCATCCGCGTTTTTCACTTTCATGTCTCTGAAGATCCGTTTGCCGATGATGCATCAAATTCTCCCTACAGCTAATCAAGGCTGAAGTTGGATCCCCGCCCAGTTACCTAAAAAGTCTTAGCCGTCCGTGTCTGCCGGATTTATATGGGTCGCTCCGTCTTTCGGAAAGCCTGACGCCGGGACTGTTCTTCAATAAAATGCATCAGCCCCGTTTCGTCAAAGCTGCCGTAAACGACGTCCGCCGCCGCGTGGTATACGGAAATTCCGGAGGTCTGCAAACTGCGGCGGATCCTGCATGCCGTACGCGGCAGAAAGGAGCAGCGCTTTTGAAGGAAATTCACCGCCGTATACGCACCGGTCTCCTTCATGACCGACAGTATCTTTATCGGACGCCGGGCCTCATCATAGAAAAAACTCTCTATGACGGACCGAGCCAAATCCTCGTAAAACGAAGAAACCGAGAGTTGGCGGCCGCCGAACATCCACATTTCTTCAAAGACGATGCTGCAGCCGGTTTTCATCTCCAGCCGCCGCAGCAGATTGTTGTCATAAAGCGGTACAAGGCCCAACCAGAACACGCTTAGTCCTTTATCCGTCCGGCGCTGAGATGCCGACTTCCGTACCATACGGGCAAGCTCCTGCATCACGGCAATTGCGGAGGAACGACCGAGATCGTTTTCCACGCAGAACAGCTTCAGACACAAGCCGCCCGGCAAAGCTCCGGGATACCGCAGTCGCTGCGCGTCAATATCCCTTTTGATGCCGAGCGCGCGGTTATATAAGTCAACGGTCTCCGATAGTCCCTGCCTCTGCCCATAGCTATGGAGCAGCCATTCTCCCATAGCGCGCAGGTCTGCCGCTGTTGACTGTTCAGATACGACGAAAAGTGGGATATTAAACCTTCTGTGCAGCACTTTGCACAGTTCGACCGCGCCGCTGCATGGGTACTGCGCCGCTGCGATCGCCGCAGGCTTTGGAAGGATCCCCGACTCGATAAGAGAAAGAAACGCACGCTGATAAGAACAGGCGCTGCCGGAAAGCCGGTCATCCTCAGGTGTCCCGAGCAGACGGGCGCCTGCGCAGAGTCCCACCGTTCTGTCAATATATAGCGCCTCTGCACCGGTAAGCGCCATAAGCGCGGAGGGAATATAATAGGTACACAGGACATACGGGCGTCCCTCATAAATTTTCAGGAGTGTATCCCGCTGAGACTCCAGATAGACCGTAAGCGCGCCGTCGTCCGATGCAGAAAGATACCTGAGCATCATCTCAAGTCTCATAAGCAGCTTATCCATACCGCACCGCCATCATCGCCGCGCCGAGCGCCCCTGTAATCTGCGGATCAAAGGGGATTTTCAGCGTCGGATATTTTTTTCGGAAGAAAAAGGCAACCGCATCATTTTTGGCGACGCCGCCTGTCAGCACGAGCGCGCAGTCCTTTGGAATATTGCCGGCCAGCATAAGCACGCGCTCTGCAATCGAGCGGCAGATGCCGGCCGCAATGGATTCGCGTTCCGCACCTTTTGCAATACCGGATATCACCTCGGTTTCCGCAAATACGGTACAGGTACTGCTGATCGGATACGGAGACGCCGCCCGTTTTGCACATGCGGAGAAGGAGTCCAGATCCAGTTTCATCACACCGGCCATCACCTCGAGAAAACGGCCGGTTCCCGCTGCGCATCGATCATTCATGGCAAAGCTTTTGACTGTTCCATCGCTGGACAGTCGGATAACCTTGCTGTCCTGGCCGCCAATATCGATGATGCAGCCAGCCTCAGGATACAGATGCCTGACGCCCGCTGCGTGACAGGTAATCTCGGTAATGCTGCGGGCACCCTCGATGTTTTTCCGTCCATATCCGGTGCCGACAGTTGCGCAGACCTCAGCCTCATGGATTCCCGCCGATTCGCACAAGCGCTGTCGAAGTTCGCGGACAGTCTGCGCGTGATTATATCCGCTCGGTATGCTGAGATAGGCCGCCACCCGCCGTGTGCTGTCCACCAAAACAGCATTTGCGGAAACAGAACCTATATCGATTCCCATATAATATTCCATCATCTCCGCCTCCCCGTCTGCGGAATCGTTTCTCTTGGTTTCAAGTCTGTTTTATCAAACGAAAATGTGTATTTCATATCCTATCACCAAAATTAGCGTATAAAAGTATCCTGACCCGCCGTGGCGAATCACTTTATTCAAAGATGAGGTCCGAAAACGTATTTTTCCTTGAAAATTTTTATGTTAATGCATTACATTCAGTACAATTTACGTCTGACGGCTTATAAAATCACCCTTTTTCGGAAACGGCGCCGATTCTGATTTGTCTATCTAAAAGGCAGCTTCTAAAAGATTGGTAATGAAAACAGAAAGGCCTTCATATATGCATTTTACAATTATCGGCGCATATATTTAACCTCTATTCTCCAGACTTTCGGCAAACGCCTCCATACGGAGCTTCATCTGCTGTATCGATACACCGCCCGGATCGATACAGTCGCCATACAACTCCAGAAAGGGGATCCCCTCCTTTTCGCAGAGCTCCTGTATCTCCCAAGACGTCCCGGGAATGGCGCGACAACCCTGATGCATAAAGATGACCACGGCATTGATATGCATTTTCCGTATGATCTGCCGGTAGAGCCGCACTCTGTCGCCGGTATTGCCGAGCAGAAAATGGGACATCACCTTCTGTGCAAGAGAACGCATCGGGTGTTCCTCATCAAGCGGAGCCCAGTAGATATATCCTGTCAGATCAAATGCAATTCCGCAGCCGCAGGTCTTCTCGAAATATCGGAGGAGTTCTCCTGCAAACAACGGTGCGAAATGTATCCAAAGCAGTCTGTTTTTCTGTTCTGGAACCGCTCTCCGCCCCTCCAGCTCCCGCCTATACAGCTTCGCTGCCCGCACTCCCTCCTCCGAGCCTAAAAGGAATGTCAGACCAAACAGGTTTCGCAGCGCAAGATATCCCCTGAAAAGGATACTATCCGCTCTCAGTCGGTTTGCTTGTACAAGATTCTCTCTTGCCTGATTTGACAGACGCAAAGCGTTTGTCAAATCGCCGCGCCCGAAGGCACGCCCGGCTTTCCGCATCAGAAAGTCACTCAGCGATGCAAGCCTATGCTGCAGCAGCCTCCGGCTTTCCGGTGTATCATGATACGGAACCTCAAGAAGATACACCTCAGTTCCATGTCGTTCCTTAAGGTACCTCGCCATGGCGCTGCCGCCGTCACAGATATGTGAGGAAAGCACCGCAGTTTTGGGCGGCGGAAGCATTCCGCTTTCCAGTGCGCCGATTGTCGCTTTATGATAGGAACAGATTCCAACGGGAAAGCCTGAGGCGTGGGCGGCGGCAATCTGCTCAGACGCTATCCCAAGTGTCGACATCCAGCCAGCCGCCAGCTCCATGTGTACAGGCGTCAGTCCGGCAGCATAAAAAAGCTCTGTCGGCATGACCATATTGGTCCATACAACGGAAGACGGATCCCTCCATATGGTATCGGAAAACAGTCTGCTCTGACCGTCGACAAGCAGTTGTGCCGCTTTCAATTCCATGCGTGCTGCAACGCCTGCCAGACGCATACGCTGTCTCCATTTTTCTGCATCCGTCACGAAACGCTCCCCCCTCATCTCTTTTGCTGATTTAGCCTATGCCGCACATAGGATCCGGTATCCGATCCGACCTTTAAAGCTGCCGCCCTGCTGTTGTCGTCCCGCCTGGAAATTCCTATTTATTATGTTGACCGTAAAAGAATGAATTCACGGAGAATCTTCGGCCGCGAACACTTCCAGGCTGTGAAAAAACAGCCGCGCCGCATCACCCTCCTACCGTTCTCTCACAGTTTTTCCCTTGCGAAAGCCGCATGCCTATCGGAATACAGGCATTCCGCAAAGGCCTCAAATCTCAGCCGGCTGTGGGCAGAGAGCCTGTGGGGAAACGCTTCCTCTAGTATAAGAAGTCTTTTTCCCGCCGATTCGCATAAACGACTGACCTCCGGCGCTGAAAACATGCTGAAATCACACTGTTTGGAGACGATGTAAACAACGGCGCGCGCCGTCCGAATTCTCTCCCGGCACCAGCGCCCGTAAAACAGCATGCGCGGACAGGCGGGACAGTCCCGCCCGATTTGTACCAAGTCGCCGCGGTCCGTATGAAAGCAGGTATCGAACGCCAGCGTATCGCACCCGAAAATTTTCTTCATCTCTTCCGCATATGTCTGAGGCAGCGCGGAGGCAAGGACAAGAATTTTATTTTCAGCAGAATCAGGCTCCCTCGGTTCAATGTCCTTCAACCACTCGTCTGAGATCCCGATGCGCTGCATTCCCGGACGAATACGGACGTCTGCCGGCAGTACCGAACGGACTCCCGCCTGACCTTCCTTTCTTATAAAGCTTCCGAGAGGGCCCCTGCCTGCGCGATATTTCTGCCGCGCTTTCTTCTTTCTGCGAGCGGCTGCCGTAAGAGATATCAGCGGTCCGCCATGTGCGTCGGTCCATCTATGCTCTGTATCGGGGTCATGCATCTTTACGCTGCCGAAACGTTCGGAAAGAGAAGAGATCAGCTCGGGAAAATTCACGATGGTTCCGTCATATCTGGATACCTCAAGCATAAAAAGATACAGAGCCGGCGCCTGCCGGCGGACTCTGTCATACAGGCGCTGAATGCCGCTGCAGCAGTTTGTAAAGAGGATACCGTCATACCGACCCCAGTCAATTTTTTCACCGTGAAGGACATAGCCGCAAAAATTTTGGGGAAGCGCTGCAGGATTCCTCTCTGCCCCGGCGTCGGCGGCGCAGACCATTTCAAAGCCCATACGGCTGAGTATCCTATGAGGAACAAAAGAACAAAAGTACAGCAATCTGCACACCGGGCATCCCCTCCATTTCTTGTTTCAAAATTTCTTTACATAGAGGCAAAAAGGTGCCGCGCCTCTTTTGCCGTCTCTTTATACACAGTTTCGATCTTTCTCCGTCCGCCGCATTTAACTTTGGGTCGTATATGATGTTTGTCTATCTCTGCAGAAAAGCAGTGGCCGTGTGACTGAGAACGTCATTTTTACAGTCCATGGTTTCGTTGCAAAAACCATTCCGATAAATCCGTCCCGGCATTTCCCGTCTTTCTGTCCCGTTCCATCGTGTCCAGTCCGGAAAGCTGCATGCAGAGGTACACCCCTGTCATTTTTCTCCCGTCCGTCATGTTTGTTCCGTAGGCTCATTCTGCCGTGCCGCAGCATTCATTTTCAGCCTATCGGTAAATTTTCGGACCTTTTGCTGAACGACCTCGGGAGAGGAAAGACGGTGCAGAAGACGGCAGTATTTGCTGTTCATCTCCTCCTCCGAAAGGTTCCGATGCTTTAAAACAGGCTGGTAAATGGTATAGGCGTTCCAATCATAGGTTGTAAGAAGCCCCTGCTTATGCATCTGAAGAAACAGAGGCGTTCCCGGATACGGCGTCGCCATGGTTACGCTTGCCGCGTACAAGCCCGTACGTTCGATGAAAGCCTCGAGCTGCTCAAAGACATCCGGCGGATCATCCGGCCAGCCGGCAATAAAGCTCCCCGTAACGCCGATTCCCTCATCCTGTATCCTTTTGATCATCTCTTCATACCGGTCCGCATACCGGGCCTTCAGTCCTCCCGGCTCCACCCTCTCAAGCCTTTCTCGTCTCAGCCCCTCAAGCCCGACCAGAACCTGCTTAAGACCGCTGCGCCGTGCCGCGCGAAGGCTTTCTTTCTCCGCCGCAAAGGAAATATCAACATTGGCGTACCATGAGAAACCGCTTGCCGCCATAACGCGGGCCAGGGTACGAAAATGGGCCTGATTGCTGAAAATATTGTCATCGGTCACATAGATACGGCTCGCCGCCGGAAGCTTGCCGATCGCGCCGAGTTCTTCCACGAGCCGGTCCGCGTCCTTTTTCCGGAATGCATCTCCGTACAGCCCGCGCACACTGCAGAAGCTGCAGCGATTGCTGCAGCCGCGGGAAGTCTGCAGGGGTATCAGTCTATTCTCGTCCCCGGAAAGCAGCCGGTACAGCGGAACAGGGGAACGGCTGAGATCCACAGAACCCAGCGGTTGTTCATATCTTTTTTTGGGGCATCCGCGTGCAAAATCCTTCAGAAACCGGCGAAAGATGAGTTCCCCTTCACCGAGCATCAGCGTATCAGCATGGAGTTCCGCCTCCTCCGGCATTGCAGCGGCATGTACGCCGCCGATGACCAAATGGCTGCCCAGCCGTCTGTAGGTATCTGCCAATGCATAGGCACGTTTGGCGTTGGGCGTCACGGTATAGAGGCTCACAATATCGTATACACGTTCCGGCAAGGGACGAAAATCCTCGTCGGCGATTTCCGGCGCGTATCCCTCCTGCTCCGCAATGGCCGCCAGAAGGAGCAGTGCCGGGGTCACCACGCGCCAGCGGCTGCGCAGCAGCCGCATCTCGTATTCTTCAAACGACCGGTTAAGTCTGAAGTCTCCTTGCGGGCCGGGCATTGCCGGCGCCGCCAGCAGTATCGTCTTCACTGTTATGGCTATCCTTTCCGTAATCGCACCGCTGTATTTATGCAGAATGAAACACGGCCGTACAAGCTGCCGTCGCTGTCGCCTGGACAGGCCCTGATTATTCCTCAGAGGCGATATGACGTTTTCGGTTTAAATTCTTAAAATATTGAAGTCTATCCCGCGCCGCCTGCGGTGAATAGATTTGCCGAAGCGCCTCGCTGAAGCCTTTTTCCAGCTCATCCACCCGCATTTGCGCAGGCTCGACCACAACGTTCCACAAGGTGTAGCTTCCCCAGTGTCTGCTCAGAATCCGCCCGTCGGCTTCGAGCCGCCGGTAAAGCTCGGAGCCGGGAAACGGCGTCGGAACCGAAAGCATTGCGCCGTACAAATGATTTTCAAGTGTAAAATCCACAACCCGTTGAAACACGCCGGTATCATCACCATCCAGCCCGACGATAAACGTGCCCCAAACACCGATACCATAGGATTGAATAATCGAGATGGCTTCAGCATATCCGGAGAGCTGTTCATATTTCCATTTTTCCATTGCGCTGAGCGAGGCCGGCTCGATGCTCTCAAATCCGATCACCAGTTTCTGGCAGCCGGCTGCGTGAAGGAGCTTTAAAAGCTCCGGCTTATAGGCCAGGCTGACGTCCGTGTGCGACATCCAGCGGAGACCGAAGCCCTTCAGCTCAAGCAGCAGCTCTTTCGAAAACTTTTTATCCACCAGCATATTGTCATCCGTAAAATAAATATGCGGTCTCTCTTTCAGTGCCTTTATGGTATCCAGCTCCATAAGCACCTGATCCACGTCTTTGTGCCGGTATTTCGGACCGTATACCTTGGTGGAGGCGCAAAAAGCGCAGTTGTGCGGGCATCCGCGGGATATCTGAACAGGAATCGTTCTGTAATTCCGCATATCGAGAAGCTCATACATCGGCTTCGGACTCTGCGTCAAATCGATCTGTACGGTATTTCTGTAAATTCTTTCCGGTTTTCCTCTGCGGCAGTCTGCAAGAAACGCGAGCCACGTCGCCTCTCCCTCCCCGACGAAAACCGTATCAAAATGCTCCGCCGCTTCCAAGGGCAGATTTGTCGGATGCATGCCGCCGCACACCGTATAGATCCCGCGTGATCGAAAATGGTCCGAAAGCTCGTAGGCCCGCGTCGCCTGCTGTGTCATGAAGGACATGCCGATCATATCACAGTTCAGCAGTGGGTCCGCCGCCTCGATCTCCTCGTCAATATAAGATATTTCGTCGAAATACGGTGCGGCAATGGAGGCTATCGTCAGCAGAGGTGCGTTTGGGCATGACATCAATTCTCTCAGCGAATCGATCCGGCTCAATGCGTTATACAGTCGCTGCGTCCGTCTGTTTTCCTCAGCGCTGCCCATGCCCACGCCGCGTGGAGACAGCAAAACGAGCTTATGCAACCTCATATAAAATTCGTCCCTTTCCCTGGTTTTCTGCCAGATCTCAGTTCGTCAATGGCTGGTACTGCTTTTTCTATTCAATCCAATCAGTCGTCTCCGCCGTTCGTTTTCGGCCGTCTCTCCATTCTATGCCGTTGCAAACCGGATTTTAGACGGCCTGCCCCAAAAACAGGTAATCGGAAACAGCCGTTTCACATATTATCCCTTTACTCCATCGAATTTTCCTTTACCGCGCCCGCTGCGCAGGCTTCTGCGGAATGCCGCCATACGGTAAGCGGCCGCCTCGGTATTGTAGAATTGATTATAAATCCAAGCCACCCCCCTGGCGAGCTCGTCTGCCGACATGCGCTTTGGCCGGTAGACGACATCCCAAAAGGTGTAGCGGCTCCAATCGTAATCCGTAATGCGGCCGGCCATCTCCATCTCTTGAAAAAGCTGGGTACCCGGCAGCGGCGTCAGTATGGTAAAGCTTCCGGAATATATACCGTTGTTCTGTACAAACTCCAGTACATTTTCAAACACATCCGTACTGTCCGCATCCGTTCCGAACAGAAAGGAACCCCATATTTGGACACCCGCCTCCTGAATGTTAGCCGTCAGTCTTTCATAACGCTGCGCCATCCCCGCCTTCCATTTATTCCTGTCGAGCGTCTCAAGACTTCCACCGGACGGACTTTCAAAACCGATAAAGAGCCACCGACAGCCTGCCTCTCTCAGCTTCGACAGGATCTCCGGCTGATCACCGACGGAAATATCCGTCTGCGTACCCCAGTAAATTTCCTCCTCTGCAAGCAATCCTAGCAACTCCAGCGCACCTTCTCTGCGTATGAACATATTGTCATCCGCGAAAAATACGAACGGCGCAGCCGCCACCTGCTTTATGGCTCTCAGCTCCGTGAGTACCTGTGCTGCTGTTTTATGGCGGTAATGAGAGCCGTATATGACCGGAAGGGTACAGTAAGAGCAGGTGCGCGGACAGCCACGAGTTGTCTGCAGACTATAGGAACCGTACAGCAAAGGATTTAAAAGATCATAACGCGGTACAGGAGACTTCTCCAGTCGGGTCAGCCGTCCGGCGGTGTAGAACCGCTTCGGCGTTCCCGCCTCATAATCCGAGAGGAGCTGCGGCAGTGTTTCCTCTCCCTCACCGCACATAACGGTATCGGCATAACGTATGGCCTCCTCCCGCAGCATCGAGGCATGGATTCCGCCCATAACGGTATAACAGCCGCGTTTCTTGAATTCACAGCAGATTTCATAGGCGCGCGGCGCCTGCTGCGTCATGGCTGTCACCATGACAATTTGGAATTCCTCATCAAACGGAATCTCCTCTCCGTGATCCTCGTCAATAAAACGCAGCTCATATGACGGGGGAAAAAGCGCTGCTAGCGTCAAAAGACTGAGATTCGGCGTCTCCCAGGCCCCGTAAAACGACGGGACCACCGTATTCTTCTCCATGAAGGCTTTCATATATTGATTTCTGCCGTATTTTGATCCGCGAGGGACGACCAGGGCCACCTTGGTCATGAACGAAAACTCCCTTCATTAAACATGTCATACCGACTCCCCAGACGATGCCGTCTTTCGCTGTCGGACAATCTTAGCCCTCCGTATCTATTCCTGCTCTTGCAGGGACGACAAAACAGGAGGACATATGCCTTTTCCGCGTGCAGCCTGTTTTTTCTCATACCTTTACGATACAACTCCGACGTGTAGCTCCTATACCGGCGGCCCTTCTGCAGAGCATCCATCTCTGCCGGCGTCAGTGTTCCACTCCAGCACCCGAATGCGTCCCGTGGTTCCATTGAGTTCAACCAAATCGCCGTCAGAAAAGCTTCGCATGGCGTCGCCGTTAAAAACCACCACGGGAATACGGTATTCCCTGGCAACCACCGCACCGTGCGAAAGCATATTTCCGTAGCTCATAATCAGACCTGAAACCAGTTTCAAAAGAGGCGTCCAGCTCGGATGAAAGGTATGGACCACTCCGATCTCACCTCCCTGCAGCTTATCGAAATCCTCCGGACCGCGCAGCAGCCGTACACGGCTACGCGCTTCTCCCCCGCTGATGCCCACGGCCTTATACCTGCGGCTGTGTTTCAACTGAAGCTCAATCTGCTCGGATTCCTTAAAGAGATAAGGCGGCGTCCGCTCCTTCTCCAGATCAAACAGGCGCCGGCGCTGCAATGCAAGCTGCGCCGCATTCTGAAGCTGTCCGCTCGTGCACCTCCGGATTTCCTCAATAGTCAGGTGAAAAATATCCTCTCTTCTCTCAAGAAATTGCTCCCGGACAAGCTGCTCCCCGAGCTTTAGCAGGATTCGGCGGAGCAGGACCCAACTGCGGTCAAACTCATATCGCTGGTCCTCACGCAGCCGCATGTAAATACCGGCCAGACGCGTCATACACTTCAATTTGCGCTGCATTTCACGGGAAAGTTCTGCATCTGAAGCCGCCGGCACGCCGGACACGCTTCTGGCCTTTTGGTCTGTGCCGAACGCGGGGGGCGTCAGCCGGCGCAGATATTGTTGGAGTACAGTAAGCAGATATTCCGGTTCTTCCTTCAAATGCGGATATAAAAGATCGTCGCAGTGCATAGCTCTGTGGCCGTGTTTCTTCAGATATGCGTCCACAGAACCGCGGACAGCAGCATAGGGGTCGGATCGCAGTCTGCTCCATATTTCAGACGGTTCCCCATTCAAAAACAGTGACCTGAGCGCCGTATCTCCGCTAATCCTCCGAGCAAGCCGCATCAGTTCACGGTTCGCGCGGACCGTCCTGCTTTTTTGACCCCAGCGCGCCATAACCGCGTCCGCCTCCGATTCATCGACGCCCGC
The DNA here is from genome assembly GCA_019415985.1 of Clostridiales bacterium. Lineage (GTDB taxonomy): Bacteria > Bacillota > Clostridia > Oscillospirales > CAG-272 > CAKTAA01. The sequence continues at coordinate 30,980 of DXYE01000005.1, forward strand.
CTCCCTGCACGCCGCGCGCGCCCACTTGTATGAAATCTGAGCAAAGCCGAGGAAGCGGAAATGATCGACGCCTATGCCATCACAAAAATTTTCCGTTACCCTGTCGAGGAGCGTCAGCAGCGCCTCAGAACCGATGCTCCCCGATAGCCTGCGGCTAAGAGATCGGATGCGCCGCCGGTACGTTCTAAGGCGCCTATACCAGGACCGCCAACCCCTTTCCATTTCCCTCAGAAGCCGTTGTCTTTTCCGATTATCTCCTTTTCCGGTATCCTCAAAATATTTTTTTTGAAATTTCAAATTCCAATATACCCTGTTACGGAGAAAGCAGAGCGGCTTATCCTCCGGCGCGCCTCCCGTTTCGCGGCTGTAAAAGCTCAGATATACCCTGTCCTGCCATGCGTCGAGCAGAGAGAGATAACAGACGGATGCCGGAGCAGCAAAACGGTCAAGGAGAACACAGTCCAGCCCGCCCGAGGAAATGTCGTGATATTTCCCAGCGCCCGCAGAGGTAATCGGTCTTGCCTGAAACACATACAGCGTTCCCTGTGAGATTCCCCATTCCACATCCCAGGCATCTCCAAGACACGCTGCGATATGCTCCGCCGTATGCATCAGAAGACTCGCGTCCTTAGCCGCCGGAAATCCGTTGTCGGGGGCCGCTTCTATTTCACTTCCTCTGCGCCAGGTAAACCTCTGAACAGCTCCCTCTCCGTCTACCACTTGACGGCAGCCCTCCCGACTTATCTCGGCAACAAAGCAATCCTCTCCGGTCACCGGATGTCTTGTAAAAAGCACCCCCGCCGTTTCACAGTCCAGCATCTCCTGTATCAAAACCGGCATCGACTGTAAAGCCGCAGAATTTCCAGCCGCTTCACGGTAGAGCTTTGCATACGGCGAAAGGTAAGACATCCACACACGCTTAATCGCGTCAGTTAGCTGCTGCGGACTCCCCACGTTCGGTACGCTCTCATAAATCCCGGCAAAGGAGGCATTCGCACAATCCTCTCCCGGCGCACTTGAGCGAACGATGACGCACCCGCCTTTGCCCGTGCGGCGCCATACATTCGTAAGAAGCTCAGCTTCCCATGCGTCAAAGGGAGTGCACTGTATTTGCTCCGCCGCGTTTTCCGACAAAGGATCAATACCGCTGCGCTGTAAAAACCGTGCGGCAAAGGCTGCGGTCAGCGCAAATCCGCCGCAGATCCGAAAGCCCTCGCGGCTGAGCCGCATCAGAGATACGGCCTTTCCGCCGATGTCGCTCTCCGCGGGAATCGGTACGGCACTGTCGAGAAGATCAACCAGCATTCCTTTCCATTCCCGGTTTTCCTGTCCTTTTGCAATCAATTTTTTCCTGCCTTTCATATCTATGCGGCTGTGATGCCGGCCGAACGCAAAAGCCTTGCCGCAGAATGTATGATCTTTATATCATATCCATCTTTTCTGACAGTCTGGGTACCCAAATTGTTTGAAAGAGCGCATGTACGTGAGAAAAATTTTCGGCGGCGCAGTAAAAGTAAAACAGAATACATTCACCCCGTATCAGGTGGTTTCGGTAAGCGCTTTTCAAACGCCGATATCCTCCGGTGTACCAATCCAGCGGCCGGTTATTCTGTCATCCGCCAGGCGTGCATTCCCGCTGACCGTACATCCGGGTCCGATCTCCCAAAGGCTCGAAATGCCGGAATCTGCCAGATTTCGAATCAAGGTCTGCCATTGCAGCGGCGCCGCTATCTGCCGCGAAAGTTTTTCACGCAAAATGATACCAGCCGTTGAGGAGGCGCCGTCCAAACAGCTATACACCGGCGCCGCTGCATCGGATACGCCCATTTTGAGGAAATCGCCGTTCACAAGCTCCTGAATACGCCGGGAAAGCGGGCTGTGAAACGCTCTGCCGACCGGCAGGCGGATCGCCCACCTAGCCCCGTTTTGCTTTGCCAGTCTGACCGTCTTCCGAACATACGCGTCATGGCCGGAAACAATGTTCTGCGAATCCGACAAGTATGCGCTGATACAGACACGCTCACCCGTAGGATCAACCATACGGCAGCAGCTTGCAAGCTGTTCTGGGGAGAGGTCCACAATACGGTACATGCATTCCTCTTCCGCTGTGTCTGCCAAACGTTCCTCAAGCGAAGCAAGCAGCCTCAGAACATCGGGAAAGCTGAAGACGCCCGCAGCCGTCAGGGCAGTGAACTCACCCTGACTGAAACCCAAATATGCCGGCGGTTTGCCGTACCGAGCTTCCAAATACATGTAGATGCTGTAGCCATGTGTGAGCAGCGCAGTCATCGCCAGACGCGCCGGCAGCGCTCCGCGCCCAAAGCACATTTCCGTCAGGCGTTCACCCGTAAATTCCTCTGCCGACCGCCAGATGCTTCTGATTAACGGATCTCTTTTGTAAAACTCATCCTCAAAGCCTTTCCCCGCGGCCTCCCTGCCGGGAAATGCGGCCGCGGAGCCCTGCCATTCCTTTTGTATGTTTTTCATTCTATTTTCCATTTTTCGAAAAGTTTCCGGCGTATTGCCACAGTGCCTTTCGCCTGATCCTCCCCACCGCCCGACTTTCTGAGCACCGGCTTTTCATTCCTGCCGCATTGCCTGTTCGCTGTATACCTTGCAGCAGCGTTTCTCGCGGATTCCCTTCCGAGCCGTTTACCGTAGCGGCTGGGGCTCTGAAGGCTTGTCCGTTCTGTAAAATTAGATTCATTAACCCGTGAGAACGGCAAGCGAATTGGCATAAAAACTTTCATTTATAAGCTTTCATACGTTTTTAAATTTCTCCCCAGCAACTGTTTTCAGTCCATTTATAATATTCGTTTCGGCACGTATTCAATTGCCAAAACTCTGCCTTTCATGTGAAACCGACTCCGTCCGCCCATCGTCTGTCCGCGTCTCTTTTCGACTGAACCGCATTGCCTTGAGCATCTCACGAAGCTTTGAATCTGCCGACGCACTGTCCGAAATGGAGAGATACACATCGAGAAGTCCCTTCTCCAGCTCTTCCGCCGTCATCTGCTTGGGCTGTATCACCACATCCCAGAGCGTATAAAAGGCCCAGTCATTGCAGAGTATCCGCCCCTCCCTTTCCAAGAAAAGGCGCAGCTCCGTACCAGGCAGCGGCGTCGGTACGGTCACATTCGCTCCATAAAGACGGTTCTCCAGAATAAACCGCGAAGTCGCCTCGAAAATTCCTTTGTCATCCTGATCAAGTCCGACAATAAAGGTTCCGTAGACACCAATACCACTGTCCTGGATTGCAGCAATTTTTTCCCGATAGCTTTCAACATATCTCGATTTGAAACGCAGTGGGTCTACAGCGCCGAGTCCGGCCGGAGAGACGCTTTCCAGTCCAATCACAATCCATTGGCAGCCGCTGCGCCGCAGCAGCCGCAGCAGAGCCGCATCGTCCGCTATACTGATGTCCGCCTGTGCTATCCACCGCAGATCCAGGTTCGCCATACGCTTCAGAAGCTCTCGGCTCTCACTGCGTTTTACAAGCAGATTGTCGTCAGAAAACAAAAGCAGTCGGTCCGGAAACATGGACTGTACAGTCAGGATCTCCGACAGAATCTGCTCATTGCTCTTTCTCCTGTAAAGCGGACCGTAAACATTAGAGGCGCAGCAAAAACTGCATCGCCGCGGACAGCCCCGCGTGGTATATACATTTACCAGCGGATAATCATAGGAAGAAATCAGGTCGTAACGGGGTGTGATACAATCCTCAAGGGAAAAGCGCATCCCCCCTTTTCCCTCTCTGTAAATGCGGCCCCATCGTCCCGCTTGGAAATCCTCGAGAAACCTCGGAAACAGAACCTCCCCCTCACCTGCCAAAACGACATCCGCATGGAGCGCCGCCTCCTCCGGCAGCAGAGTGGCATGTATTCCGCCCATAACGGTCAGAATGCCGCGCCTGCGATAGGTATCCGCAATCGCATACGCGCGGGGTGCCTGTGCGGTCATTGCGCTGAGGCAGACCAGACCGCACGGCTCGTCAAAGGGAATTTCATGCAGATTTTCATCGATATAACATATTTCCCAATCCTTTGGAAAATACGCTGCAATCGCGAGCAGCCCCAGACACGGCGCCATCCAGAAGCGTCGGAAGCTCGCCATAACCGGCGCTTTGTCCAAGAAATTGGAAAGCCTCTCATTTCTTCCGAACAGATGTCCGCGCGGATTGATCAGCATAACTTTCATGACATAACCATGCCTTTCTGTGTATCCGTGTTTATCCTCCCGCAAACGAAGCTGAGTCCGGCATCATGTGACATTGCGGTGTCTGTATAGTCGTCCGGACATCCTGCCGCCCTCGTCCGTGCAGATCAAAACCATACTGTCGGCTCTCCTGCTGCGGATCTGTGACAGACAGTATTTCACCGCGTCCGTTCCGTTTCCAAAATCATCGTAGAAAACGCAGCTCGGTCCGTGTATGTGAAGCTGTATGGTAAGATAGGCCAGCGGTGTGCTCAGCATGACATGCGGAAATCGGCTTGGATTGATCCTGCGGGAACCGTCAGATATCGCTAAAGCTGCCGTCTCCTCAAGGGCGCTTACAGGTCCTGTACAGGTGCTCAGCGCAGCGCCCGTTCTTTCTGAAAATCCGGGAGCGACCCCGTCCGGCAAGAGCCTGTACGCTGTATAAAGAACCTTTTTTGTAAAATCGTCAAGGGTTCTTTCATATTCCGTTATAAATGGGCTTTTGGCATATTCCGCATGCGTGGCCGTCACACGACGCACGCAGAGTATCTCCTGTCTTCGGCAGGAACCGCGAAGAGGATGGCTGTTGTCCGACATAAAAGGCTCCCTCTCTTTACTGAAATCTATGAAACTGCTGCACCGGTGTAAAATCATAAGCTCAGAAAAATTTGTGTATTAATTCCGGACGTCATACAGGGAATGATGAGACTGCTGCAGCATACTTTCCGCGAAAGGCACATGATCCATCCTGATTGCCGCTTCTCCGCAGATCGATAGCGGGATGGGGCTGACATGCCTCGTCGTCTGCGTTTCGGAGCCAACGAACAGAAAGTCTCCTTCGTTCGCCTGTTTTCATACTTACCGCTGCCCGACAGCCGTATGTTCAGTGCGACGTTTAGCCAGTTCGGTTACGTCGGCAGACTATCGCCGTATTGCTTCCACCAAAAGCGAAGGTATTGACCAATACATAGGTTATTTGTTTGTCCTTCGCCTGCCCGTATACGGGTCGGATTTGAAAAGACTCGTCCGGCTCCTGCAAATGGGCAATGGGCGGGATACGCTGCCGCATAAGCATCCCCACGGCAGTAAGGATGCCGAATGCGCCGGACGCTCCGCCGGTATGACCGATCAATCCCTTCGGCGCCGTGACATCCACAGCTCCGAAAAGCTCTGTAAGAATTCCAGCTTCAATACGGTCATTCTGGAGTGTACCTGTGCCATGTGCAACAACAGCGTCAATCTGCGCCGGCAAAATGCCCGCTCTCTCTAGTGCCAGCAGTATCGCGCGCTTAGCCTGACAGGCATCCGGTGCGGGTGCGACCGGATGATGCGCATCCGAGGTCATGCCGCACCCGGCAATTTCAGCAAGTCCCCCAGCCATGCCTTCACACCGGCGGCGCAGCGCAAAGAAAGCTGCCCCATCTCCTGCCGCAATGCCCTCTCTCCGTTTGTCAAAGGGCCGGCAGTGCTTCCGGTCAATGGCCTTTAGTCGCTGAAAGCCGCATTCGGTGATTTCTGAGAAGGCCTCTGCGCCGCCAGCAATGACCCAGCGGTATGCACTGCCGCCAAGCAGGTCCGCTGCATATGCCACAGCCTGCGCACCTGCACAGCAGGCAGTTGCCACAACGATCACCTTTGCGCGCAGCCGCGTCCGGAGAATGTTCCTCAGCGTACAGATGGGGGCCGAAGGCCGTCCCTGTAAATAAAGATCGGAAAGGCCCATTCCCGTGCCGACAATGATGCAGCCATGACCGTCTTCTAAATCAATTTCCGCTTCTGACGCTGCCTTGTTGATGCCGCTGACACACATTTCCGTCAGGTAGGACACAGGGTCCTCCCGAGCCGCGGTCGGGTCAACGACGCGCGCCTCCCCGCGGCCCGTCTCCAGCGCATTCCAAAAAAGCTCCGGCGTCCCGCCGAAGGCGCTGACGATCCCCACGCCTGCAATGACAGCCCCCTCATCCCGCCTTATCATTTTACGCACCGCCGTCCGGCAGATACGTCCGAACAATTTCTGCAACGGCCGAGACACTTGTCATATCCAGCAGCTTATCCGGATCAATGGTGATATGATAATGATTTTCTACCTCTGCCAAAATTTCAAGCACGCGCAGGGAATCCATAGCATAGGTATCGGCAAACGACGCCTCGAGGTCAATTTTTTCCGCCGGAATCTGCAATACCTTTCCGAGTATTCCGGCAATTTCCATCTCAATTTTTTGATTTTCCATTCCTATCGCCTTTCGTAATTTTTTATCAGTAGGATCCTTGAAACAAACGCGTCGGCAAATAAAAGCGTTTCCCGTGGTCCGTGCTGTTGGAACCTGCGGACACGGCTGACAGACAGTGAATTTTCCACCCGAAGCATATCCGTGTGAACGGAAAAGACAGAAGCAGTAATAGACGTAATTTTAAAAAGATTCGGCACGTCAGAGGCGCTCACTTATCGGTTTTACCTTTTCGGATTCGGTTGAAAAAGTGTCGCCGTATAGTCGGAAAAGGGCTCCTCGTCTCTGAGAATTGTGGAATTTGATAACGCCGGATGGCTGTCATTGTACCTTTGTGCGTCTGAATACAAATTTATCCAAAGCAGATGCCGCGGGAAACAGCCGGAGTGTTACCAGAGAACGGCGCTGCGACAGATATTAGACGTGCTTACCGTCCTGTCTCTGCCGGCTTTCAATGCCGTTTGAGCAGCTCTACCATATAGACGGCTTCACGGCCAACAGCTTTCAATGTATAGATACCGGCGTGCGTATTCTTTGCCGTATTCGTGAGAACAGAAGTCTGCCGCATGAGCTCTCCTGTCAGTCCGACCGACCTGCAACCCTGGACCTCAGAAACCGCAGTCGAATCGCTGCATGCCGAAATCCATTCCCATTCTGCCGGTGCCGCGGTCAGCAGCAGTGCGCCGCAGCGGTCCGTAAATTGACCGCCTTCCAAAGATGCCGCTATACCACAGCATTCCTCTGCCGTGCATACCACAGCGCTTTCCGCCGTCCCGTTTCCGATAAACGCGCTGGCCAGCATCAATGCGCTGAATTCCGACGCCTCACCGTTCATGATGTTATATACCGGTTCCGTAATGCGCATTTCAATACCGGCCCGGCAGGATGGCGCATTCAAAACTGCGCGGGGAAACAGGCGAGGGTTGACTGCCAAAGCGCCTTCACGTTCGCAGACACAGTTAAAAGTGTGCAAACTTTTCAAGCTGCTGTAGGCAGAACCAAAAAAAAGCGGCGCATTCTTCGGCAAGCTTCCTGAGCACAGCACGGCAAGCTTTTCGAGCACATATATACACATTGCCGATATGCCGTCGGTATCACTGTTGGTTCTCGCTGCGAAATTCTCGGTATCCGAGAATACACAGGCCTTGAGATAAACACGTCTTTTCATTTATTTACATGACCAAACCTTTCCCGGTCTATCTTTCAGGGCTTAACAGTAAAAACAAATGTCCCGCGGACCTCCGCCGCAATCCATCCGGCACGGTTCCTTATGAAAGTTTCGGCAAGAGTTCCATAAGTCAGGAGCACTTGGTTGAGGCGATGATAGCATCACAGCGTTTTTTTCTTGAACGGAACGGCTTCCGACTCCGACATTTGTGACGCGCTTCAGCTGAATTCAGCAGTGAGAGAGAACCGCATGCAGCTATTCGCCGCTTATGACTATGCTGCTCGTCTGTCCGCCGAACGCAAAGGAATTTGAAAGTATATACCGCAGCGGCATGCGGCGCGGCCCCTCCGGAATCACGTCCAGCGCACAGATCGGGTCCGGTGTACAACAATGCAGGGTGGGAAGCGCCGTCTGTCGCCGCAGCATCAGAAATGAGGCGATGAGTTCGAGTACGCTTGCCGCGCCCATGGAGTGCCCGATCATGGATTTGATAGAGCTAACCGGCGGTGGAGAGGCCCCGAACACCTTGTGAATTGCGGCCGCCTCAACCCTGTCGTTCTGCCGTGTTCCCGTTCCGTGAGCCGATATGTAATCAATCCGATCTGCAGTGATTCCCGCATCTGTAATTGCACGACTCATAGCCTCGCTCTCCCCTTTTCCATCCACATGCGGCGCTGTCATATGGTAGGCGTTGGAGGCAAGTCCCGCTCCGCAAATGCAGCCGTACCGTTTTTTCTCGGATGGACAGTCCTCCTCACGCTCCATAAGCAGCATGCCGGACCCCTCCCCAACCACAAGCCCTCGGCGGTCGGTATCAAAGGGACGGCATACATCCGGCGTCAGTGAAAGCAGACGCTGAAATCCCGCAAAGGCTACACGGGAGAAGACATCCGTTCCGCCAGCCAGCACGATATCAGCGAGGCGCCAGTCCAACAGACGCTTTCCGACCGCTACCGCATAATTGCCCGCCGCGCATGCCGCAGGTACGACCAGACAGATTCCGTCGGCCTTTGCCGCCTTTGCAGCGGCTTTTGACAGATTCTCCGATGGATATTGGCGATAGAGCTCGTCCGGAGGAACTCTGTCGGAGCACAGCAGGCGAGTGATCGTCTCTTCCGTCTCGATTTCTCCCATTGTCGTTCCAACAATCACGGCTGTTCGCCTCCCGGCCAGTCCCTGCGGATATCCCGCATCGCGGAGCGCCGCAAGCACGGTATAGATCGTGTACAGCGCGGCCTTTCCATAACCGGCACTGAATTCGTCCGGGCATCCGGCTTCCAAAAGTAAATCCCTAATGTCATAGGGGATTCGCGCGCCGATTTTGATTCGGCAATTCGGGTCATCTGCAAACGCTTTCACAGGCCCGTATACAGTTGTGCCGCTGTATAATGTCTCCCAAAAACCGCGAAGCTCCTTTCCCGCCGCCGAAAGCGCCCCCATACCGGTAACGACAATTTTTCCCATGCTTCCTCCCGCTGTATTACCTTAATCTCTCTGCTTTCCGCCCTTTCGGTATGTTCTGCCTGTCCCGCGTTCCACTTTTAAATCGCCGCATGCATCTTCACCTTCCATCAGATACCGGAAGAACCGAAATAGCTCTGTATATCCTTTATACGGTCGGTTTTCTCCCATGCAGCATCGAGATCTTCACGGCCAAAGTGCCCGTATGCGGAAAGCTTTCGGTAAATCGGACGGCGAAGCCCGAAGGCCTCAATAATTGCTGTGGGACGCAGATCAAACAGCTCTGACGCTAATCGTGAGAGCTCTGACGCCGTATGGCGAGACGTTCCGAAATCGTCAACATAAACAGCTACCGGTCGGGCAACGCCGATGGCGTAGGAAATCTGAACCTCACACCGCTCCGCCAGACCGGCCGCAACGATGTTCTTTGCTACATACCGGGCTGCATATGCGCCTGCACGGTCGACCTTGGTCGGATCCTTACCGGAGAAGGCTCCGCCGCCGTGACGTCCGATACCTCCGTAAGTATCCACAATGATTTTCCGGCCTGTAAGACCAGTATCCGCGTCAGGCCCTCCTTTCACAAAACGCCCCGTAGGATTGACCAAAATTCTGGTATCCTCCCGCATCAGCTCCGGCGGCATAGAGGCCTTGACTACTTGCACTTCGATATCCTTCTGTATTGTCTCCCGCTCGACATCGGGCAAATGCTGCGCCGAGACGACTACCGTATCTATATGCTCCGGCTTCCCCCCCTCATAACTGACGGTCACCATAGCCTTTCCGTCCGGCCCGAGATACGGAAGCAGGCCTTCCCGCCGAACCGTGTCCAGCCGACGGCACAGACGGTGTGCAAAAACGATTGGGGCCGGCATCAGTGAAGCGGTTTCCCGGCAAGCGTAGCCGTACATCATTCCCTGATCGCCCGCGCCGTTTTTCATTGAAGGATCTGATTCCTGACAGGAGTAGCAAAGCCCGCAGTTCCCCTCAGTCTGCTTTTCCTCGAGCGAACGGCTGACGCCTGCGTCAATGTCCTCAGACTGTTTCACAACGGCATGAAGCACCGCGCAGCTTTCTGCGGAAAAACCGAAGCGGCTGTCTGTATAGCCCGCCTCCGCGGCCGCTCGGCGTGCAAGCGCTTCGATATCTACGGATGCTTCTGAGCTAACCTCTCCGGCAATCACAAGCAGACCGTTTGTAGCCATCGTCTCACAGGCGACCCTGGCCTCTGGATCCTGCGCCAAATACGCGTCCAATACGGTATCGGATACCGCGTCGCACAGCTTGTCGGGATGCCCCTGGCATACCGATTCGGATGATATTTTATACTTTTGGAGCATGTCGTTCACCAAATTCCTTTCTGTGTCAGATTGAATGTATCGTTTTATCTGCAGCCGCCGCGGGCTATAGAAACCTTCGGACCGAATGCAGCCACATACCCAATGCCTCGGTCACGGATATCTGTGCGCGTAGAATCGAACGCATGGCTGTGCTGTCCGCGTTGTCGCTGATCACCTTGACCGCAGCGGCCTCGGCGCCGCGTCTGCGGCAGACCTGTGCCACGCCCGCACTTTCCATCTCTGCACAGATGCCGCCAAAGCGGCTGCGCAGCAGCTCCCGTCTCTTCTCGTTGTCCACAAAAACAGAGCAGCAGACAATACCTCCGCTGTGGATCTTTCCTGAGACCGACAGACCGTCCGGCAGAGAACAAAGCGGCAGTACGCTGCTGTCTTCAGCGTCCGACACCTCATTTCCCCATACAATGTCGCCCGTACGAAGAGGCTGTACCAAAGCTCCGGCCATGCCTATGGAATAAAGACGGGAAAGATCCGGGTAACGGTCAAGCAGAAGCTCAGCAGCAGAAGCGGCGGCAGCTTTGCCAATGCCGCTTCTTACGGCGACGATACGTTCGGTTTCACAGACGGCAATACGCAGACCATCGGCCGTTTTTTCTTTGCGGACAGATGGCAGACCTTTTAGAAGGGCATCGTATTCAATATCTAACGCGCAAACAAAGCCTATACTTTTGATGTCTCACCACTCCTCTCTTTGTACAGACCTGCTCCGTTCTGTTTTTATAAGTTCCTCAGCGCATCGGATACGAACGTTATGAGGGCATTTCTTTTCTGCGCCGGAATACTTCCGTCAAGTGTTACGACCAGGCGCAGCCGTCCGTGCAGGACATACGCGATTACATCGCATAAACAGGGAAATGTATTTTCCTCTCCTACATCATCGTCAAAAACGATTTCTATCAATTGAAAGATATCATTATCCGGCGGACATTCGCCAAGATTGTTCAAACAGAGATCCGGCCTTCCGACACCGCTCCGCGCGGCTTTTCTGCATCGGAACTGCTTGGTCAAATCCGCAATCCGGCTGCCAAGCGCTTGAGCTTTCGCCGGATACAGGAGAAAAAACTCTGTCTGCGTAAACCATCCGACCGTTCTCGTCACATCCGGTCCCCCATCCAGATCTCTTCCGTGCTTCTCCCGCACGCAGGCGACTCTCTCAAGTCCAAGCGTCTCAGACATTCCGGCAGCGAAAACCGACAGAAGCCATTCGTCCGGAAGCATCCTCCCAAGCGGCGTCTCACCGTATCGGCCCATTTCACCCATGCGATGTTGTTTGACCCCGTCGTATGCATTCATACTACGCCCGTCCGATGCAGTCTGTTCACTGCCACAGTTCCGATAATTACCCAGTCCCATCGTCAAAAACCGTTCTGTCGCCTCTTCTCCGACGGTAAACCGTTCGCGGTGTGCGGCGCCGCAGCATAAAAAACCGCTGTTATCCAAGGTTTCCCGCGCGTTAACTGTCTCGCACGCGCGGCTGCAAGCCTCCGCGTATGACTGATAGGATGCGGATTTTGCCGGAAGTCGAACAGGTTTACCCTGGGAGATCTGCCGGTAGAGTGTTTCCATGTCCGCCAGAAGAATTTGAAACGATACGGCATCCATGACCAGATGATGCGCCGTTACATAGAGATAATTGGTATCGGGCAGGCGGAGCAGGAACACCCGAAGCATTAGATCGGTTTCCAGATCAAAATCCTTTTGCACAAAACGTCCGATGCCGGATATCGGATCCGCCGTCAGACATTCGGACCGCAGATCCATCTCTTTAACGTGGAAGCGTTCGCGGATATGCGCCGGATTGTAAAACAGCCTGCCCTGTTTCGCGTCATAATTGATACGCAGTGCGTCATGATGAGCAATCAGCTCTTCAAACACGCGTTCCCAAACCGGAATCCCCGCATGCACCCCGACGTTCAGAAGCACGGATTGTCCGTACCAGCCGGGATTCTGTAAATTGCTGCCAAAGAACCGGCTGACGGCCGGCGTCCCCGCGATGCTGCCGCTCGCAGGTCCACTGCTTTCCGCCGAAGTCTCGCGCTTCATCCGGTGGAACATGTCCACCACAACCGGATTCAGAAGTATATCCCTGACTTCCAGTCCGTATCCCAATTCCCTCAGGCGGGACGACACAATAATGGCCTTGATGGAATCTCCACCTGCTGCGTAATAATTGGTTTTTATACCGATATCCGTCTGTTCCAGGACATCGGAAAGGATTTGAATCAATATTTTCAGTTCTTCCGGACGTTCCTCCATTCGTTCTTCCTCCGCTTCTTCCGAACAGCCGACTCCGGCTGTCTGTCCGTCATGATCCCCGCCGGTATGCCGCGGCAGCGGGAGCTTTTCCATATCAATCTTTCCAACGGCTGTTAGCGGAAAACTCTCCATACGGATAAAGAATGCAGGCATCATAGCGGCCGGAAGCTGTTCTGCCAGTTCATCGCGCAGTCTGTCGATGTCCATCTCCGGCGAAGACAGAATATAGGCGCAGAGCTGCGGCGTACCGCCAATCTCCGTAACTTTTACAGCGGCTCCCCTGACGTCTGTACAGGTCAGCAATTTCTTTTCGACCTCCGCGAGACTAACCCGAACACCCCTGATTTTCACAACGCGGTCAAGACGTCCGAGGCAGACAAGCTCGCCGTTTGAGCGCCGCATCCCCGCATCACCCGTTCGATATAGCTTTTTTCCGGGCACAAACGGATCCTCGGAAAAATGCCCGCTGTCATCCCTGCCGTTCAGGTATCCCTCAGCGACGCCAGCGCCGCCGATATAGATCTCTCCGCACATTCCGCGAGGCACAGGTCTGCCGAGCCGGTCCATAAGATATATTCTGACATTCGGCATCGGACGGCCGACCGGTACGATCCCCGATGTTTCTCCACGGTACCGGTATACGGCGCATCCCACAGTGGTTTCTGTTGGTCCGTATTCGTTGAAAATACGAAGTCTGCCGTCACAGATCCCATCGAGACGCCGGCATGCGGCAGCCGGCAGATTTTCGCCGCCGAAGATGACGGTATGCACGGCAGAGCCTGATATACCTGCCTCAAACAGAAGCGGAAGATGAGAGGGCGTCAGCTTCAGTACCGTCACGCGCCGCTCTCCGAATATGCGTTCAAAAGCATTGGTCTCCGACGCTGCACTCACTCTCACCTCACCGCCGCTGATCAGCGGAAGAAGCAGCGAGGTCAGAGTGAAATCATAGGCAAAGGATGTGTACAGCGCAAAAACCTCGCGTCGTCCTCTCAGATACGTCTCCGACGCGCCCATGAGATAATTTGTCAGACTGAGGTGAGTTATACGAGTGCCTTTCGGATGCCCGGAGGTACCGGATGTGTATAGAATATACGCCGGCGCCTCGATATCGGGAAAAGGCATCTCCGCCAAATTGTCATAAGCGCATTGACCGTTGCTAACCAGAGAGGCGTCGAGAAACGTCACCTCACCTGTCCGGCGCTGGAACCCTTCCGTGCCGGCTGCCTTCGGTCCGCACGGATACGACGCACCGTGTTCGGGCGTCGGCCATGGAGCATCCGACGCATCTCCTATGAGATACCGAGCGCCGGAATCCACGAGCAGCTCCTTCTGCCTGTCTGCAGGCGTGCCGGGGTCCAGTGGAAGCATCACACCACCGCAGCGCAGAACTGCCAGCAACAGGATTACTCCCTGGATCGTATGATGCGGAAGCAGTGCGGTCACGGTTCCCGGCTGTACTCCGCAGGACTGTAAATATGCCGCTGCCCGCTCGACCTGCCCGTCCAGCTCCACATAGCTCAAGCTCGTACCTCCTGAAGACAGCGCGAGCCAAAGCGGGTGCGCCTCGGCTGTCTCTCGAAAAAGCAGGGGAAAGCTTTTCTTTGGGTACGCGCGCTCTGCCGTCTGCCCGCTTTCGACATCCGCTTTCCATTCCTGCGGCGATAAAAGCTGTGTGTGAGAAACCTTCAATTCCGGCAGCATGACCTGTTCGGACAAAAGCATCATGATTTGGTACAGCCTGTCGATATCCTCATCCGAAAAGACATCCAGTCTGTAATCGAATTCCAGATTCATACCGCCGTCCCACCGTCTGATGATGATTTGAAGCGCATACTCCTGAAACCCATTATAGAGCTCGGTATTGGTTACCTGATAGCCGCACATTCGTCTCGGAAGCTCTGTATGGTATTCGTTGATACAGACGCTGTACAGATCGCTGCCCCCGCGTTTTTCCTCCGGGATTAGATGCTCGAGAAGCTCCGACGGATATCTCTGATGCCGCAGAAGCGCATACATTTCTGCGGAAACTTTTCGATACATTTCCCGCATGTTGTCCGCTCCATCCGGTTCATAAACAAACGGCAACACATTTGTAAAATTGCCGATTGCCTGCCGTTCACGGCGCCCCGATCTTCCGAGCAGGGGTATACCGACCGTCACAGTTCCGCCGCTTCCGGCATTATATAAAAGGTAAACGCAGGTAAAAAAGGAACTCAGGGTCAGATGGTTTTGAGCAAGAAAGCCGTCGAGCCGTTCGCAGAAGCTTCCATCGAGGCGGAAGACGAGGCGTTTTCCCCGTTCGCAGCCAACGACGCCTCCTCGCGTATGCCAGACAGGCGGCACGTATTCGCCGGCCCGCAAGGCGGCTTTGATGCGTTCCCTGAAATAGGCCTCCGATTTTTCCGCCGCACCGCCGCCGGCTTGGGTAAGATACTCAGCCTCCGCAGCTACGTGTTCCAGATAGGAGGGCTGCATGCCGCAGCTCATATCAGGCATCTCGTATGCAGAAGTAATCTGTTCCGTCAATAACTTCATAGACCAGCCATCTGCGATCAGATGATGCAGCTTTACAAAGTATACGGTCTTATTTTTTCTAAGGCGGCAAACCAGAAATCTGTACATCCGCCCGCCTTCCAATATGAACGGCTCCTGAAACATGTCTGCGCACAGCCTCTCATATGCAAGCTCCGGCTCAGCTTCACCGCTCAGGTCCAGAAGTTCAATCTCCGGTTCGCCTTCGTACAAATATTGCACGGCCCCGTTGCCCTGTGTTCTGAAGCGAAGCCGGAATGCGTCGTTTGTACAGATTACACGACTGATCGCGCGGCGGAGCCGTTCTGCATTCACCTCGCCTTTGATTTCAACCGTCCCGCCGATGTGAAACATTGCGTTGTCAGGGTATTTTTTTTGTGTGTACCAGACGCGGAGCTGCGCATGTGACAAAGGATATGTTTTTTTCATATTTAATTATTTTGCCTTTGCTGTAAAAGGCTCCTCTCTTGGAATTTTCCGTATATGATATAAGCACGGTAACTGCGCGAAAAAAACGCATACCCGTATCGCGCCGTCAGAATCGTCCGGACCGTGCACGGCAAAGTCTCCCTTTCTGTCGTTCTTCGAGTCCAACGGGCCTTGAAGCCCCATCGGCATCGGAAAAGAAAACTGCAGTCCCAACGCCAAGCCTAAGGCACAGCTTCAGCGTGATACGGTTTTACCCGCACGGCCGTCATAAACATTCTCAATACCATTGTATCATCCACAACAGCTCCCCTGCCCTCAGAATGCTGGACAAACCATAAAGCTAAAGATGCTGTCAGCTTCGCCTCGGGCGGACATGCCGGCAAGCTTAAAACGCAGCAGCTATCCGCACAGAGCCGGGGCTTTGCTGAACGTGGTGTATTAATGTTCCGCCTCTGACGGCTCTCTCACGCTCAGATCTCGACGATCAAACCTCTTTCCAGCTTGACCATATTGTCCGCAAGGCCGAAATACCGGTCATCGTGTGTGATCACAACAACCCCCTTACCTCTGGCTTTCAGCTCCGGGAGCAGTTCTGTATAAAAGTACTGTCGGAATTGTGGATCCTGCTCCGCCGCCCATTCGTCAAACAGCATAAAGGGTTTATCGTCAAGGCAGCAGATGACGTATGCCAGTCTTTTTCTCTGACCTGTGGACAGCTTCAGTGTGGAAAATGCACCGTCTTCATCCACCGAAACCTTTTTGGAGAGCTGCATCTGCTCCAAAAGTCTCCGTACCTCGCCGCCCTTCTGCGTCATATCAACGCCATACAGCTTTTTAAATAGATAAAAGTCGCTGTATACAGCGGAAAAGCAGGTATTCAGCTTTTGAATATCGCATGTCTCGCCGTTCAGAGTAATGACGCCGGATTCCGGAGCATATAGCCCCGTCAGCAGCTTGCCAAGCGTCGATTTCCCGCTTCCGTTTCCTCCGGTGATAAAGGTCAGCTCACCAGTCTTTACTTCCATATCGATCGGTCCGAGGACAAATTCCTCTGTCTCGCCGCTGTCCTCATCCTTCACATGATACCGGAAACGCACCTTATCGAATTGGATCCGCAGCGGCGCAGCCGGAAGCACGGGAGCCTCGGATTCAGCCAGCGCCGCTACATCCCCCGAGACCTTTTCCAGATCCTCGATCAGCTTGTCAATACGCCTGAGGTTGACACGGATACCGGTCACACCCGGTACAATCTCCAGCACACCGCTGAACGGCCCGATCAGATAAAATACCATAAAAAGCGTTTCGCGCAGGTCATTGACGCTCAAATTGATCAGAAAAATCGGAAAGACGAAAACAACCACACCGAATATGATGTTATACATAAGCTGGTTGTATATTCCGAAATTCAGAAATTTGACAGAGGCTTCCTTATTGAGATCGGTCGAAAGACGTGAATAAAGCGTCATTTCCTTCCAGAATGCCAGCCGTCTGAACCAGTTCAGCACAAGCTCCTTAAAACCGTTGACCAGATCGGTCATCTGCCCGTAATATACATCTACGATATCCCGGTTCTTTTCCCAATAACGCTGTGCAATCCGACTCGTCCACCAGCTTATGAAAAAATTCATACCAATCACCGCAAGCGACGCGACAAATGCGGCTATACTGTTGGAGAACAGATAGGCAAGACAGAAAATCAGCGTCAGAAGATTTGACGTAAAGCCGACGACTATACCCGGAATCTGTGCGACAGCGCCCGTATCATTGTTAAGTCCCGAATAGATTCTTTCAAAGCCCACCGTTTCCACAGCCTGATATGGAGCACTTATGATCTTATCAATCATGCTTATTCTTTTTTCATACGCCAGCTCGTTGGTTATCAGGATCATTTTCCCCTGCACAAGCTTTGACGTATAGACAAAGAATAAAAGCGAGAACAGAAAATATACAAGCAGTTCCTTAGAATACTCAAGGTTTCGGTTAAAGGTTTCGTTTATCGTAAAAATGATCAGAGCGCTCATCATGCCGTTAATCAGGGACAGGGGGATCAGTGCAATGTAATTGCTTTCGCCACGCTTGGGAAAGTTAAAGGTCAGAAGAACGTAGACAAAGAAAATCACACCGCTGACAAACCCGAGCGCAGCGCCGAGCGGAATGCTTCGGGAGCCCCACACAGTCACTGCCTCCCATGGCAGCCGAGAAAGGAGAACATTGGGCAGATAATAAATACAATACCCATAAAATACCATAATGGGCAGAGCCAAGAGCAGACCCGCTACCTTAGCCCCCCGCATCTTTTCTCTCTTTCGTTTTCCGGTTATCAGCTCAACCGTCGCTATGATGAGTAAAATGAAGAAAAGGACGCCCAAAATCAGAGCTGCCGCGCAGATCAAAGTAAAGGTCATATCCATGCTCTGATAAACATCCTCTGTATACTCTCCTGTCTCGGCATAGCTCAGCATATTGATAAAACCGTCTGCGACATACCCCGGCGCATTGGAGTTCAGATTGCTCAGTACACAGATACCGGTCTTGGTCTCCATATCCATATACAGATGTGACGAGTAATTGGGATTAGAACCGCCATGCAGTACGGATGTCCCATCTGACGTCACACTCCAGCCGGCAGCGTAAAAACAATTTCCCTGCGGCAGGACCGAGAGATCCGGTCGGTGGGAGGCCTCAATCAGTTCTTTCCATGCTTCGGGAAGCTCCACAAGACCCATTTGAATTTTCATCCAGCGAACCATATCCTCCGCAGAAGATATCACATACCCCGCAGGCGTGTTGCCGCGGTACACAGGGGCATCATATGGCACCGTCTGTAAGAATTCGACCTTGTAGCCCTGCGCAAGAGGACCGACAGCCGCCGCCTCCTGCCGCGTCAGATAAGTCTTGTACAGACCGAGAGGCCGCAGTATCTGTTCCGTTATAAAGGTTTCAAAGCTCTCACCCGTAATTCTCTGGATAATACAGCCTAAGATATCGTAGTTGACCGTTGTATAGGAAAATTTCTCACCCGGATAAAAATCCAGCCGTACACCGGAAAGCATCTCCACGGTTTTGTCGAGCATATCCGGCGTGTCGCCCTCCGGTATGTATCCAATGGTACGGAAGGGGATGCCTGTTGTATGATGCAGACATTGGTCGATGGTCAACGGTACCTCGCCATCGAAAATTTCACCTTTTACCCTTCCTTTATAATAGACAGTAAGCTCCGGAATCCACTTCTGCACCTCGTCTGAAAGTGAAAGCATGCCTTGCTGTTCAAGGTATAAAATACCGAGGGCAGTATATGCTTTGCTCATGGACCCAAGTTCAAACAGGGTCTCGCTCGTAACCGCCTCTCCCTTTTCGACGTTTGACATACCGTAATTTCTGAATTCAACGGTTTCCGGCGTTACAATTGCCGCTGCGATGCCCGGTGTCCCGGATTTTGCCATAGCTTCCTCTGCAAGAGCGTCGAGCCTGTCCAAAATATCACAGTCCAACGGCAAATCGACTGCCGAAGCCGGTATCATGCAAAAAAACACCGACACAGCCAGAAAACAGAGCAGCAGCCTGCACCGTCTCGCAAATTCCATACCTTCTATTTCCTTTCCCCCTCTTCTAATCTTCTAAGTATTCTGTCTTTCCTTTTCAACACGAAGGAAGGATCGGCTCCACACTTTTAGCTGTCTTTGAATTTAGCCGAACATTCAGTTGAAATGCACAGCGCTGCAACAGACAGTTATCACAAAATTGCTGAATACATACAATTTCTATCGTCCTATTGCGGCAGCGGGAGCCATCCTTTTAGCAGTTACATACCCATACGTCCCCGGGCATCTGATCAAATGGTACGGCTTTTCAAGCATATCCCGGCAAAACAGCTGATTTCGGACGTGCGCATACACCATAGACGAGCCTTTCTTGCCTAAGTTTAAATAAACGTCTCATGCCTCAGCGCCGCACCTTAAAAATGTCGGATACAGCTCCGCTTCTCCCATATCACAGATCTTCAACTCCTGAACTCTGCCGGTGCAGCAAACGGTAAAGACATGGCCGTCAAAAAAATCGGAATAAAAGCGATGAGGATACCTCTCGTCATCCGGTATCACAGATATGGGCTCCGTCATTCGGAAGGAAAAGCTGTCCAGCGGAAGAGAGAGCCCCTTTCCGCGCGCTTTTATATAGCTTTCCTTTAAGGTCCATATTTGTGTCTCAGCCGCCTGACGGTCCGCGTCGCACGCTCCGGCACAGTATTCTCTCTCTGCCGGGGTATAGAACCGCTTTATAATGCTTTGATCCATATCCCGAATCCGTTCGAGATCGACTCCCACAGTGTTTCGCGCTGCTACTATGGCAACGTAATCTCCCGCGTGTGAAACATTAAAATGAAAATGCCTCACATTTGGAACATATGGCCGCCCATACGGATTTCTGCGAAATTGTACCTTTTTTGCAGGGATGCCAAGCCACTTATGTGCACAGATTCGCATCAGCATCTCAGCTGCAAGACTTCGCTTCTTGTCCGGTACGAGCTTACTGGAGATAATCCTAACCCGCCGTTCCCAGGAAACCGCCTCCATCTGTTCGGCATAAAAAGGCAGTTCGCTGTCCAGCTTTACTCTTATCATCTCAATCATCGCGCTTTGACCCCGCATCACTGTTTTTTGCGGAGGCTGCCGGCAGCTCCGGACGCCAATGACGCTGGCTGGACGGAACTTTTTCATGCATCGTGTAAACAGCAGGCGGGCATTATTTAAACGCCGATTGTTTTCTGATGCATTTTTATAAGGAAGGCGCCGTTTTAAAAAACCGTTTTCCCTACCCTCGAGCCCAGCTGCCTGCCGACTGCTTCCATTATATATGCCTATCCCCTTTCTTAAAACCCCCGTAGGCGCCACATCCTGCCTTTTATAGGTAAAAGGCCCCTATAGGCCCTCCAGATCCTTTCGTTTCCTTCGACCTTTTTACCCTTGACAGAAAATTTTTCCTGTGTTATAATGCTTTTGTGAACATTTTTTGTTTATTTTGTTTTGTTTTTTTGTAATGAATTATGGTATTATACCTTATTCATTTTAACAAAACATAAAAAAGAGGTGAGGCCCACGCAGCAATGAAGGAACATAGAATAATAACGGAATCAAAGCGGAGACAGTCGAAAGAAAAGGAGGAAGTAAAAATACATCTGGCCATCACCCCGCATAGAAGTCGCATTTCCAAACTTTTGCGGAACGTATTTTCCTTTATTCTCGCAGCAGCATTTCTTTTCCCCATTTTCCTCATACCAGCCTCAGCTCTTTATACAGACGTCCCATCGACGCATTGGGCATACACCTATGTCAACAATGTAACAAACCGCGGTATCATGGGAGCGTACAGCGGAAATTATTTCCGTCCGACCTACACCATGACACGGCTTGCCGCCGTCACCTGCCTCGGCAAGCTGGCGGGGGTTCCTATCAACGATAACGGTTCCCCCCCATTTACCGACTTGCCTTCAGGCACAGCGGGTCTGGGTTATGCAAGATGGGCAAAGAATAACAACATCATAAACGGCACCTCAGCAACGACCTTTTCCCCCAATCAGGTCATGAACAAGGAATCCTTTGCCGTCATGATCTACAATTTCCTCGTCGCCTACAACCATTCGTATACCCGAAGCAGCGTTTCGAGCTTCAATGACCAGAACGATATCTCCTCCTGGGCTCAGGAAGCCGTCAGCGTACTGCACAGCGCCGGCCTGGTCAGCGGCGATGGCAGCAACAATTTTAACCCCGATAATTCCATCACCCGTGCGGAGGCGGCGGTCGTCTTTTCGAGAATTCCGTCTTCCGAAGAATTGACTAATGGTATTTATAAAATAAGAAACGCCTCGTCATCCCTGTATATGAATGTGCGCAATATTAGTTCAAATAACAACGGACTCAACACAACCGAAAACAACCGTATTGTTATGGCTGAGCACGACGACACCTACGGCGCGCAATATTTCCGCTTTACACAGGACCTTGGCTCCGGCCGTCATCGTATTTCTCCGCTTTGCAGCTACTATGCTTTTTACCGGCAGTTCGGAGTATCATCTGTGTCGGCGGGAAGCGAGATCATGACAGTTCCCTCCACAAGCACATCGTATTATAAGGACTTCATACTGGTAAAGGTAGCTTATAACTTATACCAGTTTGTACCGGCGTCCAATACCAACCTGGCAATTGCTAATGTCAACGGACGTTTGAAGCTGCAAACAAGAAATGTAAATGATGACAAGCAACGGTGGATCGTATATCCGGAAAATGACTTAAACAATGCGGAAATACTGTACAGAAGTTACAAATGGGTAAATCCTCTGCCGAACAGCAATTATATCCTGTCGTCATCATTTGGGTATCGTGAATATAATGGTTATAATATGCATAGTGGCGTAGACATCATAGCAAGCAACGGTACCAATGTTTATGCTGTTACGGATGGGGCAATCTATACAGATGAACTCGGCAGCATTGGAAAATTTATTGAATTGACTCCGAGTGCTAATCAATATGTCTATTCCTCAAATTCTGTTAAGCTGAAAGCTGCCTACCTTCATTTGAGTAACGTTACAGTTTCGCATGGAGCGACAGTAACCAAAGGACAAAAAATCGGGGAAACCGGCGATACCGGCTCCCCGGGGGCCTACCATCTGCATTTCGGCGTTATTACCGATGGAGGCAGCGCCTACAGAAATGGATCTTTCAATTATTTTACCTACCCGCACGCATTCTTCAATCGCTATATCTGGAGCTTTAATTATAGTTCTTGAAAGGAGAACACCCCATGAAATTCATTAAATATTTAATCATCTCCCTTGTCTCTCTTCTCATGCTCGCGTCCTGCAGCACGACGCAGACCGGCGATGCTCAACAGTCCTCCGATTCCACAACATCTCAGGTTTCCTCAGAACCGATATCCTCCGACACGGATACGGATACTCAGGCTCCGATTGGCGGAGATGTTGACACGCTCGCAGATTATTATCATGCCAGCGTTATGGGATTCACCTATAATGAAAATACTTTTCTCACTAGGGACGAAGACAAACTGAAAGAGCTAGTTGATACATGGGAAGATCTATATTATTACAAATCTTATGAAAACGACGAATTTCCACCGGTCATGGTTTATTTAATTGAAAAGCTGAATGCAACACGGGAGGAGTTCGAGGCATATCAGGCATCAATTGTTGCACAGGGACGAAATATGTTTTTGTGCACCGACGAAATGATCGACGCATTATTCAGCGATGACGAAGCGTTCCGCAAACGCGTACTCAAAAGCCCGTATGCCGTATACGCGGACGATGGCCATATCTATTCGTTCCGCGATCTTCAGGACATGACAACTGCTGAAATTGGAGCGCTCGGGCTTTCCGAGCAGGAGTGGGCCGACTATATCGCAACAGTCACCCCCGAGCTTCCTCCCATGGACAGCATCGATTTCCTTCTCCCGTTTGCCGGCGACGCCACACCCACTACAGCGCCGGAAACCTCAGCGGATCCGGAAGTCTCGGAATCAGACGCCCCCGGCGAGTCTGACGCCAGCGCTCCGGCTGCTTAAACACACACCGGGAAACTCAAACATCTTTTCTATTGAAAATATAATCATTTCTTCTGCTCTGCTTTTTTCTTTCATTTGTGGATAGCGCCGCGGTGAAGAAGCCGCGGCGCTGTTCTTTACCTCCCTTTATATTTGCGGCAAACCGATATTACAACGTAAAAACGGCTTGTGGTAGATACTGCAGCGTCATACATGAGTACACGGAGGAATGAAAAACGCTTTGCAGGCCACGTTATGTAGCCCGCAAAGCGATCTTGTAAAAAGCATCTTTACGTTTCCGCTTTGATATTAAATATAAATCCGCAACCGGAAGGTTAAGATGCAAAGGATTTGCCGTACTGTCTCCGTCAGTACTCAAAAAAAGCAAGTACATCCCTGCACGAAATGATCAAACATCGCTCACCTTTTACCGTTACAGGTATTCCGTTCTTCGGATTGATGAGCAGCTTGTCCCCCTTCACGTATATGTCCGAGATGTCTGCCTGCGAATGGGAGGTTTCCTCCACACAGACAACTCGTTCATAAGCTCCAGCGTCATCCATAGAAACAATCCCCTGAAATATAGGAGGAATATTCTGCAAAGGCCGCACAAGCAGAAATCCGCCAGCCGGTTTTAGCTTCATAATACACCGTACCTTTCAATATAAATGATGCAATCCGCACAAGAACCAACGTCCGTCCATGCCTAAACGTACAGTAGCGGCTTGTCCGCTTATGAAGGGTCTTTCTTTGTACTTAATTCATAACAAGATGTCAGCATCTGTTTGACGATTCCCATTTGAGAGGGTTCAAATAATTTGAGCGCTCGCAGAACATCTTCCTGATAAGGCTCTTGCGTTTCACCCGTCAGTATGTATTCACAGTTGACAGACAATCCCTTTGCAATACGGTAAAGTGTATCAGCAGAAAAGCCTTTCTGACCCGTTTCAATTTCATAGAGGAATTTCGGAGATATATCGGCTATTTCCGCAAATTTTTCACGCGTATAACGATTCATTTCTCTAAGTTGGCGAATTCTGGCACCTGCCTGATCATAAAAATGGTTCATGAATTATCTCCTTCCAAACACTTAAAAGTTCTGTATTTCATATTTCATTCTTATTTTAACGTCATTACAGTACACTTAAAACCAGCAACAGCAGGCAATTCTTATACCAATAGCAAATTCATCTCTGATGAAACGAAGAATTAGGTCTGTATTAATTGGTTATATTCGACTAAATTCCCTTATTTTGGTATATCATGAAATTATTATATATTTTAACATATAATATTATATTATTCAACAATATATCCTAATTTAAGACGAATTATTTTATATTTATCTTGAAAATATAATAA
>DXYE01000050.1 GCA_019415985.1 Clostridiales bacterium
TTGTATATCTGTTTGTCTGCCTGAAGTCCTGGGCAGGGGCATTCGGCGTCGGCGCTGTCACGCAATATGTTGCCTCCGTGACAGCGCTTGCGGGCAGCATTTCCTCCATTTTGACCACGGCGGGCGATATGCGCAACAACGCATCGTTTTTAAAACTGATATTGGACTTCCTCGATATTCCGAACAGCATGTACAAGGGTAGCCTCACCGTTGAAAAACGTTCGGATAACCGATATGAAATCGAATTTCGTAACGTCAGCTTTCGATATCCCGGTGCTGAAGCATATGCACTGAAAGACGTCTCACTCGTTTTTCAGACCGGGGAGCGTCTTGCTGTCGTGGGCATGAACGGTTCGGGCAAGACAACCTTTATCAAGCTGCTCTGCCGCCTCTATGATCCGACGGAGGGGGAGATTCTGCTGAACGGTATCAATATCCAAAAATATGATTATCTCGAATACATGTCCATTTTTTCCGTAGTATTTCAGGATTTCAAGCTGTTTTCGTTTACGGTCGGGCAAAATGTGGCTGCAAAGCTGGCCTTTGACCGGGAGAAGGTTGAGAGCTGTCTTCAGAAGGCCGGCTTTGCCAGCCGTCTGTCGGAGATGAGCGCCGGAATGGATACCTGGCTGTACAAGGATCTGAATGATTCAGGCGTTGAGGTTTCCGGCGGAGAGGGGCAGAAAATTGCACTGGCAAGGGCATTGTATAAGGATTCGCCGTTTATTATCCTGGACGAGCCGACTGCTGCGCTTGATCCCCGGGCTGCGGCTGAGATCTACAGCAGATTCAGTGAAATTGTCGGTGATAAAACTGCAGTCTATATCTCGCACCGTCTATCCTCCTGCCGCTTCTGTGACAATATCGCGGTATTTGATAACGGCAATATTGTCCAGCGCGGCTCTCATGAGGAGCTTTTAGGGGACCAGAACGGCAAATACAGTGAGCTGTGGAATGCACAGGCGCAATATTATACGGAAGATCAGAAACAGCGTTAACATTAAACATAGTAAAAGGAGGCCTGCAGCATCGTTAGTTTTTGCAAGCCCCTTTTTAGGGTGAAAAGGGCCGTATCGTGGCCCGGACGGAATTCATTCGGAGTTGATTGGTAAATGCGGAGAGATACTTAACAAAAGGTCCGGAGAAAGATTAATGAACAAAGGCGGAAAGAGAGGAGCCTCAAGGAAGAAACAGTCTGGTCCGCGATCGCTGATGTAGCCTAAATGACGGAGACGACCGCGAAGCTCAGTCACAGTTCTCTGGAGGAATAAATTCCAGCAGATCTCCTATTTCACATTCTAAAACGGTGCAGATTCTAGCCAGCACATCTATATCAAGCCGACTAATTTCATTTTTGCAATAGTGATTGATTTGTGACCTCTGCATCTCAGCTCTCTGACTTAATTTGTTCTTGGAAATTCCCCTTGCTTTGACAAGTTCTTCTAATTTTATACGAATTTTGCCGTAATGGTGCATGTAAATCACTCCCTATCTGTCACTTGTCGTCAAAAAGAGGCGAACGATTTTATTTGACAATATATAGTGTAGCATATTAGAATAATTTTAGAAGTTCTAAGAAATCTTGTCTTATTTTCTGCACACATGTAAAGCGTATAAAAGGAGAGAATTGTGGAAGAAAAATCTCTCAAACGCAAGTTTTGTGCCATACGCGCCGTACAGTGTGGCGCGAATGTCCTACGGAAACCGGCCAAAACATCGCCTCGCTGCAAGAAAGGAATGGTTATAATTAATTATGGAAAAGAGAGATATTAAAAGAATCATACGCAGTCTGGCAAAGCATGAGGGCGTCAGTGAACATACCATACTTAAAGAAATCGAAAAGGCAATACAAATCGGTTACAGCAATACAGATCCTGAAGTCCAGGATTTCTGGCAACAGGTACCGGCCCGCGGAGCGCCGTCGCCGTTTGAATTGATTGCTTATATCGGCAGCCTGCTTAAAGACCGACGGCAGATGCAGTAGAAAATGTCTGAGCCATATTTGCTGTTTACAGCTTTAACTGAGATAAGATTTGTCATGTTTAAAATCATATTAAAACACAAAGGTTCGTCCGCTTTCATCATTGTTTAAGCACAGAAAATCATAATACATGAAAGGCACTTAGAGTACCGTTGCATATATTTTGTAGTTAAATTAAAATTATTTTTTGTTGTTTTGGAGTTAGAATGAGCGATGAAAGACGCACAGAGGTTCTCTTGAATTTGCAGAGTTGGGAGCGTCGGCATCTGCCTCTTCCGCCTAAATCCATAATATCGAAACACTTTTCCATGGAGCCACAGTGAAAATTTCCGAAGACATACTGCTTTATCGGTTTCATTTAGGAGGCAGATGCAATGGCTTAGAAAAGTCCCTCTTGACATTTCACTGTTTTTGTGCTATCTTATTTTACAAATATATTAAAAATGCAATGATAAAGCAAGCCGACAGAGATTATAAACGACCGCTGCGTCAGAGAGTGTATGCCGGGGGCTGTGAGCATGCATGCGGCGGAATCTGAAGGCATTTCTCTTTGGAGCAGAAAGGGTGAAGAGCTTTAAGGCCTGTGTAGCCCGATCCGGCAGCACACCGTTACCGTGCGCATAGAGTGTTCGCGTCTTGACGCGAAAATTCGGGTGGTACCGCGGAACAAAAGCTTTCGTCCTGATTTGGGTCGAAAGCTTTTTCTTTTCTGTAGCAGCTTTATTCAGAAGTATAATAGTTTGGGGCATTGGCGGAATCTAGGATAAAGTTTGGGCAGACCCGACGAGCCTGATTTCTACCGGGTGGGCTCGTCAAGTGTAGGTAAAAACGATGCGCGGACAAGAATCAGGGAATGAAATGCGGTACCCGAAAAAACACTATTATTGTCAGGATCATTTGAGAGCAGCCGCTGTTCGTTCGGCACGGTAAGAAAATAGAATGCAGAATCAGGCACGCGGTATGCTTTTCAGGGCGGTGATTCGACTCGTTCTTCGGAGTGGGTTATATGCGGTCAACGGTGGGTTATTATAGTTTTGTAAGGAACGAGGAGACAGCAAAGGGACCAAATATAATGGTCAGGCAAAGTGAATAACGAATTATATTAAGCTTAATAGCCTGCCAAAAGCAGGGGGAAGGAGTAGACGTTTATGAAAAATTTACTAATGGAGATCAGAGAAAATGTAAAGCGTCAGCTAGAGGATGCGCATGTGGACACAGAGCAGCTCCGCATTCGGTATTTGGGAAAAAAGGGTGAGCTGACCGCTGTATTGCGCGGCATGGGTAAGCTGTCAGCTGAGGAAAGGCCTGCTATGGGGCAGCTTGCAAATGAGGTTCGGGAATATATCGAAAAGGCTTTGGCCGCCCGCGCGCAGAAACAGAAAGAGGAGGCACTGCAGACTAGGCTCTTTGAGGAAAAATTGGATGTTACAATTCCGGGAAATCTTCCGCAGATCGGCAAAAGGCACCCTTTGGCCGCCATTGAAAAGGAAATCAGCAATGTATTTTTAGGCATGGGCTTTACCATTGCGGAAGGGCCCGAAGTTGAATATGATTATTACAATTTTGAAGCTTTGAATATTCCGGCAAACCATCCGGCAAGGGACACACAGGATACGTTTTATATAACGGACCACATTCTGCTGCGCTCTCAGACATCTCCTGTACAGGTGCGAACGATGCAGGAGCAAAAACCGCCCATTCGTGTGATTTCACCCGGTCGAGTGTACCGCTCGGATGCTGTGGATGCCACGCATTCCCCTGTGTTTCATCAGGTAGAGGGTTTGGTTGTAGACCGCGGTATCACCATGGGAGACTTAAAAGGGACATTGGAAATTGCAGCGCGGCGGCTCTTCGGCGAACAGACAAAAATTCGTTTCCGCCCGCATCATTTTCCGTTTACGGAACCGTCGGCCGAGGTCGATGTTTCCTGCTTTGTCTGCGGCGGGAAGGGGTGCCGTCTCTGTAAGGGAGAGGGCTGGATTGAAATTTTAGGAGCCGGTATGGTACATCCACATGTACTTGAGGAATGCGGCATCGACCCCGCGGTGTATTCCGGCTTTGCCTTCGGCATGGGCATTGAGCGCATCGTCATGCGGAAATATAATATAGATGACATGCGTTATTTGTATGAAAACGACATACGGTTTTTGAGACAATTTTAATGCAGAAAGCTCGGTCAAAGCATCAGGAGAACGGCAAAAATCATTGAACCGAAAAAATGAGTTTCGGGTCAGGTTATGGGCCTTTTGAGGGCGGATAGCAGTTGCACAGAACGCCAAGGCCTGAAGAAGCAGAGAAAGGATGAGATTCGTACAGATGAAATTACCGATGAATTGGTTGAAGGATTTTGTGGACTGCACGGATATTGAGCCGCGGGAATATGCGGAAGTAATGACCAATACTGGCTCAAAGGTAGAAGGGTATGAGCGATTGGGCGAGGATATTGAAAATGTGGTTGCAGGGAAGATTGTGTCAATAGACAAACACCCTGATGCGGAAAGACTGCAGATTTGCATGCTGGACGTCGGTGAGAAGGAACCGCTGCAAATTGTCACAGGCGCGCAAAATGTATATGTCGGCGCTATGGTACCGGTGGCGAAAGCACCGGCGAAATTACCGGGAGGCGTGAAAATCAAGGCCGGCAAGCTGCGCGGAGCGGCTTCCAACGGCATGCTGTGCTCCATTGCCGAGCTGAATCTTACGCTGTACGATATGCCGAATGCAATTGAAGATGGTATATTGATTTTGGAGGAACCCTGCACACCGGGGGATGATATTCGAGATGTTCTGAAGCTGCGGGACACGGTTGTAGAGTTCGAAATCACACCGAACCGACCAGATTGTCTGTCAGTCATTGGTCTTGCAAGAGAAAGCGCTGCCAGCTTTGACAGAACTTTGGCGCATCACAAGCCGGTTGTTAGAGCAGGAAGCGGGGATACCATAGATCATTATCTCAGCGTGAAGATCTTGGACAAGGAAAAGTGCGCCAGATATACGGCCCGTGTGGTAAAAAATGTAAAAATTGCGCCTTCTCCGATATGGATGCGTATGCGGCTGCGCGCGGCAGGCGTACGGCCGATCAATAATATTGTAGATATTACCAATTATGTCATGCTTGAATACGGTCAGCCCATGCATGCCTTTGACTATGCCTGCCTGGACGGTAGCCGTATACAGGTACGTACAGCCGAGGAGGGAGAGCATTTTATTTCTCTCGACGATATTTCGCATACGCTCGACCGAAACATGCTGGTGATTGCAGATGACAATAAGGCGGTTGCGCTGGCTGGCGTCATGGGCGGTGCGAACAGCGAGATCAAGGAGACAACGCAGACAGTGGTTTTTGAAAGCGCGAATTTCCAAGGAGCTTCAGTACGGATGACTGCAAGAAAGTTGGGAATGCGCACAGAGAGCTCATCTCGCTTTGAAAAGGGACTGGACAGCGAGAACACGTGGGAGGCAGTAGAACGTGCCTGCGAGCTGGTTGAGCTGTTAGGTGCGGGCGAGGTGGTCAACGGTATTGTGGATGTGTACCCGGAGCCGAAGCAGACACGTGTGCTTACGCTGGAGGCGGAAAGGATCAATCGGTTTCTTGGCATTTCACTCACTGCAGAGGAGATGCGCGAGATTTTGACACGTCTCCATTTCGAGGTCAGTGGAAACACCGTACGTATTCCATCCTTTCGAGATGATGTAGCCTGCATGAACGATTTGGCGGAGGAAATCATTCGAATTTACGGCTATAACCGGATCGAATCCACACGCATTCAGGCTGAGGTTATGGAGGGAGGGCTGACGCCAAAGCAGGCGTTCCGGGAGCGCATGCATGAGATCCAGTGTGCTATGGGATTGAATGAAATATGTACTTTTACCTTTATCAGTCCCAAATATTACGACAAAATCTGCATGCCGCAAAACGATCCGGGAAGAAATTCTGTCGTAATACAGAATCCGCTAGGGGAGGATACGAGCATTATGCGGACGACCGCGCTGCCGTCCATGCTTGAAGTACTGTCGCGCAATTCGCATTTTCACGCAGAGCATGTAGGTCTGTACGAAATGGCAAAGATCTATCTGCCACGCCCTGAGGGGACGGTAACCAACAACCGCGGTCTTGCGGGAACCTTGCCGGAGGAGCGCACGTGTCTTGTGCTTGGATTCTATGAAATGGGCGATTTCTATACCATGAAAGGCATGGTAGAAAAAATCCTGGATGAAGCCGGTGTGACCGGTGTCCGATATGCTGCACAGGAAAGGCTGTATGCATATCATCCGGGACGGTGCGCGGAGGTATTTTTCGGAGATAAAAAGGTGGCGGTCTTCGGTGAGGCACACCCGCTGGTGCTGCAAAATTATGACATAGATCATCGCGTGTGTTTGGCAGAAGTAGACTTTGATCTTTTATATGACATATCGAATTTGAAAAAAGAATATCGTCCATTGCCGAAATTCCCGTCGCTGACGCGAGATCTGGCTTTTGTATGCGGCAAAGAACTGCAAGTCGGTGTATTGGAAGATATCATGAAGAAAAGCGCCGGAAAGCTGCTGGAAAGCATACGACTGTTTGACGTATATGAGGGATGTCAGGTGGGAGAAGGCAGGAAAAGCGTGGCGTTTCGTTTGGTTTTCCGTGCTCAGGACCGTACCCTGACAGATAAGGAAGCGGACGATGCAACTCAAAAGGTTAAAGATGTCCTGGAACGCGAGACCGGAGCAAAGCTCCGCGGCTGAGTTGACGGCAAAAGAATCCGACGCAAATAAGGGCATGTAAACAGAACGTTAAAATGGCTGAGGGTGCTGCAAAATGAATGTTTTGCGGCACCCTCACATCGTGGAATCGTTTGTATCCAATATATCTTTTTTAAATTGCCGTTTCAGTTGCTGTGAATCAATTCGGAAACGGTGACAAACTGATAACCTTCCTTCAACAGTGCGGGAATGATTTTCTCCAGCGCTGAAAGGGTAGGAGATTCACCCACGATATAATCATGGAAAAGCAGTATGTCGCCCGGCTGAATCTTTTTTGTCACCAGGGATATGATTTCCTCGGATTTATTATGCGCCCAATCCAGTGTATCGATGTTCCATAGAATAATATTATAGTCAAGGGAAGAGGCTAAATCAGATATTTTTTGGGTACAGAGGCCCTCAGGCGGACGAAACAGCTTGGTTCGTCCCTCTGTGAGCTCGTATATTAATCTTTCATTTTTTAGAATTTCGAGTTGCAGAGCCTGGGGTGTAAGCTTAGCAATTTTAGGATGCGTGAAGGTATGATTTCCAAGTTCGTGTCCTTCATTTTCTTCTCTCAGAACCAGATTGGGATATTTTTGAGCATTCTCTCCTACCAGAAAAAAAGTGGCTTTTATATCATATTCTGCGAGAAGATCTAAAATTTGGGCAGTATATACCGAATGAGGACCGTCGTCAAAGGTCAATGCGATCTTTTTTTGGGAATTTTTGTGATGCGAAAACACATTATCATCCCGGACGGGCGTATACGGCTTTGCCGATATGAACAGTGCAGCGCTCAGAAATGTACTGAAGGCTGCCAGGATAATTCTGACCAAGTGCTTATGCTTTTTTATCATATGACCATGCCTTTCAAAAGATGTTGCTTAAACCCGTACGGGCAGGGGAACTTCACGGCCTTTAGCCTTCCGTTTTGCCTGTCAGTTCGTCAAGCGTACCGAATCGGTAGCCTTCCTTTTCCCATGCTGTCAGCAACTCGTCCATGATCTGTGCATTCGTGGCAGAGGTCGGATGGAGTAGGATCACGGCGCCGTTGTGCGTATGCTTTAAAATGTTATCTATGGCGGCTTTGGAGTCCGGCTGCTTGTTGTTGTCCCAATCCGCATAAGCAAAGCTCCAAAAGATCGTAGAATATCCCATTTTTTTCGCAAATTCCAGATTTTCGCGCGTGAATTTGCCCTCAGGAGGACGGTAATACTTGCTCATTGTGACGCCGGCACAGCTAAAGCAAATTTCCTCCATCTTTTTGAGTTCGGCCTCAAAGGCGGCAAAATCCGTTACCTTGCTCATATCCTTATGAGATGCGGTGTGATTACAGATGGTATGGCCCTCTTCCTTCATGCGCACAATAAGATCCGTATTATTCTGTACGAGATGCGAAAGCACGAAAAATGCGGCAGGCGCATTGTGCTTTTTCAGTGCGTCAAGTATTTTTTCGATGTTGCCGTTTTCATATCCGGCGTCAAAGGTGAGGTATAAAACCGGATCATCTTCTTCTGCATTCTTATCTACGTAATATGCGTCGAGTTCTTCTGTATATTGTAGTTGTGTATCCAGCGGAGGCTGTTCATGATTTTCATTTTTTTTAAAATACCAGTTCTGTGCACTCGAATCTGCCAGTACATGGAGGCTCGGAAGGATCAGAAGTGCAAGCAGCAGCATGGATAGACTGCGTTTGATTAATTTCATAATGTGTCCCCTTTCCAATCGGCGTAGTAATTGTTTTTTCCCTTTTAGTATCCGGCATCTAACAAAAAATAAACCTTGTAAATTCTGTATTTGCTGCATAAAAATTTGAATATTCATGAATTTGTCTTGAAATGACAGAAGATTTTGTGATAAAATAACAAGGAATGACAATTTGTGCGTCTAAGGCCGGGTGAATCGGAAAATAGCCAGTGGAACATCATTTCCTATGCGTCCGGCTTCATGATGATGCAAAGCGAAGCTGTTTTCGTTTTTATAGATAAGGAAGGGGTCCGGCGTCCGCCGGTGTGTATCACAGCAATGGATAATAAAAAAGAACAGGCACTGATAAAGCATTACGAATGGCGGGGGAAAATAGAAATCACCCCAACAACTACCGCCAAAACCAGAGAGGATCTAGCGATTGCATATACGCCGGGCGTTGCAGAACCCTGTCTGGCTATTCAGAAGGACCCGAGTCAGTCCTATCTACTGACGCGTCGCTGGAATCTTGTGGCAGTTGTAACCGATGGCACAGCAGTTTTGGGGCTCGGAGACATCGGCCCTGAGGCTGGGATGCCCGTTATGGAGGGAAAATGTCTTTTGTTTAAGGAATTCGGCGGTGTGGATGCATTTCCGTTATGTATCCGCTCAAAGGACGTCGACGAGATTGTGCAAACCGTTTCTCTGATCGCGGGCAGCTTTGGAGGAATCAATCTTGAGGATATATCTGCACCGCGCTGCTTTGAGATAGAGCGCCGGCTCAAGGAGGTCTGTGACATTCCCGTTTTTCACGATGACCAGCATGGAACGGCGATTATCGCGGTTGCTGCGCTGTGTAACGCATTAAGACTGGTAAACAAACGAATGGAGGAGATTAAGGTCGTTATCAATGGTGCGGGGGCAGCGGGACTTGCTATTGGGAAACTCTTTTTGCGGGCGGGCATCCGTCGATTGATCTTTGTGGACAGAGACGGCGCGTTGGTCTCCGGCATGCCGGGAATGAATGAGGAACATAGACGCGCGGCTGAGATATCAAACCCGGACAGGGAAACAGGAGGGCTTGCGGAGGTGATCCGCGGTGCGGATGTTTTTCTCGGTGTTTCCCGTCCCGGTCTGCTGACACAGAAGATGGTCCGCCAAATGGCCCCTGATCCGATTATTTTTGCTATGGCAAATCCTGTTCCGGAGATACTGCCTGAGGAAGCCAAAGCTGCCGGAGCGGCGGTAGTGGGAACTGGACGAAGCGATTATCCGAATCAGATCAACAATGTTCTGGCATTTCCCGGTGTTTTCCGCGGGGCGCTGGATGTGCGAGCAAGGGATATTGACGATAATATGAAAATGGCTGCTGCCCGCGCGATTGCCGGTCTTGTATCCGACGATGAACTTCATTCGGATTACATATTGCCGTCAGCTTTGGATCCCCGTGTTTGTGCCGCTGTTTCTGCTGCTGTCGCGGCAGAAGCCCGAAGAAGTGGATTGGCGCGCATATAAGTTTGTTTTTTCGTATGCGAAGTATATTTGCATACGGCTTAAAAAGTCTCTGATGAAATTTGGTGTGAGAGAGATAATGTACTGAAGTATATTTGTGCAGATTGTATACAATTTTAGAAAATGAATTGCATAATTATACAAAAATAATGCTTGATATATGTATAAATATGCGATATAATGATTAAGTACAAAATACTGATGGCTGAATCCTTTTGCGTAATATATGGAGGGTTTAAGATGAAAAAGGAAATTAAAAAAATTGTTCTTGCATATTCAGGAGGTTTGGATACCTCCATTATGATTCCATGGCTCAAGGACCACTTTCCGGGCAGTGAAATTATTGCCGTATGCGGAGATGTCGGTCAGGGCAAGGAAACGGATGGACTTGAGGAAAAGGCTTTGAAAACAGGGGCCTCCAAGCTGTATCTGGAGGATCTGCGCCGTGAGTTTATTGAAGATTATATTTATCCAACGGTCAAGGCCGGAGCAAAATATGAAAATACTTACCTACTTGGTACTGCTTTTGCAAGACCGGTCATTGCAAAACGCATGGTTGAGATCGCCAAAGCAGAGGGGGCTGATGCAATTGCCCACGGCTGTACCGGCAAGGGAAATGATCAGGTCCGTTTTGAGCTTACCATCAAAGCGTTTGCACCGGATATGGAAATCATTGCTCCGTGGCGCGTGTGGGATTTGAAATCGCGGGATGAGGAAATCGATTATGCGATTTCCAAAGGAATTTCCATTCCGGTATCCCGGGAGACCAATTATTCTAAGGATAAAAACATCTGGCATCTGTCCCATGAGGGCTTGGATCTCGAGGATCCGGCGAATGAGCCGATGTATGACAAAATTTTGGAGTTGGGGGTTTCACCCGAGACGGCGCCGGACCGTCCTACTTATGTGACGATCACCTTTGAAAAGGGCGTGCCGGTGGCGTTGGACGGCAAGGCCTGCGGGGCGGTTGAAACTATGGAAAAGTTGAATGCGCTCGGCGGTAGCAACGGTATCGGTATTATTGATATTGTGGAGAACCGACTCGTCGGCATGAAGAGCCGCGGTGTGTATGAAACGCCGGGCGGAACCATTCTGTATCAGGCGCATGAAATTCTGGAAAGCATTACGCTGGACCGTGAAACCATGCACCTCAAGCAAATGCTTTCAGGAAAATTTGCAGACCTGGTTTATTTCGGCCAGTGGTTTACGCCTTGTCGCGAGGCGCTGTCTGCGTTCGTCGACAAGACTCAAGAGACGGTGACGGGCGATGTCAAGCTCAAGCTGTATAAGGGGAATATCATACCGGCATCCGTAACCTCGCCGTACTCACTTTATAACGAGGAGATTGCGACTTTTGGAGAGGACGATGTGTACAACCAGGCGGATTCCGCAGGCTTCATCAATCTTTTTGGCCTTCCTTTAAAGGTCAAGGCCTTGGCGGACCAAAAGAGAAAAGAAAATAAATAGGGTGCATGCACTCCGTTCAGCGCAGATTGAGCCTGTGGGGCTGTCGCCTTTTGGATTTGGGCGCTGGACTGTCGGAGATGTGAATCGGTATTCAGATCTCCGACAGTCGCTGTGCCGACGGGGATGGAGGATCATAAATCTTAAAAACAAAATCGACGGAGACACAAAAAGGAAAAGGATGGAAGTTGCCAAATGAAGATGTGGGCGGGACGCTTTCAAAAGGATACGGATGGACGGGTCAACGATTTCAATGCCTCGCTGCCGTTCGACTGTCGGATGTTCCGTGAGGATATTACAGGAAGCATGGCACATGCGGAGATGTTGGGAAAATGCGGTATCATATCATCGGAGGATTCCGCGCTGCTGGTCAAAACACTCGGAGAGCTTCTTAGAGA
Source organism: Clostridiales bacterium (assembly GCA_019415985.1). GTDB lineage: Bacteria > Bacillota > Clostridia > Oscillospirales > CAG-272 > CAKTAA01. Next base: position 11,773 of record DXYE01000050.1, read on the forward strand.
CATGGAGGAGGGAAAGGTCACCTTCGATACGGATGCAGAGGATATCCATATGTACGTCGAGCAGCTTCTTACGGAAAGAATCGGAGACGTCGGAAAACGTCTGCATACGGCGCGCAGCCGAAACGATCAGGTTACCCTTGACCTGCGCATGTATCTGCGCGGACAGATTGATGCCATGCAGGACACGGTTCGCGCGCTCCTCAAAATACTGCTCGACAAGGCGGAGCAGCACACTGAAACCGTTATGCCGGGTTATACGCATCTACAGCGCGCGCAGCCGGTGACCTTCGCGCATCACATTCTCGCCTATGCACAGATGCTGATGCGCGACTGCGGAAGGCTTTCCGACGTGAGACGGCGAATGAATTATATGCCGCTCGGCTCCGGTGCACTGGCTGCCACCACTTACCCGCTCGACCGTGAATTCGTGGCGGAACGCTTGGGCTTTGAGGGTGTCACACAGAACAGCATGGATGCAGTATCAGACCGCGACTTTGTGCTTGAACTGGCAGCGGCGCTGTCCATTCTGATGATGCATATGAGCCGTTTCGCCGAGGAAGTCATTCTTTGGTGTTCCTCCGAGTTCGCATTTGTAGAGCTTGACGATGCGTATTCCACAGGTTCTTCGATTATGCCGCAAAAGAAAAATCCGGATGTCGCAGAGCTGGTAAGAGGAAAAACCGGCCGGGTTTATGGTGATCTGACAACGGTACTTACCATGATGAAGGGGTTGCCTCTGGCATATAACAAGGATATGCAGGAGGACAAAGAGGCGATTTTTGATGCGATCGACAATACGAAAATATCGATCGAGGTTTTTGGCGAAATGTTTGCGACGATGCGTGTCAGGGAAGAGAATATGCGTCGCGCATCGGCAGGCGGATTTATAAATGCGACAGACTGCGCGGACTTTCTCGTGAGAAAGGGCATGCCGTTCCGCGACGCCTATAAAATCACCGGCAGTTTGATCGCCTACTGCATTGAGCATCACAAGACGCTCGAAACACTGACAATAGATGAATATAAAACCTTCTCAGAAGTCTTTGATGAGGGGATTTATAAAGCTATAGATCTGCTACGCTGTGTAGACGGTAGAAAGGTGACCGGCGGTCCTGCACGGGAAGCGGTAGCGCTACAGCTTCAATCGCTCCGCAGCTTTCTCGATCACTGAATTCAAGACACAGTCTATTGTGATAAAATGCAGATAATATGCGAGGGAAAGGAAATCCGGAAATGGAAAAAATCAAAGCAGGCATTATCGGAGCGACTGGATATGCCGGAGCAGAACTTGCAAGAATTTTGCTGCAGCATCCGGCGGTGACGCTCACGGCGGTTTCCTCCGTTTCCTATGAGGGGAAAACATTAGCGGAGGTGTATCCGAGTTTTCAGAGTATCTGTGAAATACCGCTGGAGAAAGCGGAAACGCTGATCCCAAAATGCGATGTGGTTTTTGCGTCTCTTCCGCACGGACTTTCAGAGGTCTACGCTGAGCAGTGTATGGATAAAGGCGCAGTTTTTATTGATTTAGGTGCAGATTTCCGCTTGCATGATGCAGAGGCCTATGAAGCGTGGTATCATAAGTCGTATACGAAGCCGGAGCTTCACGCGGCGGCGGTATACGCACTGCCGGAGCTGTACCGAGAGGATATCAAAGGGGCGAATCTGATCGGAAATCCGGGGTGTTATCCCACGAGTATCGCTTTAGGGCTGGCGCCTGTACTGAAACGAGGCTTGGTGCTGACCTCCTCTATTGTTATCGATTCGAAGTCCGGTGTGACCGGGGCGGGGGCCTCACTTACACAGAACACCCATTTTCCCAATACGAATGAGGCGTTCTCGGCCTACAAAGCGGGCGTACACAGGCATACTCCGGAAATTGAACAGACACTGTCGGAGATCTGCGGCAATTCGGTAAAAGTGGTTTTTGTGCCGCATCTGTTGCCGCTTAACCGCGGTATTGAATCGACGATCTATGTAAAGATGGCGCAGGGAGCGGATATGGAGAAAATCCGCATGGCATATGAGGAAGATTATGCGGGAGAAATGTTTGTGCGTGTCAAAGCAGCGGGGACCTATGCAAATCTGCGGGATGTCAAATATTCCAATTTCTGCGATATCTCCCTGCATAGCGACCAGAGAACCGATATGCTGATTATCAGCTCTTGTATAGACAATATGGTCAAGGGAGCGGCAGGACAGGCTGTCCAGAATATGAATATCCGGTTCGGTCTGCAGGAAGACATGGGCCTGCGCCTGCTTCCGCCTGCGTTCTGATCGTTATCAGGAGGCTGTACTTTTCTGAAATGAACGATGGATGGGCGCACACAGGCGGCGTTTTTCTGACTTAAAACACGATAAGCTGAAAAAATTGATGATTCTGAAATGAAAGCGGAAGGAATTCATGTATCGGCAGACGTGTAGGTGTATATTTATACAGCCTGATCTGTCTATTGACGATTGGATTATAGACGGAAATTATAAAACTGAACGGATACTAAAGGGAAAATCTGCATATGGTCCGGGGTTCAGCAGAAGATATACACACAAAAGTATTTTGTTGATGAATATATATCAATCATGCTATGAACCGCAGTTTGTCTTTTATTTAGGATTGCAGGCTTTCTGAGTCCTGTTACTCCGACCCGACATCGGCTGGAGAAACACGGAGGTACTGACAGAGAAGTATGGATAGCGGATGAAACTACCGCTTTCCGAGACCGTGTATGAAAGGAAAAGTCACGATATGGAGTACCAATTGAAATTAGAAACCATTTCCGGCGGTATTACGGCTCCGCGGGGATTCCGTGCCGCAGGGATTCACTGCGGATTGAGAAAAAGTAAATCCAGAAAGGATCTTGCGCTGATTTACGCAGAGCATCCATGCTCTGCGGCTGGCGTATATACCACCAACCGGGTGTTTGCGGCGCCTGTGGGCGTAACCCGAGCGCATCTTTCCAACGGCATTGCTCAGGCGGTCATATGCAACAGCGGCAATGCGAATACCTGCAACAGCGACGGATATGAAAAGGCAAATCTTACTTGCCGTACACTTGCAGGCGCGCTCGGCATCAAAGAAGAGGACATCATAGTGGCATCCACAGGGGTAATCGGTGTACCGTTGCCGATCGAACCGATCATCGAGGGCATCCCGGCTCTCGCAGAAGCATTGGAGGATACCGAGGAGGCCAGCGAATCAGCGGCCGTAGCGATCATGACCACAGATACACGAAAAAAAGAATTTTCGTTTGTGTTCGATATAGACGGAACGGAGGTAAGAATCGGCGGTATCTGCAAGGGCTCCGGTATGATAGAGCCCAATATGGCAACCATGCTTGGATTCTTAACAACAGACGCGAATATCAGCCCTGAGCAGCTTAGTAGAGCGCTGACGGACGTCATTCCCAATACATTTAACATGGTAAGCGTAGATGGTGATACAAGCACCAACGACATGGTCTGCATTTTAGCATCCGGCGAGGCAAAAAATCAAGAAATTTGCGGCGAAGGAAAGGCATATGATGCATTCCGGACTGCCTTGGAGCATGTGTGCAGGACTATGGCGAAAGCGATAGCGTCTGATGGAGAAGGCGCTACAAAGCTTCTGGAATGCCGCGTGTCACATTACAGGGATTTGGTGGGGGCGAAGAAGCTTGCAAAATCTATAATTAATTCTTCTTTAGTCAAAACGGCGATGTTCGGGGCGGATGCAAACTGGGGACGAATTCTGTGCGCTCTGGGATATGCTGGCTTGGATATAGATACGGAGAAGATTGATGTTCGTTTCCATTCGCGAGCAGGCGAAATTTTAGTTTGTGAGGACGGCAAGGGATATCCGTTTGATGAGGATACTGCCAAAAGTATACTGGAGAAAGATGAAGTCGTGATCGACGTTGATATGAAGGATGGCGAAGCTTCTGCGGTTGCATGGGGCTGTGATCTGAGTTATGAATATGTACGTATCAACGGAGATTACCGCAGCTAAAGCTTCTCCAAGGGAGTACCTGTTGGATCGGAATGTCCGGTCATGGGAGCAAGCCGATAAGTGGAAAAGGAGAGGGGTTATGTTTGTATCGAATTATGACAAGGCACGGGTTTTGACGGAAGCACTGCCATACATTCAGAAATACGCGGGCCAAACCATTGTTGTAAAATACGGCGGCAATGCAATGCAGAACGAGGGTTTGAAAGAAGCGGTGATACAGGATCTCGTACTGCTTGCGGCAGTGGGAATCCATGCAGTTTTGGTACACGGCGGCGGTCCTGAAATCAGTAGTATGCTGGAAAAGATCGGCAAGGAGAGCAAATTCATTAACGGTCTGCGATATACGGACGAGGAAACAATGGATATTGTTCAGATGGTTTTAGCCGGAAAAACAAATAAGGATCTGGTCAACCATATTATGGGAATCGGAGGCCGTGCAGTCGGCTTATGCGGCATCGATGGCGGTTTGATCAAGGCGAAAAAGCTTTACGACGGCAATGTGGAATACGGCAGTGTCGGAAAAATTGTTGATATCGATGTTTCTGTTGTACGCGATGCTATTGAAAAGGGCTATATACCCGTAGTATCTACTGTCGCTCTGGGGGTTGATGACAATCCGGTATATAACATCAATGCGGATACAGCGGCAGCGGAAATCGCAGTGGCATTGGGCGCTACGAACTTGACGCTGCTGACGGATATTCGAGGCCTTATGTATGATGTAAAGGATGAGGGGACACTGATTCCCGTTGTCAACATCGGTGAAGTTCCCGAGCTGATCTCCAAAGAGATCATCCGCGGTGGCATGATTCCAAAGGTGGAATGCTGTGTTCAAGCGGTAAAAGGCGGCATTGCACATACACACATCATTGATGGACGCATCCCGCATTCCCTTTTGATTGAGATGTTTACAAACGAGGGTATTGGTACCATGTTTGTTCAGAGATGAGTGGATAGCCGCATTTAAGACGACTGAAAGCAACTGCGTGATTGAGATGAATTTTTACATGGCGTCGAAAAATGCGGCATTTTTTTATATTATTATTCGGATCCTACGGAAAATCGTTTCATTGCAAGTGTGAACGGATAGGAAACAATCGGCGTAAGGCGTAAAAGGATATAAAACTGCAAATAAAGTATATATTCGTTTGTTCTTTTACACGGCATTGATTTTTAAAATTTAACGGGAAAGCGGGGGGTAGATGTGGATACGTCGAAAGAGACGGAAAGGATCATTCAAAAGGATCAAACATATATCATGGGTACCTATGGACGTCTGCCGGTGGCAGCGAAAATGGGAAACAATGCGCGTCTAACGGATTTAGACGGTAAAGAGTACATAGATTTTACAAGCGGAATCGGTGTAAATGCTCTCGGCTATTCAAACCCGGGCTGGATAAGCGCGGTAACGGAACAGTTGTATGCCTACCAGCATCTTTCTAACTATTTTTATGTCGAACCTTGTGCGGAGCTTGCGGAGAAGCTGATACATGGCTCAGGACTTTCAAAAGTATTTTTTGCCAATTCCGGCGCAGAGGCCAATGAGGGAGCCATAAAGCTTGCCAGAAAATATGCAAACGATCTGTATGGAGATCAGAAGCGACCGTTTATCGTAACACTTAGAAATTCTTTTCATGGCCGGACCATGACGACGCTGACCGCGACAGGACAGGATGCGTTTCATCATTATTTTTCTCCCTTTGCTGCTAGCTTTCGATATACACCGCTGAATGATCTGGACGCATTGGACCGTGCATTGAGCGAGGATGTTTGCGCCCTTATGGTGGAGACCATCCAAGGAGAAGGCGGCGTCAACCTCATGGCTGCGGATTTTGCAGAGGCAGCGTCACGGTTATGTCGGGAGCGCGGAATCCTTTTGATTATTGATGAAGTCCAGACCGGTATGGGTAGAACGGGCCGAATCTTTGATCATCAATATTTAGGGTTACAGCCGGATATTTTGACCTTGGCAAAGGGATTAGGCGGCGGTTTACCGATCGGTGCATTTTTGTGCAGCGATAGGTTGGCAGATGTCATGGGAAAAGGAATGCATGGTTCTACGTTTGGTGGAAATCCTGTAGTTGCTGCGGGTGCAAATTATGTATGGGATACTGTGAATACTCCGGAATTTTTAGCTGAAGTCAATCAAAAGGGAGAAAAAATACGCAAAATTATTCAGTCATGGAATCTGCCATGTATTCGTGAGATACGCGGACGCGGCCTTATGATTGGCATTGCGATTACCCATGATATAAAAAAGGTATTGGTAGATTGCTGTGAAGAGGGGTTGCTGATTTTAACAGCAGGAGCAGATGTTCTTAGATTGCTGCCTCCGTTGACAATTGAATATGAAGACATCAAGGATGGGCTTGACATTTTATGTCGAATTTTAAAATAATTGAAAGACTAAATGAGAATGATAAATATAGCAGGGAGTTCCTG
>DXYE01000051.1 GCA_019415985.1 Clostridiales bacterium
ACATAAATCTACAATATTTTTTATTTTTTGCGAAATCATAGATGATTTTTGTATTACATTAATTTCTTTGGGCTAAAATACATTTTCGGCACAAAAAGGAAGCTTCTGCAATTTGTCCGCCAAAAATTTTTTTTAGTAAATTTTGATACGCAGGTTTTTTGAATATTTCCTCAAAAGATCCATCTCTAATATTTGCATAAACCAGCTGTCCGTTTACGTTATTGCAGCAGATATGCAAGTCGCCGTTCATGCGGATAATGAGGGTATCACTGAACAAAAAACATCCGGACAGCTTTGGCTTCTGTATTGAAATGTTTTGGGCATATTGATTTTGCAGTACTCCTGCCCGATCAAATGTGATATCACTGTATATTTTTACATTTCCGAATGTTTTTTTTATGTATTCAATTTCCTGTGCTTTTTCTTCCTTTAGTCCTTGTACAGATAGATATATGTTGAATTTGGCGTCAAAACATTTCTTTATTGTTTGAATCGTTTGAGTAAAATTTTTTGTTCCGGTTATAGATTTAAAATGATCTTTGTTGGCAGAGGGTAGATTAAATGCAATGTGCACTAAATCTTTCTGTATCCGTTTTAAAAACAATATTTTTTCATCATTCAGCCCTGAGTCATTTGTAAATAATCCAAATTTTAGATTTCGTTTTATGATTTCATTGACTAAGTCTTCAAAACGCGGGTCAATGGTAGGTTCGTTCAGACCGTGCAGGTAAACAATTTTCACATGTTTATACGCGGCAACCTTATCTAAAATGTCTTGATATAGATTCCAATCTATATACTGCGGCTTTCGTTTCATCTGTACCGATGGACAAAATTCGCATCTCCAATTACATACCGTGCTGGTTTCCAGTTCAACTCTTTGATAGGTCAGCTGATTCCATGATGCCGAGGCAGGCAGCAATATTTTTCTTTTTATAAGCAGATCTTCTAATGCACATAGCTCCAAGCGATGTAATATGGAGGGGCGCCGGAATTTTTCTAAATAGGAATAGTCCTCTGTTGATATACTTTCAGTTTTTTTGTTATATGATTATAAAAACGAATGATGTCATCGGTTTTATAAAGACTCTGTATATAAGGGGAGCTGAGATATAGTGTAGTCATAATCTTTTACTTCTCCATAAGAAAATCAACCAATTTGTGTATAGTATAGTTTTCGAATATATCCAAAAGTTCAATTTTATCTTGGAAAACGCTTTCTAATTCAAAAAAAAGATCCATGGCTAAAAGTGAGTTTCCACCTAAATCAAAAAAACTCGTATCCGGATCAATAGAATCTTTTTTCAAGATTTTTTTCCAGCAATTACTGACAAAAGTAAATATTTGTTCGCTGGTATCCCTGTTATGCAAATATATTTTTTGGTTATCTGCCTTTTGGTGGTCATTTACAGAAAATCTGGCTGTCTGCCGTACCTTGATCGGTATTCTGCAATCCGGGAAGCTTTTCTGGATATGCTGTTCCACGATTTTGGTATCTATTTTTGTATCTGTATTTATACCGCCAACTGTAAGATATATTACTTGATGCTGTGTTTTGGAATCGACATATAATTGTGCCGTTGCATGCGCAACGGTATCCAGCTGCGCTGCACACTGTTCCAGCTGGTTTAAATCAACAGTATATCCATGAACCTTTACAACACGATCAGTCCGCCCCAAAAAGTGATAGTCGCCATTACTGTCCTTGCGGGCAAGATCTCCTGTTTTATAAATCGTTAAACCATCAATATACGGATGCGAAAAAAATGCCTCCTTGCTTTGCTGCTGATCTAAATAACCTTTCGCCAAGCCTATTCCGGACAGATAAATTTCTCCTTCTTCAGCTATTTTTCCATCTTTGAGCAGATAAATCGTTGTGTTGGGTATTTCTTTTCCGATATTATCATTGGATGTACCCGGGAGCATTTGTTTGGACGTCGTGATAATGCTGTTTTCCGTCGGTCCATATTCATTGTATATACGGCTGTTGGGAAACCTCTGAAAACATAAATTCAATAATTTTTGACTGATACATTCTCCGCCCATTATAAGCGTTTGAATCGACGGCAGAGGCCTGGAATCCAGTAAAAGTAAATTGTATAAATTTGTCGGCGTGATGCTCAAATTGGTAACATAGCCTGCCATAAGCATGGTTAGCGCAGTTTGATAATTGCTCATAATATCGCAGCGGGCACAGATGAGCCGCCCACCGGAAAGTGTACTGCAGAAAAAATCAGCGCCAAAAGCGTCAAACGATGGATTCAGCAGTGAAAATGTCACAGAATTTTCTGAATAACCATAGTGATGCAGCCGCCAGCAAACGGTGTTCAAGACCCCTTTATGATAGATGGCAACTGCTTTGGGCGTTTTGGATGTACCTGTTCCGCTTGTAAGTATACAATAAAGTAAATTGTCCGGCTTGTGACTCCATGTAGAACTTTTTGCAGGTGCATCCTGTATTGTCGAAAAAGAAATAATGGATGGCGCTGCATCTGAACAGAAATCTGAGAACAATTCTGGGCGGTCTGTGACAACTACAGCAGGCTTGATTTTCTTTATAAAGTCCGCCACTTTGTTTTTAGAATAGACAGGGTCTATCACACAATAGGCGGCGCCGGATTTTATTACGCCCCAGATGCCGCAGCTGAGATCCGTTACATTTTGAAACCGAAGCAGTACAATTTGATTGCATTTTATATTGGATTTACGCAGGGTGTGTGCAATCCGATTGGATGCTTCGTCCATTTCTCTGTACGTTAGTAGCTCTGATATTTTGCCGTCCGGACTGTTGGTTTGTTCGATGGCAGTACGATTGGGATATTGCTTAACGATATCTGCAAACCTATTTAAGAATCCGTTTAAACAGCTGTCAGACGGATTGTATGCCCGTTCTGATAAAAATGCTTTTTTCGTTTCGGCGTCATTTCTATCAATATAGGGGTGCATTTTGCATCTCCTTTCCATAGACCTTCTATACAATGTCATGAAATGATTCGGGAATAAACGCTTCTTTTAACGCGGCCATATGATTCACGAGGCTAAAATACCTGCCTTTTGAAAAGTAAAGCAAATTCAAATCATTCAGACGGCGCAAGCTTTCCTGCACTTTTTCCGTGTCTATCGATATTTTTTGCGTGAGATCTTTTTCTGTTTGCGGATCTTCAAGCAGTTCAAGTATTTGCTTGTCTGATTCATCCAACTGATATTTTTTTATTTCGCTAAACCGGGTATCTGTAAGCGTGCTGCCACATAATGTCAGTATTGGCGGGCTTTTTTCAGCATGAATCCACTTTTCTTTCCACTTGGAAATCAGATAATTAATTTTTTCGACTATTCTCATATATTCCATAGTGAAAATTTCATGAATATTTTCATTCTTTAAATTATACGCCATATTATGCAAAGCAGTATCAGCAAAAGGATATAAATATCGCAAGGTATCTATGGATGCGGTTAATTTTATGCCATAATGCTTTTGATTTAGGTGATATTCCGTGTTTCTTTGATAGCTGACAGCCCAAATTCCGCTGGGGGGAGGTAAATGAACGATTTTGGGTATCAGCTTCAATTGATCTTTATAATCCTCATGAGTTTCACCCGGGGAACCGGATAAAATATTCCATAGGACTCTGATATTATATTCTACGCAGTTTTTTAAAAATTTCAGGTTGTCTATGCATGTGGTTCCTTTATGAAATCTCTCTAATATGGTATCGGACAAAGATTCAATTCCTGCTTGCACGTATCGAATATTATTATTTGCCATCTTTTCAAGTTGTTCTTTGCTTAATGTGACTCGTGTTTCATAAAAAATCTTTGTATCTTTTGTTAAATTTTTTATATGAGGAAAAACAGCGTCGAGATATAAAACGGGAATCATACTGTCTGTTGACCAGAACAAACGACATCGGTCTTTATATTTCAAAAGATTTTGAAACATTTCAATAGCTTTTTGGGGATGCATTATTTTATATTTTTTATTTTCTCTGTTTACATCACAGAAAGTGCATCGCTTTTTTTCTGCCCAAAGACATCCTCGTGAGGTTTCAAAGAAAAGCACAGGCTGGACATTTTCATTCTTTAGATTTGAATCTAGTGAAGCAAAGAAGGCATCATAATCTAAATTGGTTATGTCTAATTCTGTGTCAGCATTGCCATAGCGGAATTTCTTTTGCGTCTGTGCCGCGGAATGTTGTTGATGCTTGCAAAAAACGCCGGGAATGGCAACTGGTATATCACGCTTTCCTTCTAAAAGCATCCCTACAAGCTCTGGGAAACTTTGATATGCCTGCCCGGAAAAAATATAGTCTATTGATTTGCATTGTTTACTGATCTCCTGACCGGCTGGATATTCACAGCTGCAACCGCCCATTAGTGTAATAATTTCCGGATTTTCTTCCTTTAACAGCTGTGCCATAGCCAAGGAGGCTAACTGCTGATCAAACATTGAACAAAAGCCCACGATATTCGAATGTGCCAAATCATATTCTTCTATGATTTTTAGAAGAATTGGTTTTATCCTGCTTCTGATCTGCAATATTTTTTTAATTTTATCTGGTTCATAGTGTAAAAATTCATTCCAATATTCATAAGCATTATCCCGGGTATCTGGAAACGCGATTTGTCTGAACATCCATTCTTTCAGACCAATGTCATTATAATTATCCAATTCCAAATCGGATTTGCTCGGCGTGCCGTTTTCCGCAATGTCAAGATATATCTTATATCCAATATGGCGTGCAAAGTCATGATTAATATAGCGTATATGTATGTCAGCTTTATCGTGAAATCTTTCTTCAATTATATATTTAAGCTGTGTTAATGCCAAAGAGGGATAATTGACCGCAGCGAAGGGCATTGACAGCAATTCGATTCGAAACATTTTATACTCCTAAGCTTTGTAATTCTGTTTTAAACAGATTGTGGTAAAATATCCAGTTTTCCTTATATAAGGTTTGTGAAAGAGGCACTTCAAGCATCATCAAATTTTGATGAACAGAATTAATTTGGCTCTGTTTTGTTAATAGTTCTTCATATTGCCGATAGCATGGATCCTGCAAACAGAAATTTGTCAGATCGTATATCTCATCCCATTCCCCGGAAAAGGCAATTTCCTGTATCGCTTTCCATATTCGCTTATTGCAGATGCACTGGTGTTTGCTGTTATAAGACTGCACAACATTACCCTCAAAGTAACGCGGTTCGAATTGACCGAAGGTGAATTGCGCCCGTGGTCTATAGTCTTTTTTCATCCAGTTTAACAGTCGCACGGCGGTAAAAAGCCATGGTAACGCTGTGTGCTGACCTTGTGAGATTCCGCAGCGGACCAAAGACGAATGCGCATGCAATGCCTGATATATATAATGCTGCAAGGTGTGTTTTTTTCTGCTGAGAATTGAACAAACCATTTGGTCTGCTCCTATTTGATCCAGCCATGCTATTGTTTCATATACACATTTCAGAGACAAATCTTCTGTCAGCCCCGGTATTCCCAGCAATATATTTACAGATACTAAAAATCCATATGCATGGCACAGTTCAACGGCATTTTTTATTGCAACATTGGTGATTCCTTTATTCAGCCAGGAATTTCGTAAAACTTCATTTGCTGTTTCTCCGCCGATACGGATAAATACTCGGCGGTTTCCCGTCCATTTTTTCAGCATTTGAAGCCGCGTTTCTGTTATAGTATCAGCCCGTGTTTCAAATTCATATACCATGGGACGCGGCATATGATTTGCACAATCCGCATATAACAGTTCCTTCAGCAAGCTTTCCGGTACTTCAAATTCATGCAGTGCATTATGAGCAAAAAGGAATTCATGAATGGAAAATTTTTGTTGCTGTCCGCGGCTTTTGGCACAAAGCTCCTTTATCAAATTGCAGTACCCCAGCTCGTCTCGTTCTCTTAGCGCACGCATACAGGCGTATATACGATAGGAATCCTTGTGGAGATTGCACATACTGCAACCGATAATTTCACCATTTTGACACTGATAGGTGCATCCACATGTTGGAATTTGTAATAAACGGTAGGTATCTGTATGCAGTTGTTTCGCGGTTTGTGTCTGTAAAATGGCCGTCAGCTCAGACAGATCCATTTGTAACGCATGCAGATAATTTTCGTGATAACGCGCGCTTTCTTCTTTGTTGATTTCTCGCATGAGATAGCTCATGTAGTTTGTATTCATAACTTTCATAACCTTAAAAATGAAAGGTATTTTTTTATGCTTTTACACAAATATATGTCGAAATAAATTCTTGACTTGATGTGTGACGTTCAATTGTAAAACCGGCGCAGGTAATGATTTCAGTCAGCATCCAATCCAGTGTTGGGTATTCTTCTTTGATGAATGTAATAGCCGTCTTTTCCGCTTCAGGTCCGTAATAGTGTTTGTGCAGTGAAATCAAGTTGTCAAAATATACTGCATATCGGTCCGGCGCAAATGTGTATGCAATATCTTTCAGATAAAAGCGGCCGCCGGATTTCAGCGCCTTATAAATTCTGTTTAACGCAATCAATTTCCATGTGTCCGGAAGATGGTGCAGTGCCAGCTGTGAGACGATTGCATCATAGCTTTCAGGCGCAAACGCATAGGTGAGAAATCCGCCCTTCTGAAACTGGATATTGTTTGCGTGCAGAAGTGTCGCTTTGGCTATGGCCTGAGACAGCATTGCATCGGAAACGTCAATTGCATGCACCTGCCTGCAATAGCTGGACAGAAATATCGCAAGTTCACCGGTACCGGTGCCAATTTCTAAAATAGACTCATTTCCTGTTAATTTCAAAGTGCTTACCACTTTTTGGTTTTCATCAGAGATATCGCGAATGCGATTCATATATTGATCATATTGCTTTGCCTGCTGCGGTAAACTAAAATCCAAACCTACTTGGATAAATTCATCCGGCAGCCATGCGGGTTTTGGCATCATACGTATTTACTCCGTGACTGTTTTTCTTCTTCTGAGAGTTGACGGCAGTTCCGTAAAAAAGCATCGTAATTTTTATAGAATAGGCTAGCTTTTTGATTCATTTCTGCGATATCTCTGACAATAAAATTCTGTGTCAAAAACTGATCACAATAATGACAGGCGGAACAATCTGAGTGACAGAATTGATCCTGTTCTGCAAAGGGTTTTAGATAGCCGTCCAGTTTTTTGTTATCTATGAAAACTTGAAAGGAATTTGTAGGTGAAAAAGCATCCAGCAATTCCATCAAGTTTCCCTCAAAGGATTGCTCCATATAGCATTGTACGGTTTTCACAATATCCCCCTTCAACGCTGCCTGCCTTCCTTGAATTTTAAAATAATGGATACCTATAGCTATATAATATTTTAAATCTTCTGGCCGAATCCATGCCATTCTTAACAGATTGGCCGGAGACTCACAGCGTTTCATCATACAGCGGTGTGAATAATATTGATAGCTTTGCTGGGTTCCTGACGAATCATGAGACGTTTGATTATGATGAAAGATTTCATAAATACAGTTTTGGTGGCAGATTACATTTACAATCAATTCGATAGCATTGCATACTTTATAAATGCGTTTTAAAGTACCAAAGTTTCGGTTAATGGATTCGTCGAGGACCATACGGTCTGCCCCCAGAGCTTTATATGCGCTTGCTTTGTTTGCGTTGGTTATCTGACATACTGTTGACGCTTTTATTTCGACATTCAGACGAAGAGACCGGACCAATTCCATTAAGGATGGCATAGCTATGGTAAACGATCTGACACCGGCATCATACAGGGTATATATAAAGTCAGTTATGATTTTCAGCCCGTCCTTTGAAAATTCCATATTGCCTAAGCAGGTGGGATTGAGCGTATAATTAAATTTGAGGCCCCTTTCATTTGATTGTGCAATATAATCCGCAAGCATTTGTATATCCGCCTGCGGAAGCAAATCCCCGGCCCTCCCCGAACCAATGGGATTTTTAACAGTAATCTGTCCGTATGTTTCAGCAACTCTTGCGTTTGTATATGTATGATTGAGTGCCATAAGCTTATTTAAAGTACTCACTTTAAAATCACAGGGAACTGTAAAGAAAATCATGCCAGAACCTCATTTATTCCATATATTTCGTTGCATTGTCTTGTAAAACATCGTAGCTTTTTTGTTTAATGTCGCCTGATCGCTGTAAAGCATATTTTTCTTGGAAAAAGCTTCACAAAACCCACATTTTTCACAGTTATCGGTGCAAAAATTATGATTTTCGTAAAAATGACGAACATATCCATCTAACTTCTGATTGTTCAGCGGCAATGCAAATGAATTATAATTTGAAAACAACATGAAAAGCTGAAGCACATCGCCCTGATAACTTTCTTTAAAGTAACACTCCAGAGCGCGCAGTAGATTATTGCTCTTCAGATTTTGCCGGCCCTGTATTTTAAAACAGCTGATTCCCGCTTTTTGGTAGAAGTGTAAATCTTCTGGGCGAATCCAATTGATTTTCAGGTAATTTTCTACATTTTCCGCACGCCGCAGGGCGCAATTATGAAAATAATAATTCTTGATGCTTTGTAATTCACCCCGCCCATAATGTGAGTCGTGGTTATAGTGAAATTTTTTATATGGGCAGTTTTTCATACACATATTATTTACGATAATTTCAACACCCGGTCCGAACGTGCTGCAAATATCGTTCAATTTTTGAAAATCCCGTGTGATGTCAGGCTCAACTACCAACCGGTGTATGCCTAATGACTTGTAGAACATGGCTTTGTTCGGTGTGGTTACTTCACAGATTGCTGAAGCTTTTATGGGTATGTTTATATCCATGCTGCTGACCAGCTCCATTAAGCTTGGCAATGTTATTGTAAAGGAATCGATGCCGTAGGAAGCTAGCTGTTGTATAAATTCTTTGAGCATTTTAATTCCATCATGACGAAATTCGAGATTGCCCAAACAGGAGGCATTTAAGGTATAATTAAATAAAATTCCGTTAGCATGGCATATTTCTATATAGGTTTGCAGTTGTTTTTCATCTGCTGTCGGGAGAGAGGGGGCTTCTCTGGCCGAAAATATCATATCGCAGGATGTTAATTGTCCGTATACCTCAGTTACTCGATGCTTGTATTGCTTATGCAGGTGACAGATATCTTTGATTGTTTGTGTATTGAAATCTGCCGGAATACTGAAATTCATAACTTTTCTCCATATTCAGCGTACCAAACCGCAAACTCTATTTATCCTCTGTAATTCGTTTATAAACATATTCCACGATATCTTCAAAACAGCTGAATCTGCCCATTTTCAGATCCTCCGGCAAAAATTCAAAGTCGTATTCCGTTTCAACCAAAACAACAAATTTAATATACTCTACCGAATTTAACGTGGTAAATTCAATATCAGATATTTCCTTTATCTTCTCACTTTTTACTTCTGCCAACTGTGATTTATAGATTTCAAATAATTTATTTCGTACATTTTCTATATCATAGTGCATAAAAATACCTCTCTTTATTAAAAAATCTAGAATTATCCAAATCAAAATTCAATAAGCAGCGCACGTTCGACGATTTTGAGGCCGTCTTTTAAGATTTTAACAGTCTTGATAGAATTATTTCTGCATCTTGAAATGCACAGCCAACTCGCTCGTGCAATAATTCCATATCGGAATCCGTCAGTGAAAGATTGGGAAAGATGCGCGAAACAGGTGCAATCAGAACGCCATAAGCTGTTAGACACTGGCGCAAAATTCCATTGCAGAGTGTCCGCTGATTTTCAGAAAGAGTTCGGTCATCAGAAGCATACATGAGCGACGCGCATGTTTTCGGTCCCGTTATCTGAATGGGCAATCCTGTTCGTGATGCCTGTGATGTAAATATAGAATGCAGCTGGGTACTTATGCGGGTCAGTTTTTCATAATAAGGAAAGGAGAGCAGTTGCGTTAAAACATTATGAACCACCGAAAGCCCCATGGAGTAACCGTTATAGGTTCCGCCGTAAACCACGGCACCGTAATCATACATCTGCATAATTTCTTTTTTTCCCATTAACATGCTCATAGGAACAATTCCGTTGGATACGGCCTTTCCGTAAATACACAGATCCGGCATGACATCATATGTTTGATGTGCGCCGCCAATTCCCATACGTATGCCTGTAATCATTTCATCTAAAATATATACAATTTTATTTCTCGTGCATAATTCTTTTAATTTTGATAAAAACTGGTTTTTAGGCAGGATCCCACCTGAGTTGACCATAACACCTTCCAGCAGAACCGCGGCAATATTGTCCTTTTCATCTGACAATAGCTTCTCCGCAAACGCTAGATCATTAAACGGCAATATATACATTTGCTGTGATAATATATTATTTGCACGCCCTTTTGTTGAAAAGGGGGTATTATCGGGACAAATGGCTGTAAAACCGTCTTCACCCGCGCAGCCGCCTAAAACATTATCGGCTGAGCCGTGGAAATGATTTTGAAATCTTACGATTTTTTCCTTTCCCGTATAAGCACGAGCCAAGCGTATAGCATTTTGTACTGCCTCGGTTCCGCTTAACCCAAATCGAACCATTTGGCATGCGGGAATCTGTTCTTGGAGCAGACTGCAGACTGCGAATGTGTTTTCGCTGAACTCTACTGCCAAAGGACTGTCTGCACTTTCCCGTATTCCGTTTTGCAACTTTATATTGGAGTGTCCTAAAATAAGAGCTCCGTATTTTGAAAAAAGATCTATATACATATTGCCGTCCAAATCCCATACATGACTGTCTTTTGCTTTTTTGACAATTATAGGAGGATCCGCATGCTGTTGCACAAAATTGTGATGCACGCCGCCCGGCAATATTTTTTTGATTTTCTGAAAATACTGCTCGCTTTGTGTTGTATCAAATTTACGCACTATTTTGCCCCTATCCTATTTCATTCTATAGAATTATTTCAAAAGACCGGTAAAAGCTCATCTCCCCAGTTTCGAAGAGCATAATATTTTTTGTTGTAATAAATGAGAGCAGTGTTGTTATACGGCTGAGTCTGACCGTTTGCATAGGTAGAAACAATAAAACTTCTAGTAAAATAATTTTTTTCCATTTGCTGTAAGGAATTTGTAATCACCAACAGCACATTGTTTGAGGGATAATTTGGATTGCTTGTAATAAACATCATACAATAATCTGTTTGATATCGGCGCCCGTTATATGTAAAGCCTTTCATGTCTGCATGAATTTCTCTGCTGTTGAGGAATTCTGTCCAGCCCGGTTCAATGTTTTGGGCCAGAGAAATTAAGATAAGATTCTGTTCTCTATTTATTGCCTCTTTAAAATGAGTATTTGTGGAAATCGGATATTTTACATACAGCCCTGATTCAAAGCCCATTGTATTGGGAACTGAAAATTTTTCAGCTAAACGATAAAAAACGGATTGTGTGGTATTGTCGTATTGTGCAAAACCCGGTATATGAATGGTAAGCGGTGCGTAATAAATGTCCAAAATACCGGTTCCCACCCATTGGCATGGGTACTTGCCTGCGCTTTTCTGGGATGTTATTTGGTAGCTTTTGTTTTCTTTTCGCAGCTTTATAAATTGTGAATTGGTATTTATTTCATGCTCTTCATTGTTGATAGTAATATGATAAATACGTTTTTCTGTATCAGGAGATTCAATTATCAGCTCTTTTACGTTCCGCGCTTGAATATTGTATGTATGGGGCGAAATATATTCGACTTCTGCATATGAAAAAATATCTTCTTTTCCAAACACAGATATTTCCAGCCAAAAATTATGATTGTGACGCTGACGTTCAGTATATAGCATGATTTTCTCGGGATAATGCTTTTTGCGGTGATTCACCATCCACATATGCAGAAAAGAAGAACTGATGATAGGGTAAATCGTATTGTCATCTGCAAGAGGCACTACTGTTTTTTGGTAATCAGAACAGCATTTTGAAAGCTGTCCATCAATTGTTTCGAACCCGACTGTATTATAGACTTCGTTTTCTGCACTAATAGCATAAACAGAAGTGTTATATAAGTTTACCAGACCTTCAGGCTGTGTGACGCCGCATGTGAAACATAATGATGCAAAATAATCTGGATAAGATTGTGCCAATGCAAGCGCCGCAAAAGCTCCTGCTGAGATACCAAAAATACTTATCCTGTCTTTATCAATATTAAACAGACGGCATACATGTTCTGCTGCTTCCCAGAAGGCGGCTTCACCTATATAACTCCCCATACTGTAGCCCCGGCAGGATATTTCTGCAAAAATATACTGCTTTTGCTTTCGCTTCGCTATCCGCTTACTTGTCCAGGAATATCGTTTGTAATTCAAGGCAAATATTACGGGATAGGATTTCATAGGATTATAATGATCGGGAAGGGAAACGTTCAGCATTTCGTATGTTTGATCTAATTTTGACAGAAAGTAAAAGCTGTAGAAGCGTTTTTTATATATCCATTCCGATAATTCTTTTTTCTGTTGTACAAAATGCAGCAGTTGTTTTGTTTCGCAGTATAATCTGTAATATTCATTGATATCAACTGTTTCAACGGCTTTTTCCTGCCGGCTTTGTTTGAACAGTGTTTCCATTGTATATACGCGGCCGATAATATTATGTTTTACGTCCGTGTTTGTACTGTGTGTCAACATAGTCTCGGCTTGACGCTTCAGCTTTTCTGTTATAAAATTTAAGCTGTCGATTTGAATACAGTACTCAAGTGCTTTATTGCAATTCAGATAGGAATAAGTAAATATAAATCGCAGGACGGGAGATTCAGCTCGCAAGCCAGAGGGAATATTCCACGTGATTTTCTGTTTGGTGCAAACCGAAAAACTATCAATTTTGGTACCGCTCATATCATAAACTTCTGCCGTAAGCATCAGCTTATCGGGAAGGTTGATATAATCACGCGGGTAAATCGCAAAAGAAAACTGTTCTGCATGACGGCAGTCAAATGAGGCCGTTGTCAAACGGCATTGACAGATAATTTCCTCATGATAATACTCTCGGAACAATTGGCTTTCAATGCCCGTTATTTCATCGTACAGATCAGATATGCGCATGGAAAAAGAGGGTTTGTGGTCGAGAATATACGAATCATGATAGTTATCCAGTTGGACGACGACAAAATGAAGCCCTTTGTGCATTGCGTACAAAATAGGCTCACTGTCATTTCCATGAACATATGTATTGAGCAGAATTTTTCCGTCGATCCATACCTTGGCCCTGCACAATGTCCCAATACTTAATATGGTATTATAATTATCGTTTGAATCGATTGTAAAAAAGGCAAAGACGTGCTTAATATCCGGAGAAAGATCATAAAACTCGAATGTGTTATATAATGCTTTGTTGGGTTTCTTTACTTTCAAGTGCGTATATATATCATGATAATTTTCACAAACAGGAAAGGCCGGTTCCGACCAAAGGAGCTCATGGAGATCTGTTTGCAACTCATTGTTTATAATCCCGTGGGGCATTTCCCAATAGTGCAGATGACTGATTCGTGTCGCTTTGCCGTTATAAGAAATCAAATTCCTCCCTCCTTGTTTATTTTTTTAGGAGCTCTTGTTTGGTTATGACAACCTTTAATTGCATGAATAAACTTTCCTGTAAGTCATGGTAACGCTCCAAACGGGCTGCTTGGGCATGCTGCTGCATTTGTGATAAGGATGCGCCGTTTTGGCTCATTTCCACAAGACTGTTTATAAAATAAAAGTTTAGTTCCCGTATCTCATCCTTGAGTTGATCAAGCTGTGAAAAAATGCTTTCTATTTTCGAATATACAGAGGTGTTGTGCAGCATTCTGTTGCAATAGATGCGATCCATGGACATGGTTGTGTCCATGTAGTATGTCGGCGATTTGATATAAGCTTGTGCAATAACAGTCTGTAAATCTTCCATATATGGATAGCGGTATCGATAAGAGTAAAGCGGCAGACGATAATTTGGGATGCCTATAAGCAGATTATCCTGTTTGAGTCGTTTTCGAATGGGGGTTTGTGCCAAAACTTCAAGTTTGGTTTGATATAAATAGAAAATATGCCCTAATCCGGAGCGATACAAAAACGCATTGTTTTCTAATAAACGCTCATAATTTGTATACGGATTTATATTGATAAATCCAAAAGACGCATGGATTCCTGCGTTCCGAATGTTCTGGAGAGCAATTTCCGATTCCGCCAGACTCGCTTTTTTATTGTATAGGGCGAGATCATATGCATTTCCGCCTTCAATACCGATATAGATACACTCCACTCCTGCTTTGCGCGCCAATTCCAGATCTTCCTGTTTCTTTGCCGCGATTAGCTCAGAGCGAGAAAAAATGTGCATTCGAACTTGCAGTCCTCTGTTTATAATTTCATTATAAACATCAATATCTTTTGCTTTCCCATTATCATCTTTGTCATCGAACGTCGGATCGGTAAATCGAAAATTTGAGACACCATATTTATTCTGCAGATATGTAATTTCGTCTGCAATATTTTTAGCGGTTCTGTGTCTTACAAAGGGTTTCCCAAAATATTTTTTAGCTGATGTTTCTTCGCAAAAGGAGCAGCTGCCCATACAGCCCCTGCTTCCTGCGAGAGATAAATAGTCCTGCTTGGAGCATTCATAAATGGTCCGTGTGGGGAATTCCAAGTCGTCCAAACTTTTCATATACGGACGGGGAGCATTTTGCGTGATATTACCTGTTGCGTCACGGTATGTTAGTCCCGCGCAATTTGCCATATTTTTGGTATTGTTCAGATTTTGTATCAGTTCCAGAATCGTTTGTTCTCCTTCGCCCGATACAATATAATCAATTTGTGAATTCTGTTCTAACAGCTCAGCTTCAAATCCGGTTACCTGAGGTCCACCTAGTGCAACAGGAATTTTGGGATATTTTTCTTTTACGTATCGCGCGGCTTCGAGTACCGGCTCTACTATATCAACATACATTGAAAAACAGACCAGCGTATGCTCAGACGGTATGTGAGCTGTTATGGAGCTGAGCTGCGTAATGGGAAGAATACATATATTGCTCGGGACCCCATTCTTCATCAAATGGGCGTTAATATACTCAAGACCGACATATTCGTTGACGCCCAAATATTCATTTCCGAGAGCCGCATTTTCTGTGTTGCTGAGAAGATTTTTAACTACAATAGTTAAGAGCACATGTTCAATTCTCATAGTTTTAAATCCTTTGATTTTGAAAATAATTCACTAATTTGGTTTCCTTTTCCATAATGGATTCACCGAGACGCAGAATAGAATTTTTAGTTGCTGAATAGCTCTTTTTGTAGTGCGCATGCAGAATCAATGCCCGGAGCATTTCCCAATCCTGTGCAAGCGTAGATGAAATTTCCATTATCTGTTCATGAATTTCCCGATTTAACTTGTTGTTTATATGCTGCAAGAAATAATGCAGCATTTGTCTGGAGCCGGGAAGATAATAGGAAAGTGCTCGATCCAGCAAACTGTTCTCGTTGTTCGGAAATTCGGCTGCTATATCCTGCAAGGCTTCAAGGGTGTCAAAAAAATCTGTAAGGGCCTGTTCTACATGGATAGATTTCATATACAGAATAAAGTCTTTCCATGCAAGTTCGTAAGGGACCCGCTGCTTTTTTGTATGTAGCTTGTATATACTTTTACAGCCTTTTATAAAGTGATCGATTGGCAATTCGTGAATTTTTCCTGTTAACATAGGATCTGCACATAGAATTATCCCCTCCATTTGATTTCGTATAATGACGGCGTGATCGATATCATTTTTTTGATAGTCAGTCGACCAAGGGCACCAAAAAGCGGAAATCACAATAAGCGTGTCCTGCTTTCTTGCTGTCAGTTCATTCAGCGTTTCCAGAGGGGAATCGTTTTCTGTCTTTTGAGCATATGTACCATAATATTTGTGACATTTATTATGAATGATATTTTTTTCGATTGATGAAGAGACAGGCCAATATGGGTTTGATTATTGTTTATTTGCGGATGGAATACAAAATAATATCCGTTGGAAAAAGCACACGCATATTCATGGTAACGGCTATTGACGTGGTTGATTAAACAGGCATCAAAACAGTTCAGCCCTTTGCATTGCTCCGGCGATAAAACGGTTTGCATCTTCTCTCGTCCTTTTCTGCCTTTTTATGATTCACCGTAGTTCAGGTGTTTTAGATGTTCTTTTTGGTCTTGTTCAGACAAATTTTTACCCTTCAAAATTTTTAATGTTAAATTTTTTGCTTCGATCAGCTGTTCGTCTGTCGGGGGCAATTTGGATTGGTGAACATCTTTATATAATTGACATAAGCTTTGATACGGCTTTATTACATCTGCGCAATAAGCAGAATAATCCCAATTTTTATTGGGGGCAGAGCAAGTTAGGGCTAAACATTTCGCTATAAATGATTTCGATTGATCGGATGGAACTAGACGATCTTTCCGTAAAAACGTTTGAAAGTCTGCTGGGATTCCCTCTTCTTCGGCTGTTAGCCGGGAAATACGGGTTAAAATGGGCTGGCTTCCCATTTCAATAAATAAATGAACCTTTTGATGCAGGAGATATCGGACCGTCTGCTGCCATAAGACAGGGTTTGATGTTTGAAGTGCCAATATTTGTCTGGCTTGGTTGGCATCCGATGGATATATCCGCGCAGTATAATTTGATAAAACCGATACGGAAGGTACCATAAACGATACAGTAATTAGCTGTTCCAGCAGCATATCCGATACTTTGTCCATCAGGCGGCAATGAAGCGGTGCGCTGAATAACAGGGGAGATATGCTGGCTCCGGCACGGATGGCTTGCTCCTCTATTTGCATTACAGCCTGTGTATGCCCGCTGACCAATACTTGACTGCTGCAATTCAGACAGGAGGGGACGGCCCAACAGTCTGAGGTCGAAACTGCTTTGCACAGCGCATTCGTTTTTTCATGGGGTAGGTTGTCAATAACAGACATTCTGCCGTTTTTTATATTCTGTGAATATTCAGCCCGCTGACAAATAATATGCAGAGCATCGGAAAAAGAAAGCATGCCGCTGCAAACCAGCGCCGCATATTCACCCAAGCTGTGCCCCGCCATATAGTCGGGCTTCTGATGGCCCATTTTTTGATAGAGGCGATATAATGCTACATTCAGTGACAGTATCGCGGGGAACATGTTGATTGGAACAGACAATTCAGACAGACTTCCATGAAAACAGATGCTGCTGATTTTTCTTTTCAATACTGAATCTGCTTCATCGAAAACCTCTTTTACAACACTGTAATTTTGATACAATGTTTTGCCCATACCAAGATGCTGTGCTCCTTGTCCTTGAAATAGAAGTGCAATTTTATCCATACCAATTTCCTGTTTTGTCTTGCAAATTTATATAATCCGGATATGAAACGGGGGGGACGGCACGACTGATCAGTAGTTTGTGGTTCCCGTCCTCTTTTAGAATTTCGAACCCCATCAGCCGATAGGTAATCATCATGAGCCGATTTCGAGAGTGACTGTTGAATTCTGCAAGCAGCTTTATCGGTGCATCGTTGGGGCTGCCGGACAGACGATCATTTTTGGATGCCTTGAATGCAGCATTAATAAGATAAGCAATCATTGTACTGCCGATAGGGGAGGTTGCCGCGTTGACGGTTTATTATCAGGCGGAAGTATTGGTTCATCTTCATTTATTTGCCAAAGTATGTATGAACGTGGACTTTTTCCTCTTTCGGTTAAAAGTGATTGTTTCACAAGTGTTCCCTAATAAGTACTGATTTTGCTATAATTATGATTATAATATATTGAGGCGGTTGTCGAAGATGCACATTTATTATGAAGTGACTAATCGTTGTAATTTGAAATGTGAATACTGCTATAATAATTCAGGTAAAGAAAAACATTTTGAATTGAAAACAGAAGAATTCTTTAGAATTATTGATTATATGAAAGCAGAATTATCGTTGACATCAATTACTTTCTCAGGTGGAGAACCATTTATGAGAAGTGATCTTTTCGATTTGATTAATTATTGCATGGGTAAAGGTATCTATGTTTATTTAATAACAAACGGAACATTGATAACTCAAAGCATCGATTATGAATTTGAAAACATAAAACACATAATTATTTCTCTTCACAATGATTACAATAATAATATTGATTTTGAAACGCTTAAAACTTTGCGAAAGAAGGTTAAAGTGAACTTTTCAGTTGTACTAAATAAAGA
>DXYE01000052.1 GCA_019415985.1 Clostridiales bacterium
GAAAAGCAGGGGTTGAGGTCGGTACCGAGCTTGCCTGGCAGTTCGCAACCGAAGCCGGCATTCCAAAGGCTTTCTTTATCAACAAATTCGACGACGGGGAGGCACGCTTCAAACGTGTATTCGACGGTTTAAGAGATCATTTCGGCGTCGCTGTCTGCCCAATTCTCATACCCATGATTGAAGGTGATAAGGTTATTGGCTTTTTGAATCTTATCGATATGAAAAGCGCGATCTACGACAAAACCGGAACCGCGGCAGAAGGACCGATTCCCGACGAATTTATGCCGGTAGCTGACAAATACAGAAACATGCTGTATGAATCCATTGCTCAAACGAGCGACGAGCTTATGGAAAAGTTTTTTGCGGACGAAGAAATTACCTATGATGAAGCTGTCGAAGCGATTCATGAAGGCATCATTCACGGAGACATCGTTCCCGTCTTCTGCGGTGCGGCGACTAAGCTTTGGGGTGTTGAAATGCTTCTTGATACCATTGCCAATTCTTTCCCGCGTCCTATGGCAAAGAAAACAGAGAATATTCTCCTTGACGGCTCACCCGCAAAAGCGCCTATAGAAACCGAAGGCCCGCCCTCTCTATTCATCTTTAAAACCGTTTCGGACCCCTTTGTTGGAAAGATGTCCTACTTCAAGGTGATGAGCGGCGAACTGAGAAAAGATATGACGCTGCGCAATACCACAACAGGAACATTGGAAAAAATCTCCAGGATATACACGCTTTGCGGAAAAAAACAGACCGAGACAGACAGTCTTTGTTGCGGCGATATCGGTATGACGGCTAAACTGCAGGCTACAAACACCAACGATACGCTGACCGCCTCGGATAAAGACTTCAGATATGAACCCATCGTCTTTCCGGAATCCTTTATGCAGATGGCGATTGTACCGAAAGCAAAGGGAGATGAGGATAAAATATCCGCCGGGCTCAACCGACTCCTTGAAGAGGATTTGACGCTGAAATACGAAAACAACGCGGAAACCAAACAATTGCTGATTTCCGGTCAGGGCGATATTCATTTAGACGTTGTGGTCTCTCGACTGAAAAATCGTTTTGGCACTTCTGTCATGCTGACAGAACCCAAAATTGCCTATCGTGAGACCATCCGAAAGAAAGTAGATCAGGAAGGAAAATATAAAAAGCAATCCGGTGGACACGGCCAATACGGTCATGTAAAGATCACATTCGAACCTGGAAGCAAGGAGGGACTTGATTTTACCGAAACCATTTTCGGCGGTTCTGTTCCGAAAAATTTCCACCCCGCAGTAGAAAAGGGGCTGCAGGAAGCCATGCAAAAGGGTGTTCTAGCCGGTTTTCCCGTAGTCAACCTGAAGGCCAATCTTTATGACGGCTCCTATCACCCCGTCGATTCCTCCGAGCTGGCCTTTAAAATGGCGGCAAGCATTGCATATAAAGAGGGCCTGAAAAAAGCGCAGCCGGTGATACTTGAGCCTGTCGGTAAGCTGACGGTATGGGTACCGGACTCTCAGGTTGGAGATATCATTGGCGGCATCAGCAAAAGACGCGGACGCGTGCTGGGCATGACTCCGACAGATAAAAAAGGGGAACAAATGGTCGAAGCCGAAGTCCCGTTTGCGGAAATGGCAGACTATGCCGTTGCGCTCCGTGCGACCGCCCAAGGCCGTGCTTCCTACACCTTCTATTTTGAGCGGTATGAGGAAACGCCTGCAGAAATATCCGCTAAAATTATTGCAGACAATCAGACCGGGGAATAACGGAGGAATCCCTTACACTGCAAATTAAATATTTAAGACATAAGGAGATAATTAAAATAGCCGAATTATAAAGCGTACCGGCAGGAGATACCGATGATGAATTAAACGGTGAATGGTGTGCTGAAGACGGACATTGGACCGACGGTTACACACCTCGGACGAAAAAGTCAATATATCATTTATATCTGACCACTGTGAGTGTAACAACGAAGTTCAATGTCTGTTGAATTTTGGCAATGAGTTCTTGCGCCGTTATTCATTCTGTTTTGCGGTTTGTATTTTTCTATCAAACAGATTGAAAGAGATATTCGCGCTTGACAGGGCCTGCAGCAGGAAAGAGCTTTATATGTTTTGTACGGCAGGAGCGGATATGTTTCAACATATCCGCTCCTGCTAATTTATCCTTTTGCATCTCAACCACACAGTATTCTTTAACATACACGACACATAAGTTAAACCTGCTCTATCCTATTTAAAAATTTCCAACATTTCGTTACAGCAATCCATGTTTTTTCATGGCCGATTGCAAACGCTCCCTGTTTTCCTCCTCAATCCGGCACAATGGGAGCCGCAGCTCTCCTGAACACATCCCCATCATGCACAGCGCCTCTTTCACAGGGATCGGATTTACCTCACAGAACAACTGATGAATCAAATCCAGCAGAGATAACTGCAACGCAGCGCTCTCCTGTACGCGTCCCATCTTGTACCATTCGCAGATATTGTGCGTCTCTTCCGGCATTATATTCGATAGTACGGATATAACGCCCTTTCCGCCAAGTGAAAGAATCGGTACAATCTGATCGTCGTTTCCGCTGTATACATCCAGCAGGTCACCGCAGGTTGCCATTAACTCTGCGATAGCGCTGATATTGCCTCCCGCCTCTTTTACAGCTACGATACCCGGATGCTCGGCTAATTCACGATATGTAGAAACCGCAATGCCCACACCGGTTCTCGATGGTACATTATAAAGGATTGAAGGCAGTTTCACAGCATCTGCGATTGCTGTAAAATGTGCTATCAGACCTTTCTGCGTTGTCTTATTGTAATAAGGTGTTACAAGCAGCAATGCATCTGCGCCGGCTTCGTAGGCATCCTTTGACAGTTCAATCGCATAAGCCGTGTCATTGCTGCCGGTTCCTGCAATAACCGGAATTCTGCCTCCCGCCGTTTGTACTGCAAACCGTATGACATCTCTATGTTCATCGTCTGTAAGAGTAGAAGATTCGCCCGTGGTCCCACAAATAACAATAGCGTCCGTGTGTGAATGAATTTGCCATTCAATCAACCTTTTCAACGCCTCGTAATCGACGCTGCCATCACGAAAGGGTGTGACTATAGCCACCGCCGCTCCTTCAAAGATAGGATTCTGCTGTTTCATAATATACATTCCCTTCTTTCTCTGAAAAATGGCAAAAAGAAAGCCGGTTCTCAGACCAGCTACCTTGTATATACTCTCAGGACAATGGTCCTGTAAGTATACTATGCATCAAACTCGAATTTT
Organism: Clostridiales bacterium; assembly: GCA_019415985.1. GTDB lineage: Bacteria > Bacillota > Clostridia > Oscillospirales > CAG-272 > CAKTAA01. The sequence continues at coordinate 3,259 of DXYE01000052.1, forward strand.
GTCCGCATCGACACATAGAAATTATATTCCAAAACACCTTTTGTTTTGAATATAATTTAGATAGCTCTCCATCAACGATGACAGTGTACAGCTTCTTCAGCTGCACCCCAAGCACAAACGCCGCTTGTTTGCGCTTTCGGCATTTTCCCCTTTTGGATACATAATTACGGCTTGCGGCCTACCTTGAACTGCATCCGACTCATGAAAAATGCGCCTCTATCCTTTTGTCATTTTAATTTATATTTAAATGATATATGATCTGTGACAGTTCTATACAACTGCCTCCACAAACAAACGATAAAGTCATGCTTCTTTTGTTTGATTTATTACGCAATAGAACAACGCTTGAATAAAAACGTTATACGCTTATTCTGTTCTGCACTTCTCTGCCAACAAAGTATAAAATGTTACCCATTTGCTCGGTTTTCCGGTCTTTTCTTGTGGAAGATATGATGTTATCAAGATATTAGACAAAATTATTTTACCAGTATCGTCTTTAATATTTATAAAGATAATCCCATGCTTCATCTAAAATTCCGTCATTTGCTTAACCAAAGCACAGAAAGTTTCTACAACATTTTGAATACCAATTCTCATAGGTTGAAAAGGTGAAAAGAATCCAAGCTGCATGAAAACGCCTAAAAACATAAAATAAGCACAGCCATGTAAAATTATTTTCTATAATGTCTAATGCCCTTTGTATATACACGACGGAAACATCTTTATAAGTCAACCCGCATCCCGTTTTAGCTACATAGTATGTGCACCATAATCTCTTTGTCCTATGCCAATTCTCGGGCAGCTTACTATAAATCCACTCTTTCGCCTGCGGTCCCTCTACAGACTCCCCAAACAGCTCTTCTGTGTCCAAAATTTAATGCCGGATTATTATTGGCAAGCGGTCAATCGATAATAAAATGGGACTTAATACATCTCCAGATACATCATCTACCTATTGTTAATCTTACCATATTCCCGCTAAATTGTCAATTCCTTTCGCAGCTTTCGTTTAAGTTATGTATTTTAAGTTCAAATAAAAAGGCAGGGGAAGCTTTTTAAGCTTGCCCTGCCCTGTTTGTCTGTGATTACCGTTTTTTATTTTCCGTTATATGTTTTCCGGACAACTTGCTTACCGATAAATCACCTTATCGCAGAAGTTTTTGATAAGCTGTGCGACTTCCGCTCTGCTTGCCGCATCCTTCGGCGCAATGGTCGTTTCAGATGTACCCTTCATCAGGCCGATGCCGACAGACCATTCAACCGCGTCTTTAGCCCATTCACTGATGTCGCCGGTATCCGTGTAACGGCTCATCCAATTGCTGTTCTGCGGTTCAACGTCATATCCGGCCCACTTGATAAACTTATACATCAGCAGTGCCATTTGCTCACGTGTGATGACATCCTCAGGTCCAAAGGTTCCGTCACCGTAACCAAGCACGATGCCCTCTTCGGTTGCCCACTGGATATATGCTGTATACCACGTACCCTCTTCCACATCCGTGTAAGCAGGCGCGTCTGTATACTGCGACGGATCAATGCCTGCGATTCTTCCGAAAAGCGTCACAAACATCGCCCGCGTCATCTTCATATGCGGTGCAAAAATGTTCTCGTCAATGCCCTTGAAGTAACCGAGATCGCTTGCAAACTGAATGGCTTCTTCGTAATACCAGTCGTCTGTACGAACATCTGTATAATTCGAAGCGGAATGCTCTGTGAATTCCGCGATAACCTCCACTGCACAGTCAGGCATGGTGAAAGTAAAGGTCGCCACATGATCTGTCGTCTCGGATACAAAGGACGCTGAAATGTAAGCTCCATCCGCACACTTAAGGGAAATCGATTTGAAACGGTATCCCTCGTCAGGTGTCAGTACAACCGTCACTGTTTCACCGTAATCTGCAGAGCCTTCCGGTGTTATACCGATAACGCCATTGCTGTTCTCCGTCGGAGAAACGACTGACGATGTGATTTCACTGTTGATAATTTTATAAGTCGCTGTCACCGTCAGATTATCTGTAACGGTATCGAACGCTACATCCCAACCGTCAAAGGTATAACCCTTACGGTATGGATCAGCCGGCGCTGTAGCTGCTTCCTGGAAAGCAACGCCTTCAATTTTTAGAATCTTGCCGTTATAATCCACAAATGTGACGGTGTAAATGTTCTTAGCAAATGTCGCATGGACTGTGACGTCTTCCGCCGGCATTGTAAAGAAATATTTTCCTGTACTGTCAACGGACAGCGGAATATATTCACCGCCTGCTGTAACCACATTGATGTTGGCCAGATTATAGCCTTCATCTGGTGTTACGGTCAGCGTGATGTTATCCTCAATATTCGCACTGTCCTTATCGGCGGTCACACTTCCGTTTACAATAGCCTCATCAACGATCACCTGATATGCGGTCTTGACGAATACCACATTTACAGTTACATCTTCAGCCGGCATTGTAAAGGTATACGTATCACCGTCCACCGTTGTCTCATATACCGTCTCCGCACCGTTTACGGTTACGCTTTCCAGCTCGTAGCCCTGAGCGGCCTTAAGCGTTACGCTTACCGAATCCTTGTAAAATGCATTTGCGATCTCCGTGTAATCTCCGTTCAGCGTACCCGTTCCTTTGCCTTCAATATCCAGCGTTACCGTGTATTCAATTGTCTTGAAGGAAACGTTGATCTCTACATCACCGGCCGGCATCACAAAGCTGTAATCTCCGCCTATTGTGAGATCTGCTGGTACAGATGTAAAGGTGATTGTCTGCTTTTCACCGTTTGCATCCATGTATGTCGCCGTTACTTTGTTAATCTGATATCCTGTTTCCGGCGTTACCGTAAAGGTCACATTCTCCATGAAGTTAGCCGCCGCAGGTCCTGTAACGCCGCCATTCTCAGGAGTATTATAGGAAATGCCGTATTCAGCGGTCACATAGTTGGCCGTGATTACCGTATTTCTGATAATGACAAAATCCGTCTCCGTTGTGCTGGGCGCTGTGACCGCAGTTTCGACATCCGCGGAGGTCCAACCGGTAAACACGTAACCATCACGGGTCGGCACCATAACGTCCAAGCTCGGATTTTCACGATAATTGACGGTCTGCGTATCCAGCAGTACACCGTTGTAATCGCGGAACAGCACTGTATACTGATCCTTTACAAAAGACGCTGTAACTGTGACGTCCGCAGCCGGCATTGTGAACACGAATACGTTCTCTGTGGTCACCATAACCGGTACGACGAGGGTTTCTCCGCCGGCAATATAGGTGACAACAAGCGACTTCAGGTTATAGCCATATTCCGGCGTTACCGTCAGGGTAATCTGATTGCCGGCATTGGCGATATCCTTTGATGCCGCTACAGAACCCTGACCGACCGTCGCTGTGTTGCTTGTTGTGACATCAATGGTGTAATCCACTTTAGCAAATTCAACGATCAGCTTCACGTCGTAATGCGGCATTTCAAAGCTGTACGTCTGTGCCGTGATGTCAGCCTGCGTGCCTGCGTACAGTTCAACGGTATTGCCGTTGTATTCATACGCTACGCGGCTGATATAATATCCAGCCTCGGGCGCTGCTGTAAATTCTACTGTATCTTTATACGCGAACTCAACGATACTGTTCGTATGACCGGCAATTGTCACCTTACCGCCTTCAATTTCCGTGTCAGCGGTAACTTTGTAAACAATTTCGGCAAATGTCGCGGTCACAACCACATCCTCCGCCGGCATCGTAAAGGTGAACTTATTGTCCTCCACCTTTGTGAGCACGAGGGATTCCTGGGCGCCGTTGCGTGTAACTGTCAAAGATGCGAGATGATAGCCTTCCTCCGGTGTGACAACAAGGGTCACGATATCACCGAGCTGCGCAGTGTAATTGCCGCTTTCGGTTTCGACCTTTCCGGTGCCGTCGGATGCCGTATTGCTTGCAGTTACATCAATATTGTAGTCAACCTTGGCAAACTCAACAATCAGCTTCACATCGTAATGCGGCATTTCAAAGCTGTATATCTGTGCCGTGATATCCGCCTGCGTGCCTGCGTACAGTTCAACGATACTGCCGTTGTATTCATACGCTACGCGGCTGATGTAATATCCAGCCTCGGGCGCCGCTGTGAATTCCACCGTATCCTTGTAATCAAACCAGACAATAGAATCCTTATGTCCGGCAATGGTCACAAGGCCGCCCTCGATTTCAGTATCCGCCGTTACTTTATAGGTATCAAGCGCAAAGGTCGCAGTCACAGTGACATCGATTGCAGGCATTACAAAGGTATATGTATTTTCTGCAATCTTGGTCAGCGTCAAGGATTCCGTACCGCCGTTGTATGCATATGTCACTGTCAAGGTATCCAGATGATACCCGGCTTCCGGTGTGACAACCAATGTGACGAGATCGCCGACCTGTGCTTCATAAAGACCGTTCTGCGTCTCTACCTTACCTTCACTCGCCGATGCCGCGTTGCTCGTCGCAACATCAATGCTGTAATCGATCTTCTCATAGGTGATCGCTACGTTCACATCATATCCGGTCATGGTAAAGCTGAAGGTTGTCGGCGCATCGTACGCAACGTTTCTTTCCTCTACCAGGTAAGCCATTCCGCCGGAATTCGGCGTATAGGTCGCCAGAACGCTTGTGATCTTATAGCCTGCTGCCGGTGTGACAGCTATGACGACTTCGTCACCCTGAGCCACTTTAAGATTATCGGTCACAAAGCCGTTTATGGTATAGGTTCCGCCCTCTTCCGGCGTTTCCATCACCGTTACCGTATAGGGAATGGCTTCCGTATACGCTACAATCTCCACATCCTCTGCAGGCATTCTGAACGTATAGCTGCAGGCGCCCGTTTCAGGATCATAACTCTTCAAAGTCAGAGCAATTGCCGTCATACTGCCATCTGCACCTCTGACCGCCACGCCTGTAATAACGTAACGCTCCTCGGGGGTTACCGTAATGGTAACATTGGCGTCTGTACAGCTTTCAATAAAAGGCACCTGCGGATTCATCAGATCGCCGTTGTTCGTCGCACCGGTGTTGTTTTCCGTGACAACCAGCATGGACTTCACAGCATCGGAGCTGTCTGCCCCCTTGCTGATACTGTGCGCATGTGCTGTATATTCCGCATAAAGCACGAGATTGCCCGTCACAGGTGTGACCTTGCTGATGAACTCGCTCGTCGTGTTGTTGATAACCCAGCGGCTGAAATCATAGCCGACTCTTTGACGCGCTGCCGCGTAAGCGTCGAGATCCACCGTCTGGTTGTATGTCACTGTCAGAATGTCAATGACCGCGTTGTTCCAATCCAGAAGCATGACAGTATACTCGTTCTCAACAGCAGTCGTCTTAATCGTTACGTTAGCTGCCGGCATCGTAAACGCGTAATTATGCGTTCCGTCTTCCTCTGCGCTGATAAACGTTACAGGGATGTACTCTCCGCTGTCCGTCTCAACATATACGCTCTTGAGCGCATAATTATCCTTTGCTTTGACAGTAAAGGTTACCGTATCATCGACAGAGGCTTTCATCTCCGCCACCGCCGAACCGGGATTGGTCAGCGTGACAGGGGCGTAAATGGACGAACCGTCGGTGATATTGAATTCCCGCTGTTCCGCCACGACATAAATCCATGCGTCCGCCCCGGGCATTATAAAGGTATATTCGCCCGCATCGTTGGCCGTCAGCGGAATGCTGACCGTGCCGACGCCGTTGTTGTAGCGTACGTTTACGCTGGTCACCACATAACCAGGATCCTCAGTCACACTAAAGATAACCGTTTCACCTGCTGTACGGTAACCGTCGTCAATGCTGACTTCAGCATTTTTCTGGTCAATGCTCAAATAAACCCTGCTCGCCTCCCAAACTGCGGTATAAACCGTATCCGCGTTAACAGCGGGCGTTGTTGAGGAAGCATTTACTGTATTTACACCATCAGACCAGTATTTAAAGGTATAGCCTTCCTTTATGGGAGCCTTGGGCGCCGTGACGCCATCCCCCTCGATTGCCGTCTGGAAATCATACATCACGCCACTCTCATCTACAAACTTAACCGAGTAGACAACGGGGGTTTCTTCTTCCCAAACCGCAACAAATGTTGTCGCCTGTGTTACAATATAATTTGAGCCTGCGCTGTACACGAATCCGGTCATCGAATCCTTCCAGCCCACGAAGATAAATCCTTCTTTTGTGATTGTCTCCGTGCTCAGGACGATCGTTTCGCCGTAATTGATCATCCCCGGAGCTGCCGGCGTCGGCGTTCCGCCTGCCGGATCATACGAAATCGCATGAACCGTAGGATTCCAAACCGCCTCGTACACCGCATTTCCGGTCACTGTGATTTCACCGTTTGCCGCAACCGTGCTGGTTCCTAGAATCCAGCCTCCGAAGGTGTAACCTGTTTTCACAGGAGCCGCCGGCGCATTAATTGTTGAGCCGTCCTCCGCCGTCATATAATCATACAGATAGCCATCCGGATCGCTGAATTTCACAACATACTCAGCCGCCGCAATTTCACTCCACACCGCCTGCATTTCAACGGATTGTGTCACCGTGTAACTTGCGCCCGCGTTATATACAAGAGATGTGCGCGTATCACGCCAGCCGATGAAGTCATGTCCGTCTCTTGCCGGAGCTGTCGGCAATACAACACTTGCGTTATAACCGGCCAACAGTGAAGCCGGCGTAGGTGTACCGCCGTTTGCATCAAAGCTGACAGTATATGAAGAAGCCGTCCAAATTGCTGTAAAGGTTACGTCGCCGGTCACCTGATACAGCATGCCTGCACCGACTGTATCATTCCCGTCAGACCAGCCGCCGAAGGTGAAACCGGCAGGCGCTGTCGGAGCTGCCGCAGTCAGGATGTTCGTATTTTCTGCAACCGTGCGATAATCATACAGGACACCGGACGTATCCACAAACTTCACCAGATATGTCTGGGGAGCAATTGCTTCCCACACAGCCGTAAAGCTCGTTTGTCCTGTAACCGTATAGGTTGCATTGGCTGTATAAACAAGCGATGTCTTATTATCCCGCCAGCCCATAAACCGGAAGCCATCTTGGCTTACAGCAGCCGCCAGCGTAATTTCCTGTCCGTATGTTGCGCGAACAGGCGCAGGAGCAGCAACTCCGGCATCAGGATCATACGAAACTGTATATGGGATCGCGTCAAACGAAGCCGTAAAGACGGTTTCACCTGTTACGCCCACTTCTGTTCCCGGCAAATATGTAGCGCCGCCGAGCGACCAGCCGCGGAAATTATATCCCGCTTTCTCAGGTACACCGGGCATGGTCACTGTAGTCGTACCGGAAGCCAGCATTACATTGTATAGCGTGCCATCCTCATCCACGAATTTTACTAGGTACTCTTCCTCTGCTACCGCAGAAGCCACTGCCGTGATGGTGACATTCTCGTCGGGCATCACGAAATTGTAGGTATAAACCCAACCGTCCTCCAACTGTACAACCGACGCTAATGCCGTGTTTACCGCAAGGGCAGCGCCTTTTACCAGCACATAGTCTAACGCAAAGCCGTTTTTAACCTTCACCGTAAAGGATACGGACGCGCCGACCTCAGCGTTCACAGCAGCGTTGATTTCCGTGTTGGCATCCGCGTCTGCCGTAATCGAGTGGGATGCCTTCGGAAGTGCTTCCCAAACAGCCGTAAAGACCGTGTTGCCTTTGATGGACGTCATGGCCTGTGCACCAATCTGCACACCGGCCGCTTCATTATTCCAACCTTTAAAGGTATAGCCGTCCCTCAGCGGTGCGGAATATGTCAAAATAGAGGCTTCCCCTGTAACGGGGTCAGCCGTTGCCTCGGCATATTCATATATGAATCCGGTCTCATCGATATATTTTACAGTGTAGACAGCGCCTTCCACAGCTGCCCAAACAGCCGTAAAAGAGGCGTTTCCGGTGGCAGAGATTTTCGCGCCGCCCGCATAAACAAGCGATGTCGCGTCGTCCTGCCACCCCACAAAATGATAACCTTCTTTAGAAACGGCCGCTGGAAGTGTAACCACATCGCCATACGCAGCCTTGTCGACCGCCGGCGTAGTGCTGCCGCCGTCCGAATTGTAGCTGAAGGAATATTCATCCGGTATGAACGATGCAACAAACACAGCTGTTCCTGTCACAGTAACGGTGTTCGGAACTGCATAGAAGCCACCGCCCGACATTGTCCAGCCGGTAAACGTCATACCTGCTTTGGCGGGAGCCGTCGGAAGAACCACATCTGTACTTCCCACTGCAAACAGGATGTCATACAGTGTGCCGTCCATATCTATGAACTTCACAGTATAGGCTTCCTCGTCCACAGGCGACGCAGCCGTCTCTACTGTGACGTTTTCTGTAGGCATCGCAAAGGTATAACGGTAAACATACTGTTCCGCAGCGTTTTGCGTCACGGAAACCAGCGCAGCAGGCACAGCGGCCTCAGCACCGTTCACCGTTATATAATCAAGCTGATAATCCTTATCAATCGTGACGTCAACCGTCACGATTGAGCCGGCCTTCGTCAGACCTGACGAAATATTTACCGTTGTATTTGCGCCGGGTGTTACGCTGACAGAATAGTCCGGAGTCGGTATCTCCGTCCATTTTGCAACGTAAGTCGTGTGGTCTGAAATGATGTCCTGCTCATTTGCAGCTACAACGGTACCTGTCCGTTCCCAGCCCTCAAAGGCATAGCCGGCTTTGATTGGAGCAGAAGGCGTTGTTACCTCGCCGTGTCCCATATTATCTGCAGAAACCGTCTGAAAATCATAAAGCAGACCGTTCTCGTCCACAAATCTGACCACAAAAGTGCTCGGCGTTGCAAGCCATACGGCCGCAAACGACGCGGCAGCCGTCACCTCGTATGTCGCCTGTGCACTATAAACGAGACCTGTTGCCAGCTCACGCCAGCCAAGGAAAGCAAAGCCTTCCTTTTCAGGAGCGTCCGCCAGCGTAATCTTTTCGCCATAACCGGCCGTCGCATCCGCCACAGCTGTTCCACCGGCCTCGTCATATGTAATATCATACACATCGGCCGTATAGCTCGGCTTAAAGGTCACAGATCCGGAAACCGGAACGTCGGTTTCGGCCGCATACACCGTTCCCATGCCGTCAATCTGCCAACCTGCAAAGGAGGCGCCGGCTTTTGACGGACCCGCAGGCATCTTCACATTTCCGGCTTTGTTGAGGAAAGCCAGATTGTATAGCGCGCCCTCCGTGTCCTCAAACCGTACCATGAACCAATCAAGTGCAATAGCTGCCGTTGTTACTGTCACTTCAACAGCCTCTGCCGGCATGGTAAAGCTGTAACGGTACACATATTTTCCGTCGCTGTTCTGCGTTACGGACTCAAGCGCCGCAAGTGTTTGCCCGCTCGTACCCGTCACAGACACACCAGTCACCGCGTAGCCTTCGTCCGCCGTAATTTCAAAGGACAGCAACACGCCTGCCAAAGAATTGACAACAGCCGTTCCGGACGTAAAGCTGCAATTTGCTCCACCCGTCCAGGTAATGCCATACTCATCCGGTGTCTCTGACGTCCAGACAGCTTGATACACCGTTGCACCCGCTGCACCTGGCAGAGCATAATTCTGGCCTGCCGTCAAAGAGTCGTATTCGGACCCCAAGCCGTCTCCGGCTTTGCCGCCCGATACATACTGCCATCCACCGAAAACAAATCCGTTTTTATCCGGCGCCGCTGGCGCGGTAAAACCACTTATCCAGCCGCTGCCGGTAGCGCTCACGGTTTCCGAACCATACAAATAACTCGTCTCACTGTCGACAAATTGAATGGTACGCTGATCCGAACCGGCCGCGAACACTCCTGCCGGCATCAAGCCGATGAGCATACACATGGTCAATAGAAAGGCCAATGTACGCTTAAAGGTATGCTTCATACAGTATTTTCTCCTTTACCACTTTTTTTATATTATCCGGTTGGACGGCGGTCTACCGATATACCTCCGCCCATCCGTAAATAATATACCTATAAATATGAAAACCTTGGCCGATTATCAAAAGCAGAGAAACGTTCCGATATTTATTCGTCCCTTATATTCTCAACATCAATAGGCCGGCCCGCCAAACGCGGTTCTCCCCGCCTAACACAAAGGGGTGTAACTTACCCAAATTCTCCTCATATCCCGAGGTTAAACCCTGCCCCGCCTTTTCGGCCGTTTCAGCTACGATCGGCCGTGCGATATCTGTCATGGGAATCTTCAAGACCTGTTCAATCACCTCACGGCGCTTTTCCCGCGGAACCCCGTATATTTTCAGCGACAGTTCCAGAAAGCGCCGGCCCTTTTATTCATTTATTCAATGGTAAAATAAAAATCGCATTTTCGCGCTGTATATCCCCTATGATGCCAACCGTAGCGATTTCTATCTCGTAAAAATCCATGCCTTCACTTTCGGAAGATAATCGTGAAAAATATGGATCAGTTTTTCGGAAATCTTCATAATTTGCCCTTAGTCATGGATCAATAGTACAGCGCACAAGAGTACGCTTGTGTGTACTCACATTTTATATACACTGCCCCCATCTGCTATCATGAGAACTCGGAAATCATTCCCATTTCATTCTTCTTCCAAAGGTCCCCCGACATTGTATTTCTTCCGTGCTGATAATATATAAATATACATGAGATCTTTTACCTCTATTCCAGAATTTTGTCAAGTAAAATTCAGTGTTTCTCCAATATTTAACAATTTAAACGGCAGAATTCCCTCGCTTAATTTTCAATTTTCGGATCAATGTTTTATAAACTGTTTTTTTAACAATCTTTCTCTTTTTATTTGCGATACTTTGTGCTATAATTTACGCAAAATCGGCCGGAGATCAGCCGCATTTTAGAAACTACTTCGAAGGGATGTCCAAGATGGAACAAACAGATCGACCCATTTATACAAAGGAGTTTTTTTATGACCTTCCTAAGGAGCTCATTGCACAGACGCCGCTTGAAAAGCGTGATTCATCGCGACTTCTGGTTCTGGAAAGGAAGACCGGCTCCATAAGCCATTTGCATTTCAAAGATATTCTGAGTCAAATCCATCCGGGCGACGCGCTGGTGATCAACGAATCCAAGGTGATTCCCGCACGTCTGTACGGAAAGAAAATACAGCACGGTGAAGCGGAGGGGGCCGATGTCGAATTCGTTCTTCTGCGTCAGAGGGAAACAGACATTTGGGAAGTGCTCGTGCGTCCGGGACGCCGGCTCAAACCCGGTGCACAGATCTGCTTCGGCGGTATTCTGAGAGCCGAAATCATAGAAAAAGCCGAGGACGGAAACCGCATTGCAAGCTTCGGTTATGATCGGTCAAAATATTCAAATCTTTTTGAGGTACTGGACCAGATTGGTCAAATGCCCTTGCCGCCATATATAAAAGAAAAACTGCGGGATAACAGCCGTTATCAAACCGTATATGCAAAAACAGAAGGCTCAGCCGCGGCACCGACAGCAGGTCTGCATTTTACAGACGAGCTGCTGGAAATGCTGCGCCTGAAGGGAGTCCATATTATCCCAGTTATGCTGCATGTCGGCTTGGGCACTTTTCGGCCGGTCAAGGTTGAACGGATCGAAGATCATCATATGCACGCGGAATACATCAGCGTTACAGAAAAGAGTGCACAGGAAATCAACGCCGTGCGGCAGGCTGGCGGCAGAATCATTGCTGTGGGAACTACCTCTGTCCGCACACTGGAAAGCTGCGCGGATTCACAGGGCCTTCTCCACCCTTACACAGGCGATACATCCATTTTTATTTATCCCGGATACCGATTTAAAATCGTAGACGCGCTGGTCACCAACTTTCATCTTCCGGAAAGTACGCTTCTAATGCTCGTATCTGCATTCGCCTCAAGGGAGAATGTGCTTCACGCTTATGAGGAGGCCATCCGGGAACGCTACCGCTTTTTCTCGTTTGGCGACGCAATGTTTATTAAGTGATTTGAATTTTTGAGTGGAAATATGGTAGTACAATGTCCGCGTCAGTAAAGACAGGATGTTTAAAATCAAATAGATTGCTGTCTATGCGGGTAAACGAATTCAAAAACGCCCTCATGCGCAAAGATAGTCGTAAAATGTTTATACTAATGAGACAGAAGAGGTCCGATTGCTTCAAAGCAATCGGACCTCTTCTGCTGGCAATGTATCGGCACTGGGATCTTAAACAATTTGCCATTTGGCAAATAGGCACTTATGTACTCTTTATATTTTTGTAATTTCCGCTTTAAACTATTTCATTTTGCATTGATTTATTCAGTCATTTACATACACAGAAATTATAAAAAGAAATAATATATTTAACTAATATATTTATTTGAAGCATCTGTCTACCGCTCCATGCTCTCCTCTTCCAGTGCCCATTTTCTCCTTTTTTAAATGCCTCATATTGTGTTCTGAATTTCCTACACCAGCGATGGAAATTGGGGAAGAGATGCAACCGATAATAACCCATTCTAGCTTTTTATATCCACCAGCCTGTACAAACCTCCGATTTTTTTCTGTTTTTCATGATTTTGTGCAACATCATGGTAAGCACTTATTAAAATCACCGTTTTATTTTTGCTCAGGACTTTCAATTTAGTAGGATACAGCGGGCTGAATAAAGCGCCTTGTTTCCAGATCGCCGTTTCCTCCTTCCGGGGAGAAACCACCATTTCAAGTCTGTTTCGATGTGGGGAAAGCGAGAAGGAAAAAGCCGATCAGCTGATGGGGGCGATTGTTTCGGAGCTTCAAATCTTTGCACAGCAGACCGAATAAACGGATTGAAGAATAATATAGCATTTAGGAACTTTTTTCGTTTTCATATTTCCTAAACAATTCGCAATCATTTTAAAAACAAGCCGGTTTTACAATAGAGACAACAAAGATATGGAGGCTGTCTGTTATGCAAAAGAAAAATTTCGTATCCATGATTCTGGGAACCGTTGGCGGCATCCTGTTCGCCATTGGCATGTGTATGTGCCTGCTTCCGGAATGGGGCGCTTTCACGCAGGGCGTTGTGATCGCTGTGATTGGCGCTGTCGTACTGCTGGTGATGCTACTTGCCCGCCGTAAGATGGAAGGAAAGCCCGCGATCCATCTGAGCGGCAAGGCTGTCGGGTCTGTACTGCTTGGAGTGGTCGGTGCTCTGGCACTCGGCATTGGCATGTGCATGGTTATGGTTTGGAACATAATGATTCCAGGCATTCTGGTAGGAATCGTCGGCATTGTCCTTCTGCTCTGCCTCATCCCATTGGTAAAAGGATTGAAATAAGGATAGGGCCGGTTAGCGATAAATGAGCCGTGCGTTTCTTGAGTCAGGTAAAAATACGATTTAATCATTTGCAAACAATTCGTAATCAATTCAAAAACACAGGGCCTTTATAATAAAAACGTCAAATGAACCACAGGTATGATGGAAAGTCAAAAAGGAGGAAGTTCTATGGCAAGATTTATCGTTCCGGTATCAGCCGGTATCGTTGCTCTGGCCGGAATCGCTGCTGCGGTAATCTGCTTCGTTCGCAAGCATCATCAAGCGTCCTATTAAGATATCCCATCGGAAACGTGGCGCATAAACCATAGCCTTAACTATCTTTGAGCAGGATCTGCTCTGCATTTATGAAAAGCAGACGATTCAAAGAGATGAGCTGCGCCTGCACAGCAAGGAGCTGATTGCAGAGATTGTTTCCCGCATCAATGCCGGAACCTATGACAATCCTAAGGTGGAAGAACTGCTCCTGCGTTTGGCTGACCGGCTTTCTAAAACCAAAGGGAAAAAGGTCTATGGCTAGGGTATATAGTGACCGTCAGGATTTCAATAAATTGTGCCGGTTTCTGCAAACCTATGGCAGACGGACAAAAAGCCTGCGGGATAAAAAGCCTGAAACATGGATACGACAGTTCAAGGGCTGGATGCTTCAGGAGGGAATCCCATTGATGGAGCATGGTGTCCAGGCATATGGCTCAGAGTATACTTTCAAAGCACGGGCTATATCCTATCTGGAAAAAGTGCTGGAATTCCTGGAACCGGAGGACAACCGTCCGGAACAGGAAAAAGATGTGTGGAAACTGGAGAAACTGGACATTCCGATACGCTTTAATCCGATCAAATCATGCAAAACCCTCGTATTCACGAAGATACTCCAACCAGAGATTCGGGAGGAAGTGAAAAAGGGGATTTACCTCAACCTACAAACGGAGGCTATCGCCTGTGTACAAAAGGAGCTGACTGCTGTCCGGCGCTTCTCCGCATATCTGAATGACAGTTATCCGGAAGTAAAATCCTGCAGCGAGATTGATCGGGAAGTGCTGGAAGATTATCTGGTCTATCTGAAAACGGAAGCTACAGAAACGAAGCATTTCCATGCAGATCTGAACCGCCTCCGTGCCCTCCTGGACAGCATTGGAAAGGTATGTGAATATCCAAACCTGGAATCCTTATTCCTCACAAGAGATATCCCACCAACACCAAAAGCTGAGTTTAAAGCCTATTCTGACGGAGAACTTAAGCGGCTCAATGCGGCCCTGGTAAAATTGGATGAGCAGGCGGCCAGACTGATGATCATCCACCAGATGCTTGGAACCAGAATCTCGGATACCGTATTAAATCATTCGGTTCGGATTTGTTTTCTGTCTTTGCTTCTCAACTCATCCTTGAGTCTGCGGATTTCCTGTTCGTAGTAGCCCATGCGGTTAATGAGAAAACAGCAATGCACTCCTACGCCGATGCACCCGCCGATCAAAAGACCGACAATAAGCCATACAAGTTCGTTCATTGGTTATA
>DXYE01000053.1 GCA_019415985.1 Clostridiales bacterium
ATAATATGTAGTTAAAACGCGATTTTAAAACCCAAATTTTGCTATGCTTTTGGAGCGGAGGCTTCCCTTGCTGTATATCACCCTTCGGAAAAGAATCCGACGAAAACGTCCCGGGCCCTTTCCCCGGCTGAAGACTGTATACGGAAACGATGCGCCTGTGCTTGCCGAACCGGCCGCGGTAGCTTTGTCCTCATCCACAACGGAAAAAAAGTTATTGCACAGCAAAGGCAAAAAGGGGCGGAAGGCAGCAGGCAAAGTCATTTTCCAACGAGTGTTTTTCGTTTTGTACTGCTTGCTTTGACAATAGCTATTTAATGATAAAGGATTCAGAATCATGATGAAGTTAAACAGTGTTTGTTTTACCGGACACCGAAATATTCCCGTGACGATTCAGGAAAAGCTGCGTCTGCTGCTTGAACAGCAGATAGAGGCCTTGATCTATCAGGGATATCAGAGATTCATAACCGGCGGAGCCCTGGGCTTTGATACCATGGCGGCTATTATGGTTCTGAGACTGAGGCAGACGCATTCTCAAATAGAGCTGCACCTGGCTATCCCTTGCAGTTGGCAGACAAGAGGCTGGCGGGCGGATGATGTACGTATATATAAAATGATCCGCGACCGTGCCGACAGACAAATTGAAACCTTTCAGCCCGGTGATTCGTATCCGATGCAGACGCGAAACCGCTATATGATAGACAACAGTGATTTGTGCGTCGCCTATCAGACGAACAGGAGGGGCGGCACCGCCTATACGACGCGTTATGCGGCGACTCGGGGCGTGAATGTGATTAATCTGGCGAAATATTTGAGCGATGAAGCCTGAGGGCGCTTCTCTTCGCCCATATATCACCCGGGGGCCGTATATTGCGGCCCCCGGGTTGTATTTTTTCGCGGTCAAAGCCGCGTTTTTTATAAACAGTTGGGCGGAGCTGCGCATTTATGCTCCGCTCCTCAATAGAAGCAGATCTTACTGTTTTTGCTTAGAAGGCTTACTTTAGGTCGATTCCAGATTCTAACAGACATATTATGTTTGTTATCAATAGTTATTGTTTCACGGCTGTTATTTACAGTCATCACTATTACAACATAGTACCGTGTTATCTGCTAATATATCGGGCATATGTTTCATACTGTCCTTTTCGGTAAGTTTTCTAATTATTCTACATGGAACGCCCGCAGCAAAGCTTCCCTGCGGAATATCCCTGGTCACAATACTACCTGCTCCAATTACGCAGTTGTCGCCGATTGTCACACCGGGGCAGATTGTAACCGATGCGCCTAACCAGCAATTATTTCCGATGTGAACTGGTTTTGCATAGCAGAGATGCTTCTTTTCGCCATCTGCGGTCAACATCTCTCGACGCTCATCGGGCAGCATGGGGTGTACGGGCGTTACAATTGTTACGTTTGGTCCGAAATCACAGTTATCCCCGATAGTGACCTCTGCATCATCCTGGATCGTCAAATTAAAATTTCCGAAAAACTTTTTTCCAATTTTAGTGTGTTTTCCGTAATGAAAGAAGATAGGTCCCTGTATAACGCCCCCCTCACCTAATTCACCAATTATTTCTGCAAGAATAGCCGCACGCTTTTCACTTTCATCCTCATAGGTACTATTATAATCTAAATTTAATTTATGTGTTTTTAACTTTATTGCCTTAAGTTCAGGGTTAGCAGGATTAAACAGAATCCCTGCTTTAATTTTTTCTTCTTCACGCATAACGTATCCTCCGTTTCAAATTAAAATGGCACAGGTATATAATGACACAATTATCAGCAATTATGATTAGAAAACCAAGATATCAGCGAAATCGCTTATCAATATCCTAACAAATAAACCGTTATACCTTTTTCATCTATCATTTTTCTGCTGACACTTTGGACAATACAGTGGGAATGTTTTATTTCCCGTATATTCACGCATTATGTATGTTTTGCTGCCGCAGAAAGTGCGGATGATCCAATCTATTTTCAATGACACTGAGCATTTTTTATGTATACGCTGTTGTTAGGCTTCGGGAAATCCGGGTGCGGACGAAGAAAATACCGCTTTATTTCGAGAAAAACAGCTTGCTTTGGAGCGCCGTGTTCTTTACCTGCACATTCCGAGGAGGGATGCGCTCTGGCAGGCCGCTTCAATTCCAGAACTGAACGGCCTGCCAAACCGTATAATACAGCGAGGGCGTCGTTGAGGCAAGGTTATCCGCCGTAAAGAACAGCATAAAGCTATACGCCCATCCCGCTGTGCATCCGCAGAGCAGCAGTCCGTTTACCGTATCCCTGCCGGCGATCTGGTCATTCTTTTCCAACAGCGCGAGGAAGATCACAGCAGCGCCGAACGCCATGACAAAGCCGAAATCGCTGAAATATCTTTGCAGGATGCCTGCCATCTGTGCGTCCAGCCAGCCGAGCAGAAACGCGGCGCCGATCCACATCAGTGTAAGGCCCCAAATTCCCTTTTTCCGGAGCTGATCCCTGACCCTGTTTACCGCAAATATCGCCAGCAGAAACGGATAGCATGCGAGCAGACCGCCGTAGGTGGTTTCGGAGATTACCGTTCCCACATAGGTTGTGTCGAGATCCGCGCTCCGCAGAAACGGGAAGACGGATATCAGCTTTGGAAGCTGGAAAAAGTACGAGAAGAACGCCGAGCCCCCTCTGTCCCATACGATGCCTCTCTTGGTCATATCGTTGGTCGTCAGGTTATAGTTGGCGCCGAAATCGAAAACGGAGTCAAAGCGCACCCAGTTATAATACATGATGCCTGCCGCGACTATGATGTACGGCGCGCAAAGGGCCGCGGTCTGTAAGATGCTCCGTTTGGAAAAGAGCGTACGCCTGCGGAACACATCAGGCCAAAACAGGAAGAGCGCGCCAAAGGACAGAAGCAAAAGCTGAGGCCGGCATCCCGCAACCAGCGCCATGCACAGCGAACCGCAGGCAAGACGCCCGGCGGACAGGCCTCCATCTCTCCCCTTTCCAGAGGCGGAGATCCAAAGGGCATATCCTGCCGCAGTAAAGGCCAGCGCCGCCGCTATGGGAATGGAATAGAAATCCGGCCGTTTCAGCAGATACACGATGTAGCTTGCCGCTGTGACCGACGATACGATCAAAAAATACGAGCCGAGCGAGGTTTTATGAAACCACCGCCGCACCACTGCCGCAATCAGCGCATACACAGCGGCTGCAAAAAATACGGTAAACATGACGACGCCGATGAAATTCGGCATATCGCTTCCCGTGATCAGATAGTACGGGATATAGAGCAGCACGACAGGCACGACGCCGAAGTATACATAATAATGACCGTCATAATATGCGTGATCCCATCGGAAATTCTGGCCGGACTGCTCCATTAGCTCCGCGCGGAGATAGGTATCGTAGGGATTCTCCATTTCCGTGAGCGCGGGCGCAGGCTCTTCGTCCAGATATACCTGGCCCTTCAAAAGGCACCGCGCCAGCTTCTGATACTGTGTATGATGCTGAAAGGGCGCTGTTCGCGTAAAGGTGGGATTATTGAACGCCATAACCGAGAAAAAAGTACACTGTATAAGCAGGACTGCTGCCAGCGCAACGGCGGAAGCCGGCTTCTCCGAGAAGCGGATAAAGGAGATGCCGTGCAGCGGGCTTTTCGGACGCAGGAGGACAAACAGTGCGGACAGGATCAGCAGGACGCTGAATCTCAGTCCGTGAAAAACAAACGGTCTGACCGTGTTTATGCAGATCGGCTCCATTGAAAGACAAGTTCCGCGGTCGAGTGAAAAACTGAGCTTGAGACGGTCTACATCTCCGCTGAAGGAACACTTGATGTAATGTGATTCGAGCTGATCCGCCGCAATTGTCCGGGAACGCGCCGAACGGTACAGAGCGTTCGCCTCGTCCGAATAAGAGATGGTAACGTCCAGCGCCGGTTCCTCGTCCCGTATGACGGCTCCCGAGCCTGTTTCCTCCAGCGTATAGGCTTGGGCGTTGAGATACAGGTTCTCCACGGGGATTCCGATGTTTTCAAATTCTATCTCAGCTCTTGAGAGGGTTGTCCGGTAATTTCCATCCTTTGTGCGTTCAAGTCCGCTCAGAGAGGTCGGTTCGAGAACCGACGCCTCATAGTCCATGCTTTCAAAGTGACGGAAATTGCACACGAACACCTCGGTAAAGACGGAAAGTACCGACAGCATGGCAAACAGCAGTCCGGCACTTTTCCAGCCGCGGCAGCCGAAATGCCGGTACGCAGCGTGTAGCAACATCAAAACGGCGCATACCGGACCGAAGATCAGGGATACGAAAAGCTTGCCGGCTGTCACTTGCGCAAAAACATGAGGACCGCCGAAGGTGATGACCATTGCGGTAGCGCAGAAGAGCTCTGCGACGAGGATTCGGTATACGAGACCTTTGGTAAAAAAGCGCCGGCGAAGGGGCGCCTCTCCCCCGGTTACCGCTGCGGCGACAGCATGGGCGAGCGCAGCGGACACCGCCGCTGCCAGAATCAACAGGATTAAAAATATGACGTTCATGAAAATCTCCCCGCCTGCGCTTTCGCACAGGCTTTTTGGACGTAAGTGCTTTTTTACGGTTGTGGAGGTACAGTCGAAAGCGGGAAAAATCCCCCGAGACCGGCATGGGTTTACGGTACGTTTTTACCGGTTCAATGCAAGGATACCGGAATGTTATGAACGTGGCTGCTTCCTGCGTCGTGCGTCTGACCGGCATCCTTTATCGCAAATGCGTTTTCTGGGTCAATCCTTTCACGCCGTAGCCCTTGGCTTTCAGGCAGCGGCAACCCGTATCTTTTTGGGGGATATACACCGCGGGGACCGGACAAGCTTTACCAGGATATCGGCATGTGAAGAAACCGTCTTGCTCCCGGAGTGCCTCTGATGAGCTTTCCCTGCCTGTCCGCGGCCGCGGCGTGCAATGCTCGAATTTTATCCCCGGCTTTAAGAAGGGCGCAGAATAAAGGGGGCTGCGCTTTCCGTGCGACGGAGGAAATCTTCGAACCGTCGGAGCTTCATCTGTTTCCGCTGTAATGCCGAATGTGTGATATTTTCCTCTTATCGGGGGAACCGAGCGATACAACGGGATTCGTGCTGTTATGCCCCGCTTTAAAAAGCTGGGCCGTCGATTCCGTCTGTAACTTAGTTATCAGTAGTGCTGTAGCTGTATATAGGTAACTGCGTTTGGCCTCTGCGGCGGCAGAATGGCGAAAGGGGCACGTATAGGTCTTTCAGTTTGGAAGGACGTCTGATATCCGGTCGCCGTGCAGAGCTTCGAGCAGCAGCACGAGCGCGTGGTTGGTGGTTAGATACCGCACATGTTCCCGACCGTCCTCGGGTGACCGCCGTCCGGGAGGCAGCATCAGCTTCCGCACCTCTGTGCCGGATGCAGACGCACAGGCGATGTAAACCAAACCGACCGGCTTCTCCGCAGCTCCGGCGCTGTCTGCGGCGGGGCCTGCGATGCCTGTAATACCGATGCCGAAATCCACGCCGAGACGCTCGCGAATCCCTTCAGCCATTTCTGACGCGACCTCGGGCGAAACCGCACCGAAGGACTTGAGTGTTTCCGCCTTGACGCCGAGCAGCACTTCCTTTACGCGGTTCTCGTAGGCTACGACGCTGCCCGCAAACACGGATGATGCGCCCGGGATGTCTGTCAGCCGTTTGGATAGATAACCGCCTGTACAGGATTCCGCTGTGGCTACCGTTTTGCCTGCAGTCTTCAGCGCGTCCACAACCGCTGCCTGCAGAGAGCCGCAGTCTGTGCCATAGATAAAGGGTCCTACCTCCGAGCGCCGGATTTCCTCTATTTTTTTGCCGCAGAGCGCCTCGCAGCTTTCCATGGTTTCCGCCATGGCCGTGACTCGGAGTCTGACCTCTCCGTCCTTGGCATAGGGTGCGACGGTGGGATTTTCCGAGGAAAGCATCAAAGTCCGGAGAATCTCCTCCGCTCTTGCCTCCCCAATGCCGATGAGATGCAGATTATGGCTGACGAGACGCTTGCCGGATCGTGCGAGCAGAAACGGGCGAACTTGGTTTTCAAACATCGGCGCCATTTCGCCGGGAGGTCCTGGCAGCAGAACGGCGACGGCTCCGGTTTGTCCGTCCTCGACTGCAATGCCTGGCGCGGTACCGTAGTCGTTCTCGAAGATTTCAGCGCCTTCCGGCACCATAGCCTGTTTTTTCTGGTTTTCCGTCAGAGCACATGCCGATTTGCCGAGCAGCTTTTCGATTCGATGAAAGCTTTCCGCGTGAAAGACGAGAGGCAGACCGAAGGCCTCTGCTACCGTCTCCTTTGTCAAATCATCGCAGGTAGGGCCGAGACCGCCTGTCATCACAATCAGATCCGCGCGGGAAAGCGCGTCCCTGAGGGCGCACGCCAAGCGGTCAGCATTGTCACCGACCACAGTCTGATGATATAGCGGGATCCCCAATTCAGCCAGGCCCCGGGAGAGGTACGCAGCGTTGGTATTGACGATTTCTCCCAGCAAAAGTTCCGTGCCCACACACAGGATCTCCGCTGCCTGAAATTCCTTTTTATCCTTTTTCATCAAATAGACCGTCCTTTTTTAATTTTTCGAAAGGTACACGCTTTTTACATTCTTTGAAAGAAAATACACATGCTTGCCGGCCCGCGGCAAGATCCCATGAAAATGAAACGCGCTACGGAAGACTGTAATAACCGCATTTGTCTTTTTCCCAGATGCGCGCAAGGAGCGAGCCGTCTTCACGGTAAAGCAGCCACTCGTTCTCGGATACCGTCTCGCAAACCAACGGAACGAGACGCATGGACTCGTAATCCAGGTAATACAGCCGGTCAAAGAGACTGATCCTCGAGGAGCCGCTGTTCCACGCCTGCCAGACCGTGCCGTCCGACGAGAGGGGAAGCGGAGTCCATGCGGCGGATGTGTCGCCCTTTCGATATGCCGTCATGGCGCCTTTGAGGGCCCACGCACTCTCCGTTACGCCATGAATATGCTCATGATAAAAATAATTTTGCTCCTTCAGATAAGAGGGGTTGAGATTGAGCACGCCGATATTGCCGCCCGTTCCAGCCAGCGCCGCATCCTCTTCGCAGAGCAGACGGACGATAGCGGAGTCATTTTCTGCGGTTTCTTTGTAGTCTGCAATTTCGGCGACAGCGGCGCAGCAGAAGACGAAGGCGCAGGCAGCGCTGAGAACAGCGGCGATCCTTTTTCGCTGCGGGAGGGAACGGAGGACGGTCGTCAGCGCAGCGTCTGCCAGACATCCGAGACCGAGAAAGCTGGGGACCGCGCCCCGCATGGAGAACCAGGGCGTTCCGACGACAAAGAAGGGAGCCAGCGGCACAAGGGCCAGTAAAAGACCCCAAAAGGCCTGGGAGGCTGTGGAGCCGTATAGAGAGATCTGCTTTTTGGGCTTGGCTGAGCCGACTGGTGGAGCGGGGCGGTTTGCCGCCTGACGCGAAGCTGTCAGATATACAATGACACACAGCGCGAGCAGAAACGGAAGATACCAAACCGCGCTGCTGGAAACGAGTAGCTCAATGCCCCGACAGAAGCCGCGCGACATAATATGCCAGCCTCCTCCGAGAAAGACGCGGCGGAACTGTCCGATCAGATCCGGCAGAAAGGTGTCGAGATAGTAACGGCTGACGGGGAGGATCAGCGTGCTGCGCGCGGCATAGGTGGCGCTGTCGGCAAACAGGTGGGTAAAGAAAAAGTAAAAGGCTGCGGCAGGCAGTATGAACGCACCGCAGAACGCTCTGGCACGGTTCCCACGCAGATGAAAGAGCGAAAGCAGGCAGATCAGAGCAAAGGAGAGAACGAACGTCTGCTCGTAAAAGCCGAGCGAAAGCACAAAGATCGGCAGCCATAGGAGCAGTCGCAAGCCGCCTCTGTCAAGAAAGGTTTGAAAAAGCCGGACGGACAGGGCGCAGAAAAACATGCCGCAGACAATTCTGGTGGAGGCGCTCAGCCAGTAGGTACCCTCCATGCCCAGTGGAAACAGTGTATACACGATGAGAAAGAAAAATCCTGTGGGAAAGTACCGCGAAAGCACCTGACGGAACAGGAGAGCGGAAGCCGCCCACAGCGCGGAAATCAGAGCTACGGCGAGGATCATGACAGACCAGAAACGGCTCCAGAAAAGCACATCCAGGACGCCGGCAAGCGGACGTGCCGCGAGCAGTCCCTGCTGGAGAATCAGCCGGAGGGGCTCTGCCGACAGGCCGTAATTATGATATTGTATATAATCGTCGAGCTGCGGATAATATTGAAAGCCGAAAACGGTATACCTGAAAAAAATCAGAGCAAAAAGAAGGACAAATACAGCGCCGGGACGCTGTAAAAACGAGCCGGCGCGCAGCATAAAACCGCGCTGTCCGCCTGCGCCGGATGGGTCCTGACGTGGATTGGAATCCCTTTTCCGCCTTGAACGGCGCACGCCGTATCGAGGCTCAACGCGGCTATTATCCCCCGCAGAACTCAGATCGATTTTAGAAAGCAAAAACGATAACGCATCCGCGGTAAGCTGCGCGCAGCGTCCTTGAAAAACAGATACCATAGACTGACTTTTTCCTTTCCTTTGGAATCGGAGCAGATTTCATACAGGCAATACAAAAGACCTGCTGAAAGGTTTTTCTAACAGGTCCTTCTCCTTAGACCGTTGCAGCATGGTCATGACCATTTTGGAACCTGTCAGCGGAGAAGAATCGGCAACAAGGACGGTCATGAAAAAGGAGATGGCCGGCTCCTCTTATGAGCCGGCGGCGCCCTTTTTGCTTCGGAAAAGCAGTGTGCCCTTACAAATGTTCATGTTCATGCTGTCTGAGGCATATTGCACCTTATCATCGTCCCTGTTACCGGAGCAGAAAGTTCGCCTGACGGTGAGGCTGCCGTTGAGCTGTGTTTTCATGCAATTCCATTCTTATATGCCGATCCGAACGCGCCTGCATCCTGTATGTCCTCCGATTCTCTTTTGACAACAGAAAAAACAGCGCAAGTCCACCTGCCGATAAATCCGGCCTTGCAATGAAGCGATGTTCGTTAAGCCGGCCTGATGGCGGCAAATTTTGCAGTGTCCCAAAAATTTTTGCAGGGGCAGGGCGCCCTTTTTACCTGTCGGAATGAAAGGTGTGCCCTGTTCATTCGAATACCCGGCTGTGCTCTTGCCGGAGCGACGACAGAGAAGCGCCGCTGCTGCCTTTTCATTCAGCGAGGGTACCTGCGGAAGCGGCTTTGCCTTTCTTCGTATGCGCGAGGCAGACAGTTTTTTTGCAAAGACCGGAGGTTATCGGCACCGCGGCTGAAACCATCGCAAATGCCGCAGACGAATACCTTCTTTACAATAATATCCAAAAGGCCAGATCTTCTGCGGCATAGGATCCCCGAACAGCGCAGCGAAATCCCATGAAAATTCAAAGGATCAAAAGCCGCGCCCCGGCTTATTGCGTCGTATCGATGTAGGAGGCATAGGCTTTCATATAATTGAGGCCGGACCAGACAGTCATCAGTGTCATAAAGCCAAGCGTGATCCAGCTCAGCAGACAGGCGTCGTAAAGCGCAAAGGACTGAGGAACGACAAGCGGCTCCAGCATCAGCGTCGCGATGCAGACGACCTGGCTGACCGTCTTCACCTTGCCGAGCCAGCTTGCGGCGACTACAGTACCGTCGGAGCTGACCACGAGCAGCCGCATGGAGGTGACAGCGAGCTCACGGAATATGACAATGACCGTCACCCATATCAGCACGGCATGAAATTTTTCGTACATCGGGGAGGTACACATGGCGATCAGGACGCCGAACACCATGAACTTATCAGCCAGCGGATCCATAAATTTTCCGAAATTTGTGATCCAGCCAAACCTTCTTGCAAGCTTGCCGTCCACCAGGTCCGTAACTGCTGTGAGCAAAAACAGGGAAGCGGCAAAAATCCTCGCCCAGGTTTCGTTCGGAAAGGCGTATAAGATGAAAATCATGGAAAAGGGGGCGAGAATGATGCGGGCAATGGTCAGCTTGTTGGGGATATTCATTTTCATGACGGTAACCCTTTCTCATTGGAAATACGCATAAAATATCGGTTCGCGGATATATGAAAAACAGGCGGGCTCTTTTTGCGCGTCAATTGTTTTCTTAAATTATATTTGCTGTTATATCGACAGCGGAAATACTCAGATACGCCGGAGGGGATAAGGACCGGAATTGCTGTATGTACGACGTTGCACGTTTGGAGCAGAAGCATCGTACCCGGTCCGGGGAATCACAAAAATATAGGGGTGCGGATAAATATCACGAAAAGCAGGATACATTGTGCCTGCTGTGGCTCATGTATGCCGGAAGCTCTGGCTTTACGGAATTTTATTCTGCTATGCCGAATACATAGCAGCTTTGCCGAATTCGTTTCAGCTTTGCTGAAACTGTACGAATTCTGACCGCAGGTTCTGCAGCTTTCTGAAAATGTTCTAAAACGTTCCTGTCCGCAGGGAGGAGATATTCTGCGGAACCGAAGAAGCCATCACGGCGAATGACATCACGCCTCGTCGCCGCTGTGTCCGACCCGAATATGATACATCAGCCGCATCAGAGAATCGTCGAGATGAACGTTTTCTATAGCTAAGTCCGTCTTCTTCGATGTAAGCTCTGAACCCGAAAAATTCCAGATACCGCGAATGCCCAAATCGGCAAGCCGGTCCACAGCGCGTGCCGCCGCTTCCGCCGGCAGCGTGAGAATGGCGATATCCGCTCCGGTATCACAAAGGAACTGCGGCAGTGTCTCCGCATCTTTTACGGAAAAGCCGGAAACCGTTTGACCAATTCGGGCCGGGTCTGTGTCAAACAGCGCCAGAAGCCGGACGTTTCGGTCCGACAGCAGAGCGCTGCTGGCAATGGCGCAGCCCAGGTGGCCGGCGCCAATTAGAATGGCGGAATAGTTCTGCGTCACCGCGAGAAGCTCACCGATTTTCGCATAGAGCAGGCGAACGTTATAGCCATAACCCTGCTGTCCGAAACCGCCGAAGCAATTGAGATCCTGACGGATTTGAGATGCCGTCACATGCATTTTGGCCGACAGCTCCCGTGAGGAAATTCTGAGAATATCCATATCCAATAACTCCCGGAGAAAACGAAAGTATCGCGGGAGACGCTTGACTACGGCAGGGGATACCACCTGAATGTCCTTTGAATGCGGAGGATATTCCTCGCTTTTCCTCAGGAGCAGGGAGCTTTCTGGGTCTGCCTGATGTACGCCGGTATTGGTGTTTTTCTCCATATAAATCCCCCATGCCGCTGAAGACGGCGCTTGCTTGAAAAGATAAGTTCGGTATGATCGGGCAGGAACATATTTGCAGAATACAATTCAAACACGACCCCGCCAACCTCATTCCACTGTGCTGAGCAGGGACTCGGACAGCGCGGCTATGTCGTTTTATTTCATGGCCTCTACTGTTTTCATTACATATTGTGTAAACTGTTCGCAGGTTGCTCCGGTGTCGCGCCCGGTCATGACATATGCCTTCTCTTCGAACATGCATTTGTCCAACGCTTTTTCCAGACGGTCCGCCTGCTGCTGGTAGCCGACGTGAGACAGCAGCAGAATGCTGGCTCTGAGCATGGAGCAGGGATCTGCGTATTGGGCTCTGCCCTCTTTGACCATTCTCGGCGCCGAGCCGTGTATTGCCTCAAACATTGCATACCGCTTGCCAATATTGGCGGATCCTGCCGTTCCAACGCCTCCCTGGAATTCTGCGGCTTCATCTGTGATGATGTCTCCGTAAAGATTCGGCAGCACAAACACCTTGAAATCCGTTCTGCGCTTTTCGTCCACAAGCTTTGCGGTCATAATGTCGATAAACCACTCCGTCGTGCGAATATCCGGGTATTCTTTTGCCATTTCCTCGCAGATGTTCAGAAATTTGCCATCTGTCGTTTTGATAATATTCGCCTTGGTTACAATGGATACGTGATCCTTCTTGTTCTTTCGCGCAAACTCGTATGCCAGGCGGGCGATTCTTTCTGTTCCTTCCGTCGTCGTTACACAGAAATCGAAGGCCACCTCATCCGTGACGTTTACACCCTGGCTGCCGACAGCATACGAGCCCTCTGTATTTTCACGGAAAAATGTCCAGTCGATACCCTGCTCCGGCACCTTTACCGGACGGACGTTCGCGAACAGATCGAGCTGCTTCCGCATCGCTACGTTCGCGCTTTCTATATTCGGCCACGGGTCGCCGGCGCGCGGCGTGGTCGTCGGACCCTTGAGGATCACATGGCACTGCCGGAGCTGCTCCATGACATCGTCCGGGATGGCTTTTCCCTGCGCCGCACGGTTTTCTATTGTCAGACCATCTATTTTCCGGAATTCTACCTTGCCGCTTTTTACTTCGTCTGAAAGCAGAAACTGCAGAACCTGCTGTGCGCTGTCCGTGATCATCGGACCGATGCCGTCTCCTCCGCATACGCCGATGATAAGCTTATCCAGCGCTGCATAATCGATGAAATCCTTTTCCGCGCGTATCCGCTCGTTGCGCTCCAATTGGCTGATGATGACCTGCTCGAACTTTGTCAGTGCTTCTGCAATTTGTGACTCATATTTTGTTTTCATGGCGTTCCCTGTATCCTTTCCTGTTTTTAATTCTTTTTTGCAGGATTTTAAGAATTGACCTGCATAATTTGCATTATTAAATTCTTTTTCTGCTTTGTTAAAATTGGAAAACAGTTTTCCACACCTGTGTGAAACCTCTGTGGACTTCGCATCGCCTTTCCACAGAATCCACATGGTTTTCCACAGATTTTAGGCGCTTTTGGTCCGGTTTAGCGGCTGGGATGTGAATAAATACCGGTTTTTCCACAAACTTATGCACAGGCTGTGGGAAACTGCCTATGTAATTCGGATGAACAACCGTCGTCGAACCCTGCGTTTTTGCTGCATTATCTTGAAAGCTTCAAAAATGAAAAATGCTGTTTTCAAACATTCGTTTTTCATTTTCAGGCCTATAATCCTAGCCGTCCGGAGCGCTGCTTTTTATTGCTGCTGACGACGCATTGGCTAATGAAAACGAATCTCCAGATATGCAGTCGAATGCCGGATGCCGCGCATTGATCATCGACTTTTCTCTTTCGGCCGTCTGTCCGGGTATGTTTCATAATCCCCCTTGCCCCTGCATATAGTAAACCACCGAAAAAATTCAAATATATCTGAGAGGAGCGGCTCGGGGCCGGTTTTTTTGACCGGAGGCAGGATGTCCGGTACGCAAAACGCCAAAAAAAGCGGTGTAACCATTTCCTTCGGCGTCGACTGGTATCGTAGAAGCATGTTTCCAACTGTGCAGGAACTTGTCTTTCCAGATCTTTTCGGTCAAAGCTGAAGTTTTTGGATCAAATATCCCGGTTTCAAATGTACGGTACGATAGGCGTCTGCCGGCCGATTTTACCGAATGACAAAGCTGGTTGAAGCATTCAAAATATATTATCGGCAGGATGAAAATCTGCCGGGATGTCAAGCGGCATACGGTTTATAAATGCGATAAAATCAGGAAAAAGGCATCGAATGTCGGCAGGGGAGCAAGGTCCTTTCC
This sequence comes from Clostridiales bacterium, assembly GCA_019415985.1. Taxonomy (GTDB): domain Bacteria; phylum Bacillota; class Clostridia; order Oscillospirales; family CAG-272; genus CAKTAA01. The sequence goes on from DXYE01000053.1 coordinate 13,549, forward strand.
AGATATGGAAAACATCCTTTTCGCAGTTACATAGAGGAGGATCTCCGCCGGAGCCGTCCGGAGGGAGGCCCTGCCGCTGCAGAAAAAAGCAGGCGATGCTCGCCTGCGAGAGGGAGATCAAATACGTATTCTGCGATGTAAACGGCGCCGGCTTTCCGCAGTTTACTGTTGTTGTCTAAACGCTTTCGCTCTTCAAAACTAATTACAGCAGAACAGATCTTACAGCTTTCCTTGCCGGTATGGCAGCGACTTTATCTCGTAAAACCGCCGCGATTCCAAAACTGCTTTGTACAGCGGTTATACAAACAAACTAAAGCGACGGATGCTTCCGTTGCCGTGCGCTTCCTCGGGGTGCGGTCCCGCTCGGAAAAAGGGCGGTTCGTCCCGGAGCCGTTGGGTATAGGCGTATTCACCGGTATGCGGAGCGGCTGAGGGACCTCAACCCTCCCAAAGATAATCCAGGGCGGCCATTATTCCCGTTTTGATGGCGTCCGCCTTGATACCATGCTTTTGACACAGCGTGAGCGCACCGAGCAGCCTGTCGTCCGGAGCAAGCTTGCGTTTGGTATCTCTGCCCACCCGCTTTGTCGTATCTCCGAGATACCGGTTCCGGAATCTTCTCTGCAGATCTCCGGCGTATGCTTCGACCTCGGTGAGGGACTTGCCGTGCTCCAAGGCCAGCGCACGCGCGGAGGCTTCCATAGCTTCCGACACAGTTTTACTGATTTCCGCGTCCTCCATTGCCTGCCAAATGAATTCGATTCCCTTCTGCATGCCCATGTAAGCGGCGACTGCATGCCCCATATTGTGCAGATACAGCTTGCTTTGTATGAAATAGGCAAACGGTTCGCTCGGCACCATGCCGCGAATGTCGGGAATCGGATTGCGGAACGCGCTGCGGTCTACTGGAAGCGTGCAGTACGGTTCTACCCAAACACGCGTGATGTCACCCTCACGCATTTCATCCGTCATGACGGGCACCATACGTCCCACGCTGGCTTCGACATATCCGATGTCCTCCCGCTGCGCGCCGACCAGACCGCGCAGGTAATCGTCGGCTCCGATCAAATTTTCGCAGATGATGATGTCAATGCCCTTTTCGCGGAGGTCGAGACCTGCGCGGATAACCGGCGCAATCTTCGGCAGAATCGGTACGCCGGCCGATGTGAACAGGATATCCGCCCCGGCGATTTCCGCCGGTGCATGATCAGGCGTTACTGCACGAACGTTTTCGACTCGGATCTCCTTCACTTCTTCATTAGATACGATACGAATTGGGTAGCCGCCGCGTCGGTTCAGCTCGTCAATGAGCCTGTGGTCGATATCCACGAAGACCGTTTCATATCCGCTTTCATACAGAAGCTGTCCCAAGAATCCGCGGCCGATATTGCCGCCACCGTATACCACGGCCTTTTTGGCTTTTCCCATTTGTGATTCACTCCTTTTTTCTACAGAGGACCGCCCTGACATTCATTCTGTAAAAATGCCGCACTCACAGAGGTCATCAGAGCAAAAACGTTTTATTTTGAAAGGGAATCCCTCAGGATAAATCAGAGGACAGCCCTTCCTTTCAGAGATGCAACGCAGACGTTCCGTCCGATTTAAGGCAGAAACCGTCCATACGCATAGCTTCTTGTTCTGTATGCTGCAGAAGCTTGCTCTTACGCTCATTGCCTGTAACAGCGTCAAGGCCTGGCCGCGTCAACCTTGTTTCAGCCAAAATAGGACTTTACAAGATAGGACTGCCCAGAGCCTTTGCAGCATTTCATCTTTTCGTCTGTGTTCTTGCCGAACGAGGAGATGTTCCGCCCCGTTCTTTTCTATGCAGGGGCAGACCAAAAAGGACTTTGAGCAGACAACATCTCTGCTCAGAAATTTCTCTTTTCCTCCAGATATGCGCGCAGCTCTCCTATCGGCATTCTCACCTGCTCCATGGTATCCCGGTCGCGGACCGTCACGCAGCCGTCCGTCTCGGAATCGAAGTCATAGGTAATGCAGTACGGCGTGCCGATCTCGTCCTGCCGGCGATAGCGCTTGCCGATCGAGCCTGTTTCGTCGAAGTCCGCGGTCACATGGGCCGACAGCGTCTCCCATACACGCCGCGCCCCCTCTGAAAGCTTTTTGGAAAGCGGCAGTACGGCGCAGGTGAACGGCGCGAGAGCGGGGTGCAGATGCAGCACCACACGGGTATCTCCATCTCCGAGCGTTTCTTCGTCGTAGGCGTCCACGAGGAATGCCAGCATCACGCGGTCGGCGCCGAGCGACGGCTCGATGACATAGGGAATATATTTTTCGTTGGTATCCGGATCAAAATACTCCATGCTCTCGCCGCTGTGCTCCGCGTGCCGCGAAAGATCATAGTCCGTGCGATCCGCAACACCCCACAACTCTCCCCAGCCGAACGGGAACAGATATTCGAAATCAGTCGTCGCTTTGGAATAGAAGGAAAGCTCATCCTTTTCATGGTCGCGCAGACGCAGGTTTTCCTTGCGCATGCCAAGCTGGTAAAGAAACTGTGCGCAGTAGCCGCGCCAATATTCGAACCATTCCAAATCCTCGCCGGGTTTGCAGAAGAACTCGAGTTCCATTTGCTCGAATTCCCGTGTGCGGAAGGTGAAGTTGCCGGGGGTTATTTCATTGCGGAAGGATTTTCCAATCTGGCATACGCCGAACGGCAATTTTTTCCGCGTTGTACGGGCAATGTTTTTGAAGTTTACAAAGATGCCCTGAGCGGTTTCGGGACGCAGATACAGCTCGGACGCCGAATCCTCAGTCACCCCCTGGAAGGTTTTAAACATCAGGTTGAACTTGCGGATATCCGTGAAGTTGCGACTTCCGCAGACAGGACATGAAATCTGTTTATCCTTGATGTATGCGGCAAGCTGTTCGTTGGACCAGCCGGCGGGAGAAACCTCTTCGCCGCGCTGTGCTGCTTCATCCTCGATCAATTTATCGGCGCGATGGCGTGTTTTGCAGTCCCGGCAGTCCATAAGCGGGTCGGAAAAGCCGCCGACGTGGCCGGAGGCCACCCAAGTCTGCGGATTCATCAGAATTGCGCTGTCCAGTCCCACGTTATACGGCGACATCTGAACAAATTTTTTCCACCAGGCGCGCTTGACGTTGTTTTTCATCTCCACGCCGAGCGGTCCGTAGTCCCAAGCGTTTGCCAACCCGCCATATATTTCGGAGCCGCTGTAAACAAATCCGCGATTTTTGCACAGCCCAACGATTTTCTCCATTGTTTTTTCTGCGTTGTTCATCATAGCTTTCCTTTCTTTTCCCGTTTGATCATGAATAAATTCTCACTTCATTTCCCGTGAGGGTCCGCTTGCATGACGACTTCATGCCGGCTGTGCCACAGGAGACATGCGCTGCTGTTCCGTAACTATTCGACGCATTCCTGCCTCGGTTTGCGCTGTGCGCGTATCAACAGGGCGACATATCGCCGCAGGCGTCGGCTCTGACCGTCTTCCCCATGCTGTCCGGCGCCGCCGTATTTACTTTGCCAACCTTTCCTGTTTTCCTGCCTCCGCCCCGCATGTATGATTGTTATATTATACCAAATGCTGTATTGTTTGTCAAGAATTTAACGGGCAGCGAATCTTTTAAGCAGCGACAAAGCGCGGGCGAAAACAGTGAGCGGGGAGGAAATAAAAGGCTACGATATGCGAATTTGCCTCTTTTACACAGCTTGTTTTCTCATTCATTTATGATATTCCCCCGTGGAGCTGCTTAAACGCTCGATTTAAGCGGGCAGGGGTCGAGTCTGATGAAAGGATACGTTTTTTCGGGTATCGCTTTTTTCTACATTATAATTATATTATTTTAAAGGCAGGCAGGGTGGCAGGTGTTTTTGTCAGGCGTACAAGCAGCGGTACAGCATACAGAAGCTTTGCATTTTACCTGAATAAAATCGGGTGAGGCCATCTGCGTATTCAGCGCTGTGGTTAACGGATTGAGCCGGATGCACGCGATATCACGTGGTATAAGGATATCTTCTGTATCGGCAGGCTTTCGCCGGTGGCTGCCGCAGCTTAGGTACATCTTCTTTGGCATGATTTGTATAGACCTTTTTTAAAAAAGCTATTGACATATCTGTAATGCTGTGCTATACTATCTGTATCGCACAGTTGAGTTCAGCAGAACAGAGCGGCAGCAGGTTCGTCGTGTACCCATTTGAATCGGGGGATTTGCCGGAGTGGCGGAATTGGCAGACGCCCGGGACTTAAAATCCCGTGGGAGGTTTCTCCCGTACCGGTTCGAGCCCGGTTTCCGGCACCAAATTGAATCAATCATTGTATTGTCATTTTGTTTTGCAGCTGCAATGAAAGAATATCTTTTGTTTAGGTGTTTTATACGCGCATACCTGTTTTTTATATCGCGGGGTAGAGCAGCCTGGTAGCTCGTCGGGCTCATAACCCGGAGGTCGTGAGGTTCAAATCCCACCCCCGCAACCA
>DXYE01000054.1 GCA_019415985.1 Clostridiales bacterium
GTATTCGACAGTTCCCGTCGTAAATGGCTGCTGCAATAAATTCCACCCCTGTCAGGCGCTGGCTGATCTGCTGACCATTAATGAATTGTTCGGCAGCTTCCATATAAAAATGCTGTATATCGGCGTACATAATAATGTCTTGAATTCGCTTGCAGAGTCCCTCCCCTGTCTGGGCAGTCGGTTATATGCCCTTACACCGGTTATCAACGAGGCATCGCGGGACGACGGAGTAATCGGTCGGGCGCTGGAAACAGGGAATTATTTTTCCGTCAATCCCGATATTTCCGCGCATGATCTCAGGGAGCTTGTGAAACAGATGGATGTGATATACACCGATAGTTGGATCGATATGGAATTTTTTCACGATGAATCCTATCGAGCCGAGAAGGAGCGGCGTTTCAACGCTATGATACCGTACCAGCTTAACGAAAGGTTTCTGGAGGGCTCGAAAGCCGTGGTCATGCACGATATGCCGATTCATTGCGGCTTCGAGATCGAACGCGGGGTTGTTGAAAAGAACGCCGATGTCATATTACAGCAGGCGGAAAACCGGAGACATGCGCAGAACGCATTGCTTGCCTATCTGCTTGGTGTCAATGTTTAATTGTAATATACCTCTGTAGTTGTTTAAAAATATTTAAGGAGAAAATATATGTCTATTCCTTATTTGAGTGTAAAAGGCGCCCGTGTGAACAACCTTAAAGATGTGGATGTCACCATTCCCAGAGATAAGTTGGTCGTCTTTACCGGCTTGTCCGGCTCAGGAAAATCCTCGCTGGCCTTTGAAACCATTTATGCCGAAGGCCACCGGCGGTTTGTCGAGTCCCTGTCCTCGTATGCACGTATGTTCCTCGGTCAGCTTGACAAGCCCGATGTCGATTCCATCGAGGGGCTTTCACCTGCCATCTCAATTGACCAGAAAACGACAAGCAAAAACCCGCGTTCAACGGTGGGAACGGTAACCGAAATATACGATTATCTGCGTCTGCTCTACGCGCGCGTCGGTATACCGCACTGTCCGGTCTGCGGCAAGGAGATCGTTCAGCAGACAACCGATCAGATCATCGGTCAGATCATGGCTATGCCGGAAGGATCGAAATTCATGGTGCTTGCCCCTGTTGTACGCGCTAAAAAAGGAATGCACGAAAAGGTTTTTGAGGATGCAAAGCGTAGCGGCTATGTACGGGTACGCGTCGACGGAAACTTATATGAGCTTTCGGAAACCATCGAACTGGACAGAAACAAAAAGCATAGCATCGAAATCGTTGTAGACAGGCTGATTATGCGAAACGATATCCGAAGGAGGCTGGCTGACTCTGTAGAAAATGCGCTGTCGCTTGCGGGCGGAAATCTGATTGTTGTCAAACTCAACCGCGAGGAGGGCGAGCCCGAGGAAATGGCCTTTTCCCAAAGCTATGCCTGCGACAAGCACAACTTCAGTATCGGAGAGCTTGCGCCGCGTATGTTCTCCTTCAACAATCCTATGGGAGCCTGTGACGCCTGCGCCGGATTGGGAGAAACGCGGGTGATTTCGCCGGACAAGATCATTCCGAATCGCAGCCTTTCGCTCCGTGAGGGCGCCATCCAATGCAACGGCTTTAAATCCCTTGACGAGGAAACCTGGCTGGGTCCGCTGCTCGCAAAAGTCGGTGAGGTTTACGGCTTCACACTGGATACTAAAATCCGCGATTATTCAGAAAAGGCGCTTCAAGTACTCCTATACGGCGCGCAGAATGAACGTTTCCATGTCGTCCGTTACTTCGACGGTCAGAAACGGGAGCACGATGCCGCTTTCAGCGGTATCCTGCCTATGATCACGCAGCGTTTTCAGACCACGCAGAGCGATTATTATGAAACATTTGTAGATAACGTTCCCTGTCCCAAATGCAAAGGACAGCGGCTGAACGCCGCTTCGCTTGCCGTTACGGTAGGCGGAAAGAATATTGACGAGCTTTGCCGTCTGTCTATCAGCCAAGCGCTCGACTTTGTCCGTTCACTGACATTCTCTGAAATGCAGATGCATATCGCTAAAGAAATCATAAAAGAAATCACAGCTCGTCTCGGATTTCTGGAAAGTGTAGGACTCGATTATCTTACACTTGCGCGAAAATCCGGTTCCCTCTCCGGCGGTGAAGCACAGCGGATCCGGCTGGCTACCCAGATCGGGTCTTCCCTCATGGGCGTGCTCTACATTCTGGACGAGCCCAGCATCGGTCTGCACCAGCGTGACAACAGAAAACTGATCAATACGCTGAAAAAGCTCCGCGACGTCGGCAACAGTGTCATTGTCGTGGAGCACGACGAGGAAACCATGCTGGAGGCCGATTATATCGTCGATATCGGTCCGGGAGCGGGTATCCACGGCGGAGAAGTGATTTTTTCCGGCACGCCGGAGGAAATACTCCGCTCCGAGCAGTCCGTAACCGGCGCCTATCTTTCGGGCAGAAAAAGCATTGCCGTCCCCGAAGCTCGCCGGCTCGGAAACGGCCATAAGCTGCGGGTAGTCGGCGCTCGAGAAAACAATTTGAAAAATCTGACGGTGGAAATCCCGCTCGGGCTTTTTGTCTGTGTCACCGGTGTTTCCGGATCAGGAAAATCCTCGCTTGTAAACGGCATTCTGCATCAGGTACTTGCTCGGGAGCTGAACGGCGCTTATGCTTATCCCGGAAAACATGACCGTATCGAGGGCATGGAGTATCTCGATAAGGTTATCGCCATCGACCAGAGTCCGATCGGACGAACACCGCGCTCCAACCCAGCGACGTATACCAGCCTCTTCAACGATATCCGCGATCTTTTTGCAAAAACGCCGGATGCGAAAATGCGCGGCTGGGGGCCTGGGCGCTTTTCCTTCAACATCAAAGGCGGGCGTTGCGAGGCCTGTGAGGGAGACGGCGTCAAACGCATAGAAATGCACTTTTTGCCTGACGTTTACGTCAACTGCGATGTGTGCAAAGGCAAGCGGTATAATAGGGACACCCTAGAGGTCAAATACAAGGGAAAAAACATTTATGATGTGCTCGATATGACCGTCGAAGAAGGCCAGGCCTTTTTTTCTGAAATCCCGCGCATAGCGAATCGTCTGAAGACGCTTTACGAGGTCGGCCTCGGCTATATAAAAATCGGTCAGTCCTCGACCACGCTTTCCGGCGGTGAAGCACAGCGTGTGAAGCTGGCTGCCGAACTGTCCAAGCGCAGTACCGGCAGAACCATATACATTCTCGATGAGCCGACGACCGGTCTTCATACCGCCGACGTTGCCAAGCTTATCGAGGTTCTGAACAGACTGGTGGATTTGGGCAACACCGTTCTCGTCATTGAGCATAACCTGGATATTATAAAGACAGCTGATTATATTCTCGATCTCGGTCCCGAAGGCGGAGACAAAGGCGGTACATTGGTTGCCTGCGGAACGCCGGAACAGGTTGCAAAGGTCAAGAATTCCTATACCGGCCAGTTTCTCAAAAAATATTTGAATCCTAAAATTTAAAGAATTCCGGTACTGCGTGTGAATGTCCTGCGCAGCCGGAGAAAGGGCTGCATGATCATTTTCAGAAACCTAACTTTGTCAGATAAAAACATAATTGATGCCTATTGCGCGCTTTTAAACCGTGAAAGCTGTGAATACTGCTTCGGCAATCTGTACGGCTGGTCAAAGGCTTATGCGTATCAATTCGCATTTTTCGGTGACGCGCTTTGTCTCTCCTTCAAGCCGGAAGACGGCGCCACAGCATATATGATGCCACTTGCCGAAAAGGACAGGGACCTTCAGTATGCCATCCGCGCTTTATACGAGGACCACAGAGAAAGGGGCAGTCAAAAAGCTTTTTCTCTTCTCTGTCTCTCGCCGGAGGACTGTAAAAGGCTCCGTCGCCTCTATCCCGACGCTTTCCTTTTGGAAAATGACAGAAATGAGGATGAATATATGTATGAAGCAGATAGCTTCCGCACATACGCCGGCAAAGCGCTGCACGGCAAAAGAAATCATTACAATAAATTTATCCAGCTATACGGGACATCGTCCTATGAAGAGATTACCAAAGCCAACGCTGAAGAGTGTCTTTGCATGAGCGAAGCTTGGCAGAGAAATAACGGCGAAAACGGCCATGGAACAGAGACGGAGGAGGAAGTTATCCGTACTATGCTGAGATCTCAGGAGGAGCTTGCTCTCAGCGGAGGATGCCTGCGGATCAATGGTCAAATCGTCGCTTTTACCATTGGCGAACCGCTCGCCGCCTATCCCGATACCGTTGTCATTCATGTAGAAAAGGCGCAGTATGATATCCCCGGCGCTTATCCGGCTATTGCTTCGCTGTATTTACAGCATCACCCTGAATTTCGGTATGTGAACAGAGAGGAGGATATGGGACTGGAAGGTTTGAGACAGTCCAAATTATCCTACCGGCCTCTCCGTTTTGTTCAAAAATATCATGCCGTTCTGACGCGTCCTCTGGGTCCGGTCTGATTTGTCAGCCGTATTCATATCAGAAGATACCCGCTCCAAGTTGATGCCGGAGGCGGCCTTCCGCATTTATCAAGCGCCGAAAAAATGTGAGCATATTGTTCGTCATGGAACGCAAACAGTTTCCACGGCTTGTTCCGTTATTTTATTTTTGACAGCAGATGTTCAGGTTTTGCTGAACAATGTACGACGGTTCTATCCCAACCGCATGTTTTACACAAAACCGGCAGAGAGAGTTCTCCAACACAGGTTCACCGTATGGCTTCCGCTGTCAGCGCCCTGTTTTCTGCCGATTATTTTTATGCCGTCGAGTGTCTCCAAGGACTTTTGTCTTAAAAACGAGCTTCTGATAAAGAACAGGACTTCTGCCGTTTCTTGGGAAAGCAGCAATGCTTTTTAAAATGGGCCTGCATTATTCAGAAGAAGTAGGAGGATTATACGGATGGAATTTATTGCGGATTTACATATCCATTCAAAATATTCACGCGCCACCAGCCAGGAGTGCGTCCCCGAAATGCTGGACCTTTGGGGGCGGCGCAAAGGGATTGATTTATTGGGAACCGGCGATCTTACTCACCCGGCATGGCGGGCTGAATTAAAAGAGAAGCTGATGCCCGCAGAAGAGGGGTTATATATCCTTCGCCCGGACACCGTTGTGCCTGACCCGGCCCTGCCGGTTGGGCGAGCTGTCCGTTTCCTTATATCCGGGGAAATCAGTTCCATCTATAAAAAAGGAGACAAAGTGCGCAAAGTGCACAATTTGATTCTCCTTCCAAGTCTTGAGGATGCGGAACGTCTATCCTCAAAGCTGGAAACGATTGGCAATCTCCACTCGGATGGACGTCCGATTCTGGGGCTTGACAGCCGGGACCTTCTCGAGATTACACTTGATTGCTGCCCGGATGCCGTTTTCATTCCCGCCCATATTTGGACTCCCCATTTCTCCCTTTTCGGAGCCTTTTCAGGATTTGACAGTATAGAGGAATGCTTTGGTGATCTGACGCCGCACATTAAGATACTTGAAACCGGTCTCTCCTCAGATCCGTCCATGATTCGGCGCGTTTCAGCGCTCGATGGTTACACGCTCCTATCCAACTCCGATGCGCATTCTCCGCAAAAGCTCGGACGCGAAGCCAATCTGTTTGATACCGCCCTCTCCTTTCCGGCAGTGGCCGAGGCAATGAAACTAGGACCGGATGCGGGCTTTCGCGGGACCATCGAGTTTTTTCCGGAGGAGGGAAAGTATCATTTGGATGGTCACAGGCACTGCGGCGTCTGTCTTACGCCGGCTGAAACGCTGAAAAATCAGGGACGGTGCGCGGTATGCGGCAAAAAAATTACCATAGGCGTTCAGCATAGGGTAGAACAGCTCGCAGACCGTGATACACCGGGTGATTTGACCACACATGTCCCTTTCGAAAGTCTGGCGCCTCTGACGGAAGTGATCGCCGCCTCAAACGGATTGTCCGTCGGCGGAAAACGTGTGAACCTCTTATATTTAGAACTGCTGCATACCCTCGGGAATGAGTTTCAGATCCTCCGCAGGCTTCCGCTCGAGGATATCGGACATGCCGCCGGCCCTCTGGTAGAGGAGGGAATCCGGCGGCTTCGGACCGGAGAGGTCAAAAGAATTCCGGGATACGACGGAGAATACGGCAAAATTATACTGCTGGAGCCCGATGAAATCGAAACACTGCAGGGACAGCTCTGTTTCCTGCCGCGTGTCAAAGCAGACGCAGCGCAACCGGCTGCGCCGCATTTGAACCTAAACAACTCTGTCCGCCTGGCTGACGCCCCCGATGACGGTGCTCCTCCGGAAAGCTATGCACAGCCTTCCCTCCTTGCTTTTCGGATGAATCGTGAACAGGAGGAGGCCGCGACAGCAGACGACCGTACGCTGTCTGTCGTCGCAGGTCCGGGGACGGGAAAAACCAACACCTTAGTCGCTCACATTCTGCATCTGCTTGAAAGAGGCGTCAAGGGCGATGAAATAACCGCGGTCACCTTTACCAACCAGGCTGCAAACGAGCTGCGGGAGCGCCTGAGCCGCCAGACAAAAGGCAGGAGAACAGCCAGGCATATTCAGACAGGAACCTTTCATTCTATCTGTCTGAAGCTCCTGACGGCGTGGCGCGGCTATGCACCAATGCTGCTTGAGCCGGCCCGAGCTTTGGACTTTGCCGGCAGAGTCATCGAGCAAATGGAGTTGAAGATCACCCCCAAGCGTCTGATACAGGAGGTCTCCAAACGAAAAAGCGGAAGCACCAGCTCGCCGCGCTCCGCCGAATCCCCATTGTCCGATGAAGCTTTCAGCATATATCAAAATTTTCTGCGGGAGGCCGAAGTATATGACTTTGACGACCTGCTTTTGGAGACGCTGACAGAAATTGAAAAAAAGAAGAGCGAGTCCGAATGTTTGCGCGTTTTTTCCTATCTGTGCGTAGATGAGTTTCAGGATATCAACGAAATACAATACCGCCTTTTGCTGGCTATGAATCTGAATGGCAGGCAGCTCTTTGCCATAGGTGACCCGGACCAAGCCATTTACGGATTCCGAGGCTCCACAGCCCAATGGTTTGAACGGCTCCGGAAGGATCGTCCGGACCTCAGAACGATAAAACTGACGAAAAACTACCGATGCACACCGGAAATACTAAAATGTGCGCTTCCCCTGATTTCGCAGAATTCAGGGGAGCGCCGCGAGCTCAAAGCCTGCCGTTCAAGCGGGGATTCTGTGCTCTCCGTCGCTGCTCCTACCGCGTTTTCCGAGGCGGTTTATATAGCAAAAGAGATCAATCGGATCGTTGGGGGCATTGACATGCTCGACGCGCAGGAATTGCCCGTATCAAGTGCCAAGGGTCGCGTTTGCAGTTTTTCGGACATTGCAATCCTGTACCGCTCCCACAAACAAGCGGAGTTAATTGAAACATGCCTGCAAAAGGAGGGGATCCCTTACAGGGTTGCCGGCCGCGAGGATTTTCTGGATGATTTGGCTGTACGGCGTACAGTCGACTTCTTCCGGCTTGCTTTGGATGCTGACCGACCGGAGATGTTTGCCGCAGGATTGCGGCGAATGCTTCCGGTCAGCGACGAAACGATTGCCGAGCTCCGGCAGATGCTGGAGAATCGGGGCAGTAAAGCTTCCGTTCCAGACAGGCTGGCTCCCATGGATTTTCAAACCCATATTCTTTCATCCTCCTCTCTCCCAATGCTTATCGGTCTCCTGTCCCGTTTTGCCGGACGCATCCGCCGGGGCGCGCCGCGCAAACATCTGGAGGAATGGGTTTCCCTGCACGAGTTGAACGGTCACAAACCTTTGGAAAAGCTGATGAATATGTCGGTATATCATAAAGATATGCGCTCTTTTCTGCAAAATCTGCTGCTCGGGGAAGAGGGAGACCTGATACGCTCCGGCGCAAAAAGGTATCTTTCAAACGCAGTAACACTGATGACCCTGCACGCGTCGAAGGGATTGGAGTTTTCAACGGTTTTTCTTTACGGTATCAGCAAGGGGCTTGTTCCGTTGGAAACGGCCGGAGGCGATGCAGACCGTGAGGAGGAACGCAGACTGTTTTATGTCGGTTTGACGCGCGCACAAGACACGCTCGTCCTCCTGCATCACGGCTCGCCTTCCCCGTTTCTGTCTGAGATTCCGGAAATGTGTTTGGTCCACCATATTCTGCCGGAGACAGCTTTTGCGCCAAAGCCCAAACAGATCGCTTTATTTTAAAACAGACGGCTCCTGTAAGGCATCTCTACTTTACATATCTGATCTCCTACAGAAAGCGGGTTGAGTTGTGAATATTTTGTTTCGCAAGACTAAAAATCATAGAGGAATGAGATGTTTCATTCTTTTATTTCAAAAAAAGACTTGCTTTTTTCGAAATCCTGTGGTATCATATTTTATAATGTGAATATCTATGCGAAGAGGTGTAAAAGATGAAAGAGGGACTCCATCCGGAATATAAGGAATGCACCATTAGCTGTGCATGCGGCGAAGTAATCAAAACAAAGTCTACCAAGGGCGATATGCGCGTGGAAATTTGTTCGAAATGCCATCCGTTTTTCACCGGCAAACAGAAATTTGTGGATGCGGGCGGACGTGTCGATAAATTCAAAAAGCGTCTCAGCATGGCGAAATAAGTTCATGTATGCGTTTTGCGCAATAACCAAAGGGGTAAGCTTTGCGTTGCTTTGCACCGTAATGCTTGCCCTCTTGTTTTTTTATTCGTCCATACGGATTGGTATAGAGAAGATAAGATGAAGTAATGAAAAAGAGTAACAGATGAAATAAACTGGCCAAAAAACGATTCGCTACTGTAATCTCCGGCCTTTGTCCGCCGCTCCCCTAACAAAAAGTTGCCTGACAGCAGCACTAAAAGCGCAGCAACGGTATCTGCTCATCAAAAAACGCGTCACCCTATCATTTCGTAAAGCCGCGCAGTTGCGAAGTTGGACAATTACGGTGTATAATTACGCGACAGGCAACACAAGACCGCGGCCGGCATTCATCCTTTGGACGCGTCGAAGTCTAAAAACCGTTAAAGGCCCTTCGGTAAATACTTATACACAGTGTAACTTCACGTGATAGAATCCGTCCTTATTAAGCATACACAAAACGAATGGGTAGGCACGCTTCAGCTCGGTTTATTGCAGATCGTAAATACAGGATATAGCTTCTGTTCCGCAGACAGCAAGAGGTCTTACACAACGCCTCGTTCCTTTCGAGTGAGCGGCATTGCGGCGTGAGATCGAAATTGAAAGGGCGCTGTCTGAGCGTGCTCATATGTTCAGATTCACGCAATAAACCATAACGACAGCCCACAGTAAAAGGTTCAGTTGAAATCCGTTTGGTGAGAGATCCTGTCGCTGAATTTAACCTTTATACCAAAACGAAAACGGCGATATAGTGTGACAATTACATGAAATTAGACTTGCTGTACAAGCGTTCCACATTTACTTTTTTATGCTGCCGAAGTGCGGAGGAATGGAGATTTATATGACAGAAAAAAGTTTAAATGCAATAGAATATGTCCCAGAAGAACCGACCAAAGCGGTTCTGGTGTCGATATGTACACGGGATATGGACGAGGAACTCTGCCGTGTGTCTCTGAAAGAACTCGCGCGGCTTCTCGATACGGCAGGCGGCTGCGTTTTTGCCGAAATGACACAGATCAAAAGCTCTCCGGATCCCCGCACCTGCATTGGAAGCGGTAAGGTAAATGAGCTTGCAGATCTGTGTAAAAACAATGCGGTCGAATTGGTTGTCTTCGACTGTGAGCTTTCACCCTCTCAAATTCGAAATTTGGAAGACGATATGGGCGGCGATGTTCGGGTAATCGACAGAAGCATGCTCATATTGGATATTTTCGCACGCCATGCCAAAAGCAGAGAGGGCAAGCTTCAGGTGCAACTTGCCCAACTAAAATATACCGTTCCCCGTCTTACCGGCAAAGGAGCAGAACTGTCGCGGCTGGGTGGAGGTATCGGTACGCGGGGTCCCGGTGAATCCAAGCTGGAGCGGGACAAACGCCATATCAAGCGGCAGATTGATGCGCTGGAAGCAGAAATACGCGAGCTTGAACAGACGCGGCTCATAAAAAGAAAACAGCGTGAAAAATCAGGAATTCCCAAGCTGGCTATAGCCGGTTATACCAACGCAGGCAAATCCACCCTCCTGAACCGTCTGACGGACGCAGGTATTTTAGCCGAAGATAAACTCTTTGCAACGCTTGACCCAACCACCAGAAAATTTACGCTTCCGGACGGCATGGAAATACTGCTGACAGACACCGTCGGCTTTATTCGCAATCTCCCGCATCATTTAATCAGCGCTTTCCGCTCGACGTTGGACGAGATCGCCTACGCCGACTTTCTTCTGATCCTTATGGATGCCTCGGATCCGGAATTTTTGTCGCAGCTTGAGGTCACGGAAAAACTCCTGGTCGAGCTGAAAGCCGACGGCAAGCCTACGCTTTATGTGATGAATAAAATAGACAAGTGTTCTCAGACGGACCTCCCTTGCCTGCCGCAACAGAAACGTGCGGTACAAATATCCGCGCAGACCGGTGATGGGATAGTCAGTTTGATTGATGCTCTTTCCTCCCTTGTTCGCGAGGGCAAACAGTCTTACACTTTCTTTTTTGATCATGCCCGCCAGAATCTGTTGCAAATTCTGTATAAAAACGCAGCAGTAAGTGAGGTGGAGTATACAGACGACGGTGTTTTCGCTTCTGCCGCAGTGGACGCTGCCGTTAAGGGGATGCTCGCTGATTATATCGTAGAACGGGAGGAGATTCATACATGAACGCGCCTCTGCCGTCCCTGCCCCGACGCATCACGCTGAAAACAGAGGCACAGGCCTCTTTTACCGAAAAAAAATCTGAGTTTATTGGTTTTGCCGCTCCTTGCAGTGAAGAATCCGAAGCATTGAAATACATCAGACGGATACGCAAAGAGCACAGTGCAGCGCGACATCACGTATATGCCTATACCTTCACCGAAAATCACATTACTAGATATTCCGACGATGGAGAACCGCAGGGGACCGGAGGCCTTCCTGTACTCGACGTGCTTAAGAAGCAGGAGATTACCGACGCCTGTATCGTCGTTGTACGGTATTTCGGCGGCATCCTGTTGGGGACGGGCGGTTTGACACGGGCTTATGCACATGCAGCCGCTCTTGCTGTCTCTGCCTCGGGCATCGCAGTTTATGAGGATTTCAGAATCTACAAAATACTATGCGACTATGCCGCGTACCAAAAAATCGTATCGGTCATAAAAAACTTTCAGGCCGTTGTCGACCAGAGTGACTTCTCCGCAGACGTCACGCTGCAGATTGCCGTTCCTTTCTTACAAAGCGATGCATTTGAGAAAGCCGTCATCGATTTAACAAATAGTCATGCTCTGCTGTCACCTGCCGGCAGGCGGTACGGGATTCTGGAGTCTATGCAGTCCGCCGGCAAATGATCTTTGTCATACCCCGACGTAAGTATTTGTTGGAGATTTTTGCATTACATTTTTTGGTCAAAGTACCTTTGGGAATGTTTTTTTGCTTTGGTTTAAATTATTTGTCGAAAGAGAGAGGAATTTTTCAATTTCATGCGTATCTTATAATAAATATTTCATATTGGCAGTTACAGAACCCGGCAAAAGCTGAACGCATAGAACGTTTGGTTTTGTCCGATCGGCGGACGGGCATCGGCTGATCGCCTCTCCGATACCTACCCCGCCGATTTAGCGGCAATCCTGTTTGATGAAGAAGCGAGGTGATCTCGGCGTGTCAGCCATACGAACCATGCTTGAAGAAAGGGAGCGTCAAACGTTGTCGCCGTATGCCGCTCTTTCCGCTGAAACGAAAGGACGGGAATTTCCAATGAATCCCTGCGATATGCGCACGGAATATCAAAGGGACCGAGACAGGATCATCCACTGCAAAGCTTTTCGGCGGCTCATGCATAAAACTCAAGTTTTTTTATCCCCAGAGGATGACCATTACCGCACCCGGCTTACCCATACGCTCGAGGTAATGCAGATTGCCCGCACCATCGCGCGATCTCTTCGTTTAAATGAAGATCTCTGCGAAGCGATTGCCTTGGGACATGATCTTGGACATACGCCGTTTGGCCATGCAGGCGAAGAAATTCTTCAAAGCTGTTATTCACCGGAGTTTACGCATTACAGGCAAAGCCTAAGGGTTGTCGAAAAGCTGGAGAACAATGGCAGAGGACTGAATCTCACTTGGGAGGTCCGGGACGGTATTGTCAATCATACAGGACGTCATCAGGCTTCCACGCTGGAGGGCATCGTCGTCAAATTTGCTGACCGTATTGCCTACATCAACCACGATATAGACGACGCTATACGGGCAGGCGTCCTATGCGGAGACGATATTCCGGGGGAGCTTTGTGAAATACTTGGCCGTACACACAGTGAACGGATCAATACTATGGTGACCTCCATCGTGTGGGCAAGTAGCGATAAAAACACCGTGCAAATGGACGACAGGGTGGGACGCGCCACCGATGCGCTGCGGGATTTTATGTTTCAGAATGTCTATCTGAATCCGATTGCGAAAAAAGAGGACAGCAAGGCCAAACAGCTTTTAGCAGATTTATATGATTATTTTCTGCGTCATCCCGACCAACTCCCGGAGGAATATGCACGGGATAACGGCGATTCCACAGCCCGCCGTGTTTGCGACTACATATCCGGTATGACAGACCGGTATGCTATTAATATGTATACAAAAATTCATATACCACAAAAATTCAGAGGTTAATAGAGGAGAGATACGCTTTGCGGTTCCCGGACGGTTTTCTGGACGAATTGAAATTCCGATGCGATATTGAGACTGTCGTCTCTTCCTATCTTATGCTGAAACGCGCCGGCTCGAATTATATCGGGCTTTGTCCGTTTCACAGCGAACGAACTCCTTCCTTTACCGTGTTTCCGGCAACCAAAACGTTTTACTGTTTCGGGTGCGGAGCCGGTGGAGATGTCATCACCTTTGTCATGAAAACCGAAAATCTCGATTATCTCTCCGCAGTAGAGGCGCTTGCAAAACGTGCCGGTATGCCGATGCCTGATCAGAGTACGGCAGATGGTGGCAAAGAAAGTCAGGTTAATAGGCTCCGTCTCATGGAACTGAACCGGGCAGCAGCCAAATTTTTTCATTCCTGTCTGTTTGGCGTTCAAGGAAAAGAAGCCATGAGCTATGTGACATCACGCGGACTGCATCCACCCGTGCTGCGCCATTTCGGAATTGGTTACGCACCGGATGACTTCGGTGCGCTTACGCATCATCTGCTGTCAATGGGTTACTCGGCGGAGGAGATGACGCTTGCCTGTCTCTGTGGTATGGGCAAAAAAAATCGAAAGCCTTATGATTACTTTCGAAACCGTATCATATTCCCCATCATCGACACGGCGGGAAACGTAATCGCCTTCGGCGGAAGAGTTATAGATGGGTCCATGCCAAAATACCTCAACTCCTCAGATACGCCTGTTTTCAAAAAGAGCCGGAATCTTTATGCGCTCAATTTTGCCAAACAGAGCTGTGCGCAGCGGCTGATCCTATGTGAGGGGTATATGGATGTGATTGCAATGCATGCGGCCGGGTTTGAAAATGCAGTCGCAACCTTGGGGACAGCCATGACGCCGGAGCATGCCCGCATCATGTCCCGTTATACAAAGCAGGTTATCATCGCCTACGACAGCGACGCAGCCGGTCAGACAGCGGCTGCCAAGGCGATACATTTACTGGAAACCGTGGGAACCGATGTTCGGATTCTTCGCATGAACGGCGCAAAAGATCCTGATGAATACATAAAAAAGTTCGGTGCGGATAAATTCCGACTACTGCTTGAGGAAAGCGTTGGACAGTTTGATTTCCGCTTTGAAAATATTGTATCAAAATACGATTTGCGTGAAACCGGCGGTAAATTGAAGGCAGCGGAGGAAGTAACAGATCTGCTTGCCGGCATCGCCTCCGAAGTCGAGCGGGACGTGTATCTTGTCCGTGCAGCGGAAAAACTGAGCGTGTCCGCAGAGAGCCTGCGGCATGATGTCATTCGGTCGATGAAAAAAAAGAAAAAAAAGCAGAACCGGGAAATTTTACGCAATGTCATTCAAAAAAGCAACGGATATGGCGACCGCATCAATCCGGATTATGTCAAGCACAGGAAAGCTGCGGAAGCTGAGGAAGCAATCCTCGGAATTCTGCTGCTGTATCCGGAGTATATTAAGAACGTATCGGCGGATCAGGAGAATCCGATTCAATTGCATTCCGCTGATTTTATTACCTCCTTCAATCGAAAGGTGTACACGCAGATTGTCGACACATATCTTCAAACCGGAGGTGTTGATCCGGCTTATCTTGGAGAAATATTTTCAGAGGACGAAATGGGCAGAATTACCGAGATGCAGGTCAGGCGTGCACGGCTGACAAAAAACGACATGGATGTCCTCAAAGACTGTGTCAAAACGCTTCGTTCTGAAAAAACGGAGGCAAATTCTACCTCTGCAACACTGGAAGGCATCCGGGATATTTTACAGAAAAAACGTACCTCCAAACCTCAGGATTCTCCATGACCAAATCTTTTATGCATTGCATTTGGAATATAAATATCAAGGAAATCAGCGGATATAACCGCAAGGAGTTCATAATGAAGGCTAACGAAAAGGGAAAACAAAAGCATATCGAAACGCCGGATGTTCTGGCAAAAGTAAAGGAAAATGTTGCCGAAAAAAAAGCCGGCGAAGCAAAGGAGAAAAGCGCCTTTGATATCCAGGAGCTCATAGACCGGGCAAAAGCAAAGGGCTCCATATCCAACAGCGAAATTATGGAGATTCTGGAGGATGTGGATTACGACATCGAACAGATCGAAAAGCTGTACGAGACGCTGGAGAATATGGGCATCGATGTCACAGGTTATCTGGACACCCCGGAATTTGATGAAATTGAAACCGAGGTGGAACGGTACGAAAGCGCCGAGGAAATGGAGAAGATGCTCATTCAGGAGGGGCTTGCTATCGATGACCCTGTCAGAATGTATCTTAAAGAAATCGGTAAGGTTTCCCTGCTCGACGCGGACACAGAACTGAAATTGGCTGAAAAAATGTACAACGGCGATCAGGCAGCCAAGGATCAGCTGGTAGAATCCAACCTTCGTCTCGTCGTCAGTATAGCCAAACGCTATGTCGGTAAAGGCATGTTTTTCCTGGATTTGATTCAGGAAGGAAATCTTGGGCTAATGAAAGCGGTTGACAAATTCGATTACCGTAAGGGCTACAAATTTTCAACGTATGCCACCTGGTGGATACGTCAGGCCATTACGCGCGCCATAGCGGATCAGGCGCGGACTATACGAATCCCTGTCCACATGGTGGAAACCATACACAAGGTTTCCCGCGTTTCCAGACAGCTTCTTCAGGAGCTTGGCCATGAGGCTACCGCCGACGAAATTGCAGCCGAAATGGATATGAGTCCTGAAAAAGTTCGAGAGATTATGAAGATTGCACAGGACCCTGTTTCACTGGAAACTCCTATCGGGGAAGAGGAGGATAGTCATCTCGGAGATTTCATTCCGGACGACGACTCTCCCGCCCCCGCGGAAGCAGCTTCCTACATGCTCCTTCGTGAGCAGCTCTGTGAAGTTCTGAGTACGCTCATCCCCAGGGAAGAAGAGGTTCTCAAACTCCGCTTCGGCCTCAAGGATGGAAGAACCCGGACGCTTGAGGAGGTTGGACGCGTCTTCAATATTACGCGTGAAAGAATCCGGCAGATCGAAGCGAAGGCGCTCAGAAAGCTCAGACATCCCAGCCGGTCCAAAAGACTTCGCGATTATTTAGATTAAATGACATATTGCACATAAATTTTGACTTGACATACACTAAATTTTGGTGTAGAATGATATAGAGATATGTTTACAGGTCGATATATACGAGGGGGAGCCATTTGCATGAAAAAATTTATCTGTACATTGCTGTGTATGGTTCTGGCTGTTTCTGTTTTTACAGGCTGCAGTCAGAATTCCGGCGGTTCAACCACCACTACCACAACCATTAGTCCCATGACACTTACGCTTACGGCCATTACTGATGATACCACCACACCGGAGGCGATTGCTCAGGTGCAGGAGTTCATGAACAACATTTCAAAATCAGAGTTTAAAACACAGGTCGAACTGCGTCTGATGACTGCGGATGAATATGTAAATTACATTGAAAGAACCTTTGCCGCTACAAATGCTCAGGCAGAGGATACTACCGCTTCGGCTGAAGATACGAGTGCAGACACCGTTGCTGATACCGGCAACGGTGTAGAGACCGAGCCTTTAGATAATGAAGGCGCAGATGATTCCGCCGAGGTGGTAACCGTCGAACTGGTTACCGACGAATATGGCCGTCTGGTTGAAAAATACCCCGACGCCGAACAAAACCAGTTGGATATTATTTTCATGACTGGCAGAGACATGCTTAAGGATTTCCAATCCAAGGGTTATCTCGCTGCTTTGGACGAGGAACTGAGCGGCGATGCGAAAATGATTAACAAATATGTATACCCTACTTTTATTGAAGCTGGTAAAATCAGTGGAACGCAATATGCCATTTTAAACAACAGAAATTTAGGTAATTATAAATTCCTTTTAATTGATAAGGAGTTGGCTGATAAGTATCAGTTCGATACCACCTCCGTCAAAACGTTGAAGGATTGTGAGGCTTTCCTGGACCAGGTAAAAGAAGGGGAATCGAACGTCATTCCGATGAATAAAGAGATTGATGTAGCGAATGTTCAATATGTATTGGGTAATGAATCTCTTTTGGGCTGCATTTTAGGAACCTCTGAATCTACAATCCCTTCTCTTATGTACGGTCAGCCTGCGTATGTTGAACACAAGGTATTACTCGAAAAAATGGTCAAGGGCGGATACTTTGCCGATGATCCTGAAAAAGAAGGCCAAAGATATGCCATTGAATATGTAGAAAGCTACGAGCGTGCTCCTGAAGATAACAACTGGACAGATGATCACTATGTAGTTGTCTACGAAGAACCGATAGCATCATATGAGAAATTGTATTCCGGCATGTTTGGCGTTAGTTCTACCACAAAAAGTGTGAAACGATCCATGGAAATCATTCGTCTTCTTATGACAAACGCAGAATACTGCAATGCATATCAATACGGAATATCCGATACACATTACTCTTTGAATGATAACGGAACCATTGAAATTCTGAGCGATGATTATTCTATGGATTTGTATCATACTGGGAATGTGTTTCTGACCTATCCTACCGAAGACATGCCGGCAGATATATGGGAAATTTATAAAGAACAGAATCAGAATACCGTCGTCGGTCCATATCTGCTGTTCCCATATGATGATCAATCCTACGGTGAACAGTCCTTGAGTCTTGTGAATCGGTTTATAACGCTTTCGAATCAGTATATGGACCAATACCAGCAAACTGTTATGCAGTCTGATGCTCTGAATGCGGCCGATTATATTGCAGAAGCATATGCAAGATTAATAGATACACAGCTTATAATAGATAACTTGAGTGTTTTGGACGTAAATCTCAGCGGAGATCCCAAAACGCCGGGCATCGTCAAGCTGTATATGGATTATTTAACAGCATCATTAGAAAATTCCTGAAATTTATACTTTATAATAAAAAATGTAGTAGCTGC
>DXYE01000055.1 GCA_019415985.1 Clostridiales bacterium
GTTATATAATCCATGATATAATTATTTCATGAAAAACCGAGGTTAGGGATTTATGTCTGACAAAATGCTTCGTATGTAAATCCAATTTTAGAATGAAAGGCTGGAGAAAAAATGCAAAAAAACTTATATTCGTTGATTCTATCAGAAAATGTGGTAGCAGCAGTTGACCGGCTGGCACATTCTATGAATACCAATCGCTCCAATATGGTCAACCAAATATTGGCAGAATATGTTTCCTATGTTACGCCGGAAAAAAGAATGCGGCAGATTTTTCAGCGACTGGAGGCTATCCTGTCTCAGGGGGGGGACTTTCAGATATTGGCACAGCCCTCGGATTCCGTATTTCAGCTAAGATCAGCCTTGGCATTTAAGTATAATCCGACGGTCCGTTACAGTGTCGAGCTGTTCAGACGTACCGCTACGGGGGCAGGAGAACTCCGTGTTTCACTGCGTACGCAAAACAGCACACTCGGATTGTATATCCTTCAGTTCTTCAAGCTTTGGACTAAAATAGAGCATAGTTATCGTCCTGAAACGGAAAGTGCTTTAGAAGACGGGAAGTTCGTCAAAAAACTGAATGTACACTTGCCTCAGGAAAACGCAGAAGGCGGCCCTGAGCTTTTAGCCAGCGCAATTTCAGCATATATAAATGCATTTGATTCGGCAATGAAAGCATTTTTCTATCAGATCAACAACCCAAATGCAGCGGCTGAGGAGGTAGAGCGAATTTATAAGAATTATATTGGAAGCTGCGAATATCCGATATAGCGTCAGATCACAAAATGGAAGCATGATATTAATTATAAAGGAAAGGAAACCTCTCGAACAAAGAGGGCGGGAAGCTATATGAATCTGCAAAAATTCACACAAAAAAGCATAGAGGCCGTACAGGCCGCGCAGAGCATGACCATAGCAAGCGGAAATCAGCAGATGGGTCAGGAGCATCTGTTGCTTGCGCTTACAGAACAGCAGAATGGCCTGATTGCCGAGCTGTTTCGCAAAGCCGGCGCATCGCCGGAATCCATTTCCGCATCTCTGCGTCAGGCTATCGAACGTTTGCCTAAGGTAAGCGGAGGCATTGAACCTGATAAAATTTATATATCAAGAGACGTTGAACAAGCACTGACAGAAGCGGAACGTCAGTCGGAAAAAATGAAGGATGATTTTGTTTCCGTCGAGCATATTATGCTGGGAATTCTTCAGAAACCGCAGGAGAATATCAAACGGATCCTGACGGACGCCGGGGTGACAAAGGACAGCTTTCAGAAAGTACTGAAAGTAGTAAGAGGAAACCAGCATGTGACAACGGATAACCCGGAAGGTACCTATGATGTACTGAATAAATACGGGCAGGATCTTGTGGAGCTTGCCCGCCAGCAGAAACTTGATCCTGTCATCGGCAGGGATGATGAAATTCGTAATGTGATCAGAATTCTTTCCAGAAAAACAAAAAACAATCCCTGCTTGATAGGTGAACCGGGCGTGGGTAAAACGGCCATAGCAGAAGGATTGGCACTTCGAATCGTCCGTGGAGACGTACCGGATAACCTGAAAAACAGACGGCTGTTTTCGCTGGATATGGGGGCACTGATTGCCGGTGCAAAATTCCGTGGTGAGTTTGAGGAACGTCTGAAAGCGGTTCTCAATGAAATAAAGGCAAGCGATGGCAATATCATTCTCTTCATCGACGAGCTGCATACGATTGTCGGAGCCGGAAAAAGCGACGGCGCAATGGATGCGGGAAATCTGCTCAAGCCCATGCTGGCCAGAGGAGAACTGCATTGCATCGGTGCAACAACCCTCAATGAATACCGGCAGTATATCGAGAAGGATGCGGCACTGGAACGGCGTTTCCAGCCGGTCATGGTAGATGAGCCGACGGTTGAGGATACCATTTCCATTCTCCGAGGATTGAAGGAACGATATGAGGTATATCATGGCGTAAAAATCCAGGACCAAGCGCTGATAGCTGCGGCTGTACTGTCCAACCGGTATATTTCCGACCGTTTTTTGCCGGATAAGGCGATCGATTTGGTTGATGAAGCATGCGCGTTGATCAAAACCGAGATCGACAGCATGCCAACGGAAATGGATGAAATTTCGCATAAAATTATGCAGTTGGAAATTGAAGAGGCTGCCTTAAAGAAGGAAAAGGATAAGCTCTCAGAAGAGCATCTGCATCAGATTCAAGAGGAATTGGCAAATGACCGCGACCGCTTTACTTCTATGAAGGCGAAATGGGAGAACGAAAAGCAGTCGATTGAAAAGGTGCAAAAGCTCCGCGAGGAAATCGAGCAGACGAACGCGCAGATTGAACGTGCACAGAATGAATATGATCTGGGACGCGCTGCGGAATTGAAATATGGAAAACTGCCTCAGCTCCAGAAAGAACTGGCGGAGCAGGAGGCGAAAGCCGAAACCAATAAAAACACACTGCTGCGCGACCGTGTCACAGAGGAAGAGATTGCACGGATTGTAGCGAGATGGACAGGAATACCGGTCTCTAAACTTATGGAAGGGGAACGGGAAAAGCTGCTGCATCTGGATGATACGCTTCACGCACGTGTAATCGGACAGGATGAAGCGGTAGAAAAGGTGTGTGACGCCATACTCCGTTCCCGCGCAGGCATTCAGGATCCGAGACGCCCGATCGGCTCCTTCCTGTTTCTGGGACCGACCGGCGTTGGAAAAACGGAGCTGGCAAAAGCATTGGCGCAGGCGTTGTTCGACGATGAGCACAATATGGTGCGTATCGATATGAGCGAATATATGGAGAAATATTCCGTATCTCGCCTAATCGGAGCGCCCCCCGGTTACGTTGGATATGACGAAGGCGGTCAGCTAACGGAAGCTGTACGCAGAAAGCCTTACGCGGTTGTTTTGTTTGACGAGGTAGAAAAGGCGCATCCCGATGTGTTCAATGTACTGCTGCAGGTACTTGACGACGGAAGAATTACCGACAGCCAGGGAAGAACCGTTGACTTTAAAAATACCATTATCATTATGACGTCAAACCTCGGTTCAGATATCATACTCGATGGCATAGAGAGCAACGGAGAAATCAGCACACAGGCGCGTGAAAGCGTATCCTTGCTGCTCAAACGCAGTTTCCGTCCCGAATTTCTTAACCGGTTGGATGAGATCGTATTCTACAAACCGCTGACGAAGGAGAATATTTACGGTATTGTAGATTTGCTGATTGCTGATTTGGAAAAACGGCTGTCTGAGAAGCAGCTTCACATTACCGTGACCAATGCTGCCAAGGATTATATAATGGAACAAGGATACGATCCGGTTTACGGCGCCCGTCCGCTAAAACGTTTTCTACAGTCACGCGTGGAGACGTTGCTGGCCAGAAAAATGATTGCTGAGGATCTGGAGCCGGGTACTCGGCTGACGGTGGATGTGGTAAACGGAAACCTTCAAGCCGAGGCATCAACTAAATAAGTGCGATTGAGCGCAAAAACGTATTTGGGGAGCATTATGAAGTACAAGGGGCTTTTTGATAAAAGGCCCCTTGTGCTTTCTGTTTTTATTACGATTCTGCTTTTGATGACCGATGTCATACTCACCGGCATCTGCATCGGATTTTTGTTCGCAAACATGGATGCACCTGCCAAAAGCACCGGTTTACTGACCTCATTGCTTTTTCGTCTCCAATATGCTATAATGTGCACGGCATAAAATTTTTCGATACGACTTAAAAACGAAAAAAGGGGGTGAACAGTATGTCCTCTTACAGCGAGTTGATTAAGAATTTTGAAAAGATCCGCAGCTATATGCGCGAGTTTTATGTATACGGCTTTAAGAGCCGGGAGGATTACGACAAAAAGAGCGCACGTTCTTACGATGATGAGCGTCGCCGCATGGAAAGCTGGCTTGGCAATCATATGAGTTTTATACGAACACCGGAAGGTAAGACCATGTTCATCTCCATTGACAGCCGGGTGTCCCATCACAATCCTCTATATAAAGCCCTGAAGGCAAAGAGCTTTACCGACAGAGACATTACGCTTCATTTCATCCTATTCGATATTCTGCATAGCCCCGATGTGAGCCTTTCGCTGCCCGAAATTCTGAATCGACTCGATTCTTATTTGTCCGAATTTGAAGCGATGATGGTTTTCGATGAGTCAACCCTAAGAAAGAAACTAAAGGAGTACATCGAACAGGGCGTCATTACCGCTGAAAAGGTCGGCAGAAAAATGATGTACCGAAGAGCAGAGAACACCGAAATCGGAAATCTTGGTGATGTTCTGCATTATTATTCCGAGGTTGCCCCGTGCGGCGTGATCGGTTCTTTTCTTCTTGATAAAGAGGACAAGGACGGATCTCTTTTCAGTTTTAAGCATCATTACATAACCGGCGCCATAGATAGCAATGTGCTGGCAATGCTTTTTACGGCCATGCAAAAGAAAAGCGTTGTCACCGTATCCAATTTCAGCCGACGAGCCGACGAGCCGAGAAGAAACCGAATCATTCCGCTTCGTATTTTCATCAGCGTGCAAAACGGCAGGCAATACCTTCTTGCGTATCAGCCCGACTTCAACGTGATCAAATCCTTCCGTATTGATTACCTATCGGATGTAAAAATTGAAGAACGTACGCCCCGTTTTGATGAGCTGCGGGCTGAGCTTGTTAGGATGCAGCCGAAAATGTGGGGTGTTACCGCAAAGAAGAACCGATACGGCGAAGAGCGGGTGGAGCACGTAGATTTTACCGTAAAGATCGGTAAGGGAGAGGCATATATTATCCGCCGTCTTGAGCGAGAGAAGCGAAACGGTAAGGTAGAGAAGATTGATGATCAAACCTGGCGTTTTACCGCCGATGTGTACGATACAAGCGAAATGATTCCGTGGATTCGCACATTCATTTGCAGAATCACGAAACTGAATTTCTCCAACCGAACTGTTGAAAATCAATTCAAGCGTGACCTTGCAGAGATGTACCGTATGTATGGTATCGGGGAGGCGGAAGTTTGAAAGATTTATCTTTTGAAGCCTGTTTTGTGCATTTCTCCGCCCAAGTGGGCAGCGATTTTGCTTGGTAATCCCCACACAATACCGAAAGAAGGATGCTTTCGCTACACGAAAGCTATGGTCATAGGAATGATATTCAATGAGATCTATTCTGCCTACTATAATACTGTTGCAAAGGTTATTTCAGAGATCCTCGACGGGAACATTTCGGAAAAGGATCTGAACCGAATCGTTTGCGACAATGCTTTCGGTGAGAGCATACTCACCATCCTTCCATCTCTGAAAAACGGGAAGTGGCCGTTGATCAAGTCCGATATGACCACGCCTCTGAAGCACAAGCCCTCCATGCCCCTGACGCTTATTCAAAAGCAGTGGCTGAAGGCAGTATCTCTTGACCCACGTATCAGACTTTTTGGCGTGGAATTTCATGGTCTCGACGATGTGGAACCGCTTTTCACTTCTGAGGATTACGTGGTTTACGATAAATACGGAGACGGCGATCCTTATTGGGATGAAGAATATATTGCAAGATTTCGTACGGTTTTGTCTGCTTTGAAGAACCAGAAGCCCTTAAAAATTACAACGGTCAATCGCAGGAGCAATTTGATTTCAATGAACGTTATGCCAACAAGATTTGAATATTCCGAAAAGGATGATAAGTTCCGATTGATCTGTACCGGATGCCGGTACGGAGGCGTTGTGAATCTTGCACGGATGGTTTCATGCGAAATTTGCACAGTCGCAGATTTTGAATGCCGTCCATCTGTCCAACCTATTAAAAAAACGATAACCCTTCGTATTCTCGATGACCGCAATGCTTTGGAACGTGCAATGCTTCACTTTGCACACTTTGAAAAGCAGGCAGAGCAAATCGACAGTACCCATTATCTTGTACGCATTCGATATGATAAAGACGATGAAACTGAAATGGTGATTCGTATTTTGAGCTTTGGTCCGATGGTAGAGGTAATGGAGCCCGAGAGTTTCAGAAAATTGATAACGGATCGCCTACAAAGGCAGAAAAGCTGTGGACTTTTTTAAGTTCGCAGCTTTTTTTCCGTGTTTATTGCTTTATAAACTGGTAAAATATGCTTGCAAGGACGCTTCAAGCGTGTGTTTGAGATCAACTTTCACCGCGGTACACCTGGCTATGCCGACGTGTATGCCAGAAGTTTCTCTTGCTCCGTGAAATCGAGAAAGAGTGAAAGCTCTCGAATCGATGGGGTCAACTCCCCAAAAGGACCTGACAAGTCCGTCTAGCGCGGGTTCGAGTCCCGCCGTATGCAATGAAAGCATATCGCCAGTGGTTTGGTAGCGCCGGAAACGGCAAAAAAGCGGTGTGCGAAAGCACGCGAGATCGTTTTTTAATCTCAAAGCAATTGCTCGGCAGAACGCGAAGGAAATATTCTTTTGTCGAAGCAATGCACCATCTGCCTTGTCTGAGAATGGATACCGTGAATCAAACAGACAAACCAAAAGAAAGTCTTTCCGTTTGCTTGTGAGACCACTCAAGTTTTTGGCCGCAGGTCGTGCATGAGCAATTGCAAACCGTATTTTGACCTTCAGGAGGTATTACATATAATGAAAAAGATTATTGTTAATGAAAATCAAAGAGGCTTTCTTTTCAAAAACGGTAAGTATGTAAAAATGCTTACTTCCGGTAAATACTACGTTTGCGGCGGGAAGGAAATCGAAGTAGTAAATTTGAACCAGCCTATCGTATCCAATCAATGTGCGTTAGATATTATTCTTAAGGATAAAACGGTTGCAAATGCCGTTTCAGTCGTCGAGGTAGCGGACGAGCAGCTTGCACTTCATTTTGTGAACGGAAAGTTTGCTTCTGTGCTCCGTCACGGTAAGTACGCTTTCTGGTCTGTTATCGACAAGCATGAGTATAAGCTTGTGGATATTTCTACGCCCGAAGTCAAGAGTGAGGTGCCTGAGTACATCTTCTCTAAAATCCCTGCTATCTATTACACAAAGATAGAAGTTTTGGAGTATCAGAAAGCAAGGCTTTACTTCAATCAGAAGCTCGTCAGAATTCTGGATGCAGGCACCTACTATTTCTGGAAAATCGGCGTTAAGATCGACGTTGATTTTGTGGATACCAGACTGACGCAGATGAATATCACCGGTCAGGAGATTCTGACACGGGATAAGGTTTCACTCCGTATCAATTTCGTCTGCAACTACCGCGTGACAGATTGCGTAAAGATTCTTACCGAGATTGATGACTTTGCAGAACAGATTCATGTCGCGGCACAGTTGGCTCTCCGTGAGTATGTAGGCCAATACAAGCTGGATGAAATACTTGAAAATAAAGCGCAGATGTCCGGGTTTGTATTTGATAAGTTAAAAGCAAAAGAAAAAGATCTGTTTGTGGAAATCAAGGATGCCGGCGTGAAGGATATTATTCTTCCCGGTGAGATCCGCGAGATCATGAACACCGTCCTGGTGGCTGAAAAGCGTGCGCAGGCCAATGTTATTTCACGCCGCGAGGAGATTGCCTCTACCAGGTCCCTCCTGAATACAGCAAAGCTGATGGAGGAAAATCAGACCCTTTATAAGCTCAAGGAGCTTGAATACGTCGAGCGTATCTGTGAGAATGTCGGCAACATCAATTTGAACGGCAATGGAGATGTTTTAACTCAGCTTACAGGTATTCTCAGGGGCAATACTTAATTTTTATGTTCAGGTCGGAAGAAGCTGTTATATTGTTTTGCCTTCTATCGACTTTTCAGAAAGGAAATCATCATGATAGAGATCATAGGAAAATACAACACCGCTAAGTGCTATACAAACGAGCTCGAAGATGGCGCCTGCGAGCAAATTAAGGCGATATGCAACGAAGAAGCGTTCGCAGCCTCCAAAATTAGAATTATGCCTGACGTACACGCCGGAAAGGGATGTACCATCGGCACCACCATGACCATTGTTGATAAGGTGGTTCCCAATATGGTGGGCGTGGATATTGGTTGCGGCATGTATACTGTCAGCCTCGGAAAAGTCAATATCGACTTTGAAAAGTTTGACAGGGCGGCGCATTTTATTCCCTGCGGACGAAGTGTATGGGAGGGAAGACAGGAGAGATTTGATCTGACAGCTCTTCGCTGCTATCGAAACCTCAAGGATACAAGAAGATTGGAAAGAAGTCTCGGAACTTTAGGCGGAGGAAACCACTTTATTGAGATTGATGCTGATACGGACGGAAACAAATATCTTATTCTTCACTCCGGAAGCCGGAACCTCGGTACGCAGGTGGCGGCGTACTATCAGGGCGTCGCTGTCGCTCTGAACCTTGGCAAAGAGGAGTATTTTCAGAAGAGAGACGATATCATCCGTACCTACAAAGAGGAGGGGCGCAGAAGTGAGATTCAGGCAGCCCTCAAGGCGTTATCGAACGAGTGGGAGGAAAAAGTGCCAACGATGCCCCGCGAGCTTTGTTACCTCTACGGCTCCTTTATGGAGGATTACCTCTATGATATCAACATCTGTCAGCAGTTTGCACGTCGCAATCGCGAAAAAATGGCGGAGATCTTACTCGAGAAGACAGAGCTTCCCTCGGGGCGCGCCTTCCATACGGTACATAACTATATTGACATGGAGGAGATGATCCTGCGCAAGGGGGCGGTTTCCGCAAAGGCAGGAGAGCAGCTTTTGATCCCCATCAACATGCGTGACGGAAGCCTGATCTGTATCGGCAGGGGAAACAGGGATTGGAACAATTCCGCGCCACATGGTGCAGGTCGTCTGATGTCTCGCTCTATTGCCTTTGAAAGACTTACTCTGGAGGAGTACACGGCGCAAATGGCGGGTATCTACTCGACCTGCGTGAATTCCTCTACCCTTGATGAGTCTCCTATGGCATACAAAAACATGGCCGAGATCGTGGAGAATATCGAGCCGACGGCCGAGATTATTGCCCACATAAAGCCTATTTACAATTTCAAAGCGGCAGAGTAAAAAAACAGAAGCATTGCGCGGTACGGCAGTGCTTTTGTTTGTATATGGACGATCATTTGACTGTCTTAAGTGTGTTGCGGTGAGGCAGGACTTGGGATATACCGAATGGGAAAAGGCCACGCTTAACGACGGAAGAGGCGTCGATATATTCCGGCATCGAATAAAACCCCCTGTCCGTGAGCATCCAAATGGAGAGAATTACGTATCCGGCTCAAAAATGCTTGTTGTGCGAATTCGCAGGGTTATACGGAGTTGTGTGCTTTACCGGATCCCCTGTCTGATGCCAGACAGTCATACAAGGCGCACAATACCCGGTATACATGTAAAATCAAGATCCTGAGCGGAAAAAATGAAGGAATATGGAAAGCGTCCGTGATACCGGACCGGTCCCGCAATATAAGCTTTGCTGTTCGGCAGCGTTTTCCGCTGTTACAGGACGCATGGAATCCCTTTACGCACTGTAAGAGCTATTTATTCAAAGAAATCGCGGACGCTCAGGCGTCCGCACGGGATTTGCCGCCGACCGCTGTGGTATTGAAATACTCTTTCATCTATTCGCTTCATAACTGCTGCATTGCTGAAAGGTACAAAATGCCTGATAAATCCATATCCCGACCCATGAAATATGTACATTGTTATAAGGAAAGACTCTTTACATTTTTTGGAATTTATGCTATACTTTTGTCAGTTAGTTGTATATAATGGAACGGAGGATGGCAAATGACGAGATCTTTTGTAAAAATGCACGGCTGCGGTAACGATTACATTTACTTTGATTGCCTTAAGGAGATGCTCGAATCACCGGAAAGCGCTGCAATTGCACTGTCAGACAGGCACTTCGGTATTGGCGGAGACGGTATCGTCCTTATTTGTCCCTCCGACTGCGCAGATGTGAAAATGCGTATGTTCAATATCGATGGCTCTGAGGGAAAAATGTGCGGCAACGCTATTCGTTGCGTTGCAAAGTATGTATATGACAGCGGCATCGTACAGCGCAAAGCCATGACCGTTGAGACATTGTCCGGAATCAAAAAGCTGGAGGTCTTTATACCTCCGGAAGAAACCAAAGTCAGGACCGTACGGGTGGATATGGGACCGGCATCCTTTTTGCCGCAGTCGATCCCAGTAAAATTGGATGGGGAAGCCGTCATTGCAAGGCAGGTGACAGTCGGCGGCGAGCTACGGCAAATCACCTGCGTTTCCATGGGGAATCCCCACGCAGTGATCTTTCTGCATGAAGAAACCGATCTCGAATACTTTGATGTGAAGGGAATAGGGAGGTCTATTGAATTCGATCCGCTTTTTCCGGAAAGAGTAAATGTAGAATTCGTAAAAAAATTATCGGAAAATACATTTCAAATGCGGGTATGGGAGCGCGGAAGCGGAGAAACGTGGGCATGCGGAACCGGTGCATGCGCTGTGGCGGCAGCAGCGGTGAAGAACGGCCTGTGCCGGGAAGGTGAAGAAATCACGGTGAAACTGCGCGGCGGAGATCTGACGATTGTGTATGCACAAGACAAGGTGACCATGAGCGGAGGGGCCACTGAGGTTTTCCGCGGCTGTGTGGAGTTATAATGCCATAGAAAGACATTAAATCGATTGACTGCAAAAAAATATTATGATATGGCTTGTTTTCTGTTTTAGAGATTTCAATTGTTTTTGCTGTCCGTGCGGTGGTGAAATGACACTTTTGTAAAATTCGTAAGAATAATTTTAACAGCAATAGCGATGCATCTATTGATTTTAAATGCAGAGAGGAATGAGAGCGCATGAAACTTAACAAAAACTATTTAAAACTGAAAAGCAGCTATCTCTTTTCTGATATTGCGCAGAAGGTAGCCGCATACCGTGCAGAGCATCCAGATCGGAAGATCATCAGCCTGGGAATCGGTGACGTGACACAGCCGCTGACGCCGGCAGTCATCGAGGCCATGCACAGAGCCGTCGGGGAAATGGCACGAGCCGAAACATTCCGGGGATACGGTCCGGAACAGGGCTATGTGTTTCTGCGGGAAGCTATTCAAAGCTATTATACGGGATACGGTGTAAAACTCGGTCTTGATGAAATTTTTGTAAGCGATGGCGCCAAAAGCGATCTCGGAAACATTCTTGATCTGTTTTCAAAGGAAAATGTTGTGCTGATCCCCGATCCTGTATATCCTGTCTATGTAGATACCAATATAATGGATGGCCGGAAAATTGTATATATGAAAGCGACGGCAGATAACGGCTGTCTGCCAATGCCGGATGAGTTGACAGACACGCATGCAGACATTATTTATTTATGCTCGCCCAACAATCCGACAGGAGCTGTCTATACACGGGACCAGCTTGCCAAATGGGTCTCTTATGCTATTGAACAAAATGCACTGATTCTCTTTGACGCTGCATATGAAGCGTTTATTTCCGATGAAAACTGTCCGCACAGTATATATGAAATAAACGGAGCCGAAAAATGTGCAATTGAATTTTGCTCTCTATCTAAATCTGCCGGATTTACGGGTACACGTTTGGGGTATACGGTTGTGCCGCATACGTTGGCGGAGGACGGCGGAATGTCTCTGAATAAAATGTGGCTGAGACGTCAGACAACTAAATTTAACGGTGTTTCCTATGTGGTTCAAAGAGCAGCAGAAGCACATTTTTCGCCGGAGGGACAGAAGCAGTCGCAGAAGCTAGTTGGTTATTATAAAGAAAATGCAAAGATTTTGATGCAGGCGCTCGACAGTGCCGGTATTTCTTACACCGGCGGTAAAAATTCTCCGTATTTATGGATGCGCTGCCCTTATGGAATGCAGTCATGGACGTATTTTGATAAGCTTCTTCACGAGGCTCAGGTTGTGGGAACGCCTGGTGCTGGATTCGGAGAACAGGGAGAAGGATATTTTCGGTTAACCGCATTCGGTAGCCGCGAAGACGCGCTTGAGGCATCTCAGAGAATCAAAAGCCTTACTGTTGGATAACCGAGCTTGCTAGTCGAGGCTGTCTGATTCTTTAGACGATGTTATGGGAAATACGGGCGAAAGTCATAAAGACCTTCGCCCTTTTTATTGTATATACGAAATAAAACGCAGAAATTTAAAAGACCGCTGCTCCGAAAAAGACAAACAAGTAAAACAAAACGATCATTTTAAAGTTATAACATTTATCGGGCGAGCATATATAATAGAATAGTGGAAGTAAATATCTAAAGTGGAGAGAAAGACTCTAATAAAAAATATAAATAAATGAATTGAGCCATTTGAGGTCCTCAGCAGATAAATTTTTGTATAAATAGACTGCATGTCAAGAGAAGATGGGATAGCGGGTTAAAAAAAGTTTAATGAGAATTTAGAGCAGATGACGTTAGTTGCTTCAGAGTTTTTATCCGTGATAGATGATAAATGGATACGATGCAGACTGATGAAAGAACTGAAACTACCGATGCTGGATCTATAAGTAGTTCATTGTCATACGAGGATATTGTCTTTCCAGGATTGAATTCATTAAAAGGAAAGGTGAGTTGGGCGCTAGTTCCGACGGTAAAGATATGAGTTGCTGTGTATGTATTAAAAAGCTCCGGGACAAGGAAGTCATAAATATCTGTGACGGAAAGAGACTGGGGTTTGTCGATGACGTCGAAATTGATGTAAGCTGCGGCCGCGTGGTATCTCTTGTTGTTTTTATGGACGATGGCAAATGCTTTTCTATTGGTAAAGGAGAGGAAGTTATGGTCCCATGGGACCGTATTGAAAGAATTGGCGACGATGTAATCCTTGTCAATATCAATGTGGAAGAGTGCAGAATCTGCGGCCGGGGAGAAGGCGAACGCGAGAAAAAAAAGAAAGGCTTTTTTTAAGCTGCATTATGAGTATCTAAATTGAAAGCTTAATTGTATCGTTTACATATCGTTATCTGGGGACAATCGGTGCCGTTGTCTGACTCTGATGCGCCGGTTTTCCCGGATTTTATGCGTTGTAAAGTTAAGATTTGGCAGTCAATATTAATGTGAAAATAAAAGAAGCAGCAAGGACACTAAAGGTAACGGGATCTAAATGTAAAATAAATGTGAATAAACATTGTTGTGTTGCGCATTTCCAATATTTATGCTATAATATACCAGAATGCAATGTATTTGTTGCATGAAATATTACACACATAACGGAATGTAGCGGATGGTGCCGAGCGTTCGGTCTGCGCACAGAGAGCCGTTATGGTGGAACAACCAGAAGGAGGACATGCAATATGTCGATTATTACCATTAAACAGCTGCTTGAGGCTGGCGTTCATTTCGGACATCACACCAGAAGATGGAACCCTAAAATGGCAGAGTATATTTTTACGGAGAGAAACGGTATCTATATTATCGATTTGCAGAAGACTGTAAAAAAGTTTGAAGAAGCCTATATGTTTGTACGTGACATGGCTGCGGAAGGCGGAACTTTGCTTTTTGTAGGCACGAAAAAGCAGGCTGCAGATGCTATTCGTGAGGAAGCGCAGCGCTGCGGAATGTATTTTGTAAACGTTAGATGGCCGGGCGGCATGATGACCAATTTTCAGACTATAAAGAAATCTATTGCACGCCTGAATAACCTCGAAAAAATGCGCGATGACGGAACATTTGATCTCCTGCCTAAAAAGGAAGCTGCGGCTTTGGTAAAAGAAATAAACGATCTTCAAAAGAACCTGGGCGGTATCAAGACGATGAGTACACTGCCGTCTGCCATCTTTATCGTAGATCCTAAAAAAGAAAAAAATGCTGTTGCTGAAGCGAAAAAGCTGGGCATACCTGTCATTGCTATTGTAGATACCAACTGTGACCCTGATGATGCGGATTATATCATTCCCGGTAATGATGACGCGATTCGCGCAATCAAATTAATCTCGTCCGTTCTGGCTGATGCCGTTATCGAAGGACGTCAGGGCGAGCAAATGGAAGAGGCAGCGGAGGAAACTGAGGAGCAGACAGAGGCATCGGCTGAAGAGAATGCTGCCGAATAACGCCGAATAACAAAGATTAAAATTGAAAATTTCTTACGGACGATTTATCATGATGAATCATTGCGTCCTAAAATGAATCAAGAAAGGATTCCTGTCGGTTCCCGTTTGAAGACAGGAAGGTGAAAAGAAGATGGCAAATATTTCGGCAAAAGATGTAGCAGCCCTTCGTGCAAAAACTGGCTGTGGCATGATGGAATGCAAAAAGGCGCTTGTGGAAGCTGACGGCAACATGGACGAAGCCGTAAAAGTCCTTCGTGAAAGAGGACTCGCGGTTGCAGCTAAAAAAGCCGACCGCATTGCCGCGGAAGGAATTGTCGATATCCTGGTGGAAAACGATGCAGCGGCAATCATAGAGGTCAACAGCGAAACAGACTTTGTTGCAAAAAATGACACCTTTAAGGCCTTTGTTAAGACGCTACTGGAAACCATTTTGAAAAACCGTCCCTCAGATGTTGAGGCCCTTATGGCCAGCAAGTACGCTGACAGTGACATGACCGTAGAAGCAAAAATGAAGGATATGATTTTTACAATCGGTGAAAATATGAGTATTCGCCGCTTTGAAATTGTTGAAGGTATCCTCAGCTCTTATATTCACGGAAAAGGTTCTATCGGTGTTATCGTCACATTTGACGCCGATGAGAATGCAAAGCAGAATCCTGGCTTTGCAGAATTTTCAAAGAATATTGCATTGCAGGTAGCCGCACTCCCTGTACAATACCTCAATAAAGAGGCTGTTCCGGCGTCTGTGCTGGAGGATGAGAAGCAGATTCTGATGACACAGATTAAGAACGACCCTTCCAACAGCAAGAAGCCTGAGCAGATTATTGAAAAAATGGTAAACGGACGAATTGGAAAATTTTATGAGCAGAATTGCCTCATGGAACAGGGATATGTCAAGGATGATTCTTTAAAGGTAGGTCAATATGTTGAAAATACTGCTAAAGAGTTCGGCGGGAACATCAAGGTTACAGGCTTTATAAGATATGAAAAAGGAGAAGGTCTCCAGAAAAGAGAAGAAAATTTCGGAGAAGAGATTGCTAAAATGATTCAGAAGTAAGAGTGGTTATTTAAGCATATTTGAACCGAAAAAGGAGTCTGAGACATGCATACGTGTTTCAGACTCTTTTGCTTCTGAAAAAACCACCGGATACTTCAGGATGAATGGGTACTTAAAAGATGATCTGCGTATAAATATATATACACAAAAAATACGGATAAAATGAAGGTAAACAAGAGAAAGGAAATAAGGAATGCGGCGCTATTTTATGCTGAAGATCACCATATGTGCACTATTCTTTATACTTTGTCCAAGTGTTACAGGAATATCTGCCACAGAATGCGATGAGCCGCAGGCAGATAATATAACCGGTTTATCGCAGTTGTCGGTTAGTGGATTTAATCTTCCGTGGGTGCTGACAGACCAAGACAACGGGACATATACGGCGGCAACATCGGAAGGAAATATTGCCATATTTAATGAGGAAGGAATTGGGTCCATTTATTTGATATTCGACCGCATTCCACCGGCCTGGCAGGTAACCGATATAGAAACGGGCAGGACAATCGACTTTGAACAGGCAGGCTTTCTCCATACATATGTGGACCTTGAGGAAAGTTTTGGATATATACCGTTACATCTCTCTATACAGTTTTCAGCCGGTGTTTCCATTGCGGAGATCTATGTATTTTCAGAGGGAAATGCGCCGGAATGGGTACAGAAATGGCTCCCTCCGTGCAGCAGTGCGGATCTGCTTCTTCTCTCTTCACACGCAGACGATGAACAGCTCTTTTTTGCGGGCATACTTCCGTATTATGCAGGAGAGCTTGGTTATCAGGTACAGGTCATATATCTAACCAGTCATTTTTTCAATACACATATCAGACCACACGAACAGCTTGACGGCCTTTGGGCAGTAGGGGTAAGGAATTATCCGATAATTTCGGATTTTCCAGATCTATATTCAGAATCTATGGAGGAGGCACTGGAACAATATGAGCGATATGGTTACCAATATACGGACTTTGTTGCCTTTATAACAGAAAATCTGCGGAGATTTAAACCGTTGGTTGTGGTCTCTCACGATATCAAAGGAGAATACGGTCACGGTACGCATATTCTTTGTACGGAAGCGCTCAGGGAATCGCTTCAGCTTTGCCTGGACCCCAAAGCATATGAGGCCAGCGCAGACAAATATGGCACATGGGAACCAAAGAAGACATATCTGCATTTATATCCTGAAAACAAAATTGTCATGGATTGGGACATCCCACTCGATAAATTCGGTGGAAAAACAGCGTTTCAGATGTCACAGGAGGGATTTTCATATCATACCTCACAGCATTGGACCTGGTTTAATAAGTGGCTGAATGGAACACAGGCCAATCCTGTTCGGAAAGCTGCTGAAATCAGCGTTTATTCACCCTGTCTTTACGGTTTATATCAGACAACGGTAGGCTATGACCGATATGGAGGCGACTTTTTTGAAAATATTGATCTCCATATCTCGAATGAAACTGAAATTATTTCAGATACAATATCTGTGAGTGAGAGCATTACGGAACCGGATACATCTCAGACCGAGGCATGCTCTGAGATGACGCTGAACGAACAGAATGAAAAGAGTAACAGCTATCTCTTTGTAATTGCGCTGCCGATCGTTGCCCTCATAATAACGTTGGTGTTGGTGTTTCTTGCGGTGAGGCAAAAAAAGCGTGAACAATATTTATAAATATTCAGACCGCTTTAAGGGGATCAAAAACAAAATTACAAGTGCATTGTACACCCACGCGCCAGCAAGCCGGCGTGCGGGGCGGGCGTTTCTTAAATTACGACAAATAATTGAAAGGAATCAGCGATGAAAGCACAGGAAAGCATTGTTGAAAAAATTAGACTGCAGCTTTACGCACTGTCTGAACCGAAATAT
Organism: Clostridiales bacterium; assembly: GCA_019415985.1. GTDB lineage: Bacteria > Bacillota > Clostridia > Oscillospirales > CAG-272 > CAKTAA01. The sequence continues at coordinate 16,847 of DXYE01000055.1, forward strand.
CGCCATTTTCAGTGCGGTCTTATGCCGACGGTAGATCCGGAATCGGTACTTGGAATACGGACGCCAAAATTAAGGAGTTATGCGAAGTCCCTGGCTGGAACTCCGGATGCTCAGTTATTTCTCAAATGTCTGCCGCATAAATATTATGAGGAAAACAATCTGCATGGTTTTCTGATAGAGCAGCAGAAGGACTATCAAGAAGCCGTTTCTGCCATGGATGCTTTCCTTCCTTACATTGACAATTGGGCTACCTGTGATATGATAACGCCAAAAGTTTTTAAAAAGCACTTGCCAGAACTTGAAGAAAAAATATTAGATTGGATTCATGACGATCATACCTATACCATTCGATTTGGCGTTAACATGCTGATGAAGTTTTATCTGGATAATTATTTTAAGGAGGAATATCTAGCGCTTGTGGCAGATATAAGATCGGAAGAATATTATGTTAAAATGGTCATTGCATGGTATTTTGCGACAGCACTGGCAAAACAGAGCGATGCTGCGCTGCCATATATAAAGGCACAACGCTTGGACAAATGGACACATAACAAGGCAATACAGAAGGCGTTGGAAAGTTATCGCGTCGACAATGAAAAGAAGGTCTACCTAAGAAAACTGAAGGTGTAAAGGGGGATGGAGCAAATTCTAAAAAATAGAATCATATTTTTGTAATTAAATTTTTAAATCTCTTGCTAAACTTTGTATCTTGTGGTATAATATACACGACGTAG
>DXYE01000056.1 GCA_019415985.1 Clostridiales bacterium
CCTGCTCATTGAGCTGGCAAACGAGGGCTATATTGCCATCCATGACGGCGACGGAACAGGCAAAGGGTCAGAATATACCATAGAGCGTATAAAACCGTATCCTCATGATCTTGACGAGGATAAAAAAAGGTTTTTTGAAGGCCTCTTTGAAAGCGGCAAGGACATCGTCACAGGGGATGACTTGAAAAACAAATTCTATCGCACCCTGAATCAGATCTCCTCCAATTACGGGTATTCCGGGAAGAAAGACCGCATACATTCTCTGACCTCCACGCGGCTGCAGCTTCTCTGCTGGTTGCTGGTTATTGCCTGCTTCGTTCTTGATGTCGTGATACTTGCCAACGTCCTGGGCGGGAATGAACGGTTCCTTCCTTTTGGAATCGGCGTGGTGATCCTTGTTGGCGCATTCTGGCTGGCGCGTTACGTCCCCAGCCGCACAGAAGAGAGCCACAGGAATCTGGAAAAGATAACCGGATTCAAAAAATTTTTGGAAACGGCGGAAAAAGACAGGCTGGAAATGCTTGTTCATGAGGATCCGAAATATTTTTACAACATCCTGCCCTTTGCCTATGTGCTGGATGTGTCTGATAAATGGGTGGACAAGTTTGAAGGCATTGCCATCGAACCGCCTGAGTGGTACAGCGGGCATGGTGCATTTACGGCTGCTACCATGTGGCATGCCATGGATCGGACACTGAGCAGTGCGGCCAGCGCCATGTCTTCCGCTCCGAGACAGAGCTCGTCCGGCGGCGGATCCGGCGGTGGTGGCGGTGTTTCCGGCGGCGGATCCGGTGGAGGCGGCGGCGGAAGCTGGTAAAGCCCATGTTTTTGGCATCCGAAAATTTGTGCTATGAAGAAAAAAGGGGGAACGCATATGGAGCTGTGGGCAGCAGGGATTGCCCTGCTTATCATAGCGGCGGGTATCCTGGTACTGATTTTGTGTGGAAAGAAAATCCATAAAGGCTTGCGAATCGCCGGGGTCTGTGTACTTGGCGCGCTGTTTGCGGCGGTACTGGGATATATTGTCCTTACCTTTTTGTTTTTGGACGCACTGGATTCTCCTTCCCTGGATGAGCCTACGGTTTCCGGGACAGTGTTATCTGAGGAACAGGCTACATTACCGTAGAAAACCTCAGTGACGAAGAATTGGCTTACGTCAACAACCGTGCTTCTTTGGATTTTGTCGTATATTATAAGCAGGATAAGTCTTGCAAACTGGTAGTGGAAGTGGATGGCTTTGCTTTCCATGAAAACAGGCCGGAGCAGCTTCGGCGCGATGCGCTCAAAGACTCCATTTTGAAAAAATATGAAATTCCTTTTTTGCGGCTTGCCACCAATGGCAGCAGAGAACGGGAGCGGATTCTTCAGGCTTTGGAGTAAGCGCCGCCTGCGTTCAAACGTTGACTTCCACCCACGGTAACCATTTCTGTATTGCCGTGTAGTTAAATTCATACGCCGCGATCTCCTCCACGTCCACCAGCAGCTCGGTAGAACAATCGGGATCGTACTCGTCTGCCCATGGTCTTCTTTGTGTGGATTCCACACCCTGACCCGCATCCATTCCTTCTCCGCCATAAGTCCACTGTAATTTTGATAGAATTGCTGTGGACTTTATTATATTGCCAAAAAACGTTTGAAATCAGCTCGGTTTTTCAGCACATAAGATTAACCCGCTATGAAGAGCAATTCCACAGCGGGTTTTCTGCATTTTACGAATTTCCGGGCGGCAAACGCCGCAGCACCCGTTAAATTTATGGGTATGCGGATCCCAACAGCCGGGAAAGCAGCTAAAGTTCCATAAATATGGACTGCAAAGGTAGGAAATCAAAATCAACCTGTCGGAAACCCCAACAAGTAGGTTACGGAGGCTTAATCACTTAACGAATACCCATAAGTCACAGCTCACCACGATGGGCGACTAACCTATAAATTCCAGAGTAGTACAAAGATTGATATAAGATCAAAAACATGTGAAACCGCAGGTTCGAAACCTACGGTTTTCGCGGCTTGACCGACTTCTTTCATTCAAAAAAACATTCATAATAAATAAGTTTGTTATTGACCATTCAGTCAATAAGTGATAGAATATTATTGACCAAGTAGTCAATATGTTTAAGGTGAGACGATTATGAAAAAAAGTGAAAAAACTGAAATTACCGTTTCAAAAATTATCGACGCCGCTATGGTCGAATTTGGCAAAAACGGCTACGCTGGCGGAACAGTAAATAACATTTGCAAATCGGGAATTCATAAAGGCTTACTTTACCATAATTTTTCCGGAAAAGATGCACTTTACCTGGCCTGTTTGAGCAACAGCGGCAAAAAACTGGTCCGGTATATCCAGGAACATAATGGTACTGAAAATCTTGAAAGCTATATGGCTGCCCGTATGGATTTCTTTCGTCTTTTTCCAAATGAAGCCCATATCTTCTTTGATGCTTTGCTCAATCCGCCGGACCATCTTGCTGAGGATATCCAGCAAGCGCTTGCGGAGTTTAATCAATTGAACGAAAAAATATACAGTGAAAAACTGGATAAGCTGGTTCTACGGAAAGGAGTATCCAGAGCAGATGCTGTTTCTTATTTTCACTTGATTCAGCGCATGTTAAATGGATATTTCAGCAGTCCCGCTTTTCGGAACACAGCACTGCCGGAAAAGACGGAGATACACGAAAGGCTCCTGCCAAAAATCTATAACTGTATGCTGTACGGAATTGCAGAAGGAGAAAAATAAAATGATTATCAATTTTTTACGCTGGATTACTGTGCTTGCTCTTGCTTTTGCAGCAGGTAAGCTGATAACAAAAATCAAAATGCCAGCCATACTCGGATGGCTCATTGTCGGGATGCTCCTCGGTCCTCACGCTGTCAAATTACTGCCGCAGGACGTTCTGAGCGCAGGTTGGTATAAAACTATTGTCATGTGGATGCAGTGCGCCTTTGGTGTAATGCTCGGCTCCGAGCTGATCTGGAAAAAGCTGAAGCACTCCGGTAAGGCTTTGATCGCCACTACACTAACGCAATCTCTCGGCACATTTGTGATTGTTTCTCTTGCCTTCGGAGTCATTTTTGCCTTTACGGATGTGCCGGTTTATCTGGCCTTTGTTTTTGGCGGAATTGCGCTCGCCACTGCTCCCGCTCCGGCTGTATCCATCGTCAATGAATTTCATGCCAAAGGGCCGGTTACAGACACCCTTCTTCCTATGACCATATTGGATGATGTGGTGGGAATTGCCGTCTTTTTCACGGTGAATTCTTTGATCGCACGGGCGGTTTCCGGCGGAGCCGTTCCAACGTATATGATTCCGATCATGATTTTCCTGCCTCTCCTTATTGGCGCAGTCATCGGTGTACCAACTGGTCTGTTGCTTAAAAAGGGGAAAGGGAAAGTACAAAACCTGACGATTCTGCTTGGCGGCATTACCACTACCATGATAATCGGGTGGCTTTTGAACACCTTTCTTCTTTCCAGCATTGCTCTCAATTATACGCTAATGGGTGTTGCTTTTTCCGCAGTCTTTTCCAACATGGTTACGCCGGAACAGGTGGAAGAAATCAACGCCGATTTTTCACCGATCCTGGGCATCTCTTTGCTTGCCGTAATCGTTGATTTGGGTGCGCCTTTGGACTACCATCTGATTCTTGGCGCAGGCTTGTATACCTTTATTTATATTGCGGCTCGGGCACTTGGAAAATATTTAGGGGCAAGAACCGGTGCAAAGCTTACCCACATGCCGGATACTGTCTGCAAATATCTTGGCTTGACATTGCTTCCCCATTCAGGTGTTTCTTTGGTGTTTACTGGGATCATATGTTCCACTCTGGCCTCCGCTCCGGAATTGGTTCAGATTATCCAGGGCACAATTGCGGCAGCGGCAGTTATTAATGAATTTATTGCGGTTTTCGCTGCGAAAAAAGGGTTTGAACTAGCCGGAGAAATTAAGAAAGTATAGCATACCATTTGCTTCTCGTGGTGCGTTGGTTTGGAATTCTTAATTACTTCGTTTAAATTGACAAACTCACGCCATTGGCATCCGGAACGAAAGCTGTCGGCGGACGCGCTTTGTATTGCCTGAGTAAGTAATTTCCTTTGATATAACTAAGAAATAACTAGGTCATGCAACCGCCAGTTGACGGATTGCAAGTCGTCATTTGGTGGTGCGCAACAGTGAAAAAAGCTATACTTGATATAACGGGGAGGCGATGAGCCAACAACATAATCAAGAATCGAAAGAGGTGAGAAAAATGATTTTAGCTGATAAAATAATCAGACTGAGAAAAAAGAGCGGTTGGTCACAGGAGGAACTTGCCGAAAAAATGAATGTATCCCGTCAAGCGGTATCGAAATGGGAGGGAGCTCAGACGATTCCCGATTTAGAAAAGATTCTTAAGCTCGGAAAATTGTTTGGTGTAACCACTGATTATTTACTCAAAGATGAGATCGAGGAAGAGGTGTTTGCCGATGATGTTTCCGATTCGGGGCTAAGGCGTGTTTCAATTGAAGAGGCCAACAACTATATTGAACTTCGGAAATGGGTATCTTGGAGGATCGCGTTTGCGACTTTTTTGTGCATACTTTCTCCGATCCCCCTTTTGATTTTGGGTGCGGCAGCGGAAGTTCCTCCTGGGCGTATTTCCGAAAACGCCGCGGGCGCAATCGGACTTGCCGCTCTGTTTGTATTTGTCCTATTGGCTGTTCCGATCTACATTTACTGCGGTTTCAAAAACGCTCCTTATGATTTTCTTGATAAAAGCACGCCGTTTGAACTAGAGTATGGAGTCCGCGGCGCTGTAAAGGAAAAACAAAAAGCGTTCAGAAACACTTATATCAGGAGCAATATCATTGCAACATGCATTTGTATTTTCTCTCCGGTTCCGCTGCTTTCGGCCGCCTTTGTTGAGAGGGAATTTTTTACTGTAATAATGCTCACTGTTACAATGGTAATAGCGGGAATCGGTGTTTGCTCCTTTATTGTTGTAGGAGTGCAAAACGCAAGTATGCAGAAGCTCCTAAAAGAGGGAGAATATGAACTGAAGGAAAAGAATAAAAGCAGAATAAAGGAAACGGTCGGCTCTATATATTGGGTAATTTTGACAGCAATATATATTGCTTGGAGTTTTTTTTCAAACGCTTGGCACATTACTTGGCTGGTCTTTGCCTTAGGCGGCATTTTATTTCCTGCTATTATGGCAATATGCAATTTACTCATTGATAAAAAGGAATAATCAAACAAAACGACTTTAGGCCTTTTAACCTTGTTTCTGCTCCGTTTGGACGTTCTTTTACAACAGAATACTGTAAAAAAAGCACAAGAAAACTCCGATTTTCTCGGAGTTTTCGTTGCCTACTCGATTTTAGCGCTCTTTTGCTCAGACTGTGGGCACCGGGCCGAGAGACACAGACGGCATGTCCCTGAAATAAGCTCGATGTCAAACGGCATACGTCAGAAAGCACAGATGAAGACAAGGCTGGAGGTCGGACTTGTGTATGCAAGCCGCAACGGCGAGCTGTCAGATGATCAGATAGGCGCCGATTACGCGGCTCGTGTTTTCGTTATATTTCAGCCAGCCGTCACCCAAAGCCTGCTCAAGCACATATCGTCTGTCGAAGCCGCTGTTCGCGCATGCAAGCGCACACACATGCGCATCTGCTTTGAGCGTTTTTGACAGATCCCTGTATACCGCTTCGCGTGCGTAGGCATTGACAGCGGCGATAATACATTGGATCTTTCCGGCAGTTTCTTTGATTTCGCTCTTTTCTGTCTCGCTGAATCTCTCCGGATACGTCTCGTCGCCGTGTCTGTGAAAGACGACAATGCAGGGTACATATCCTCCCTCTTCTCTGCGGAGGTATCCGTATTTCAGCAGATCCTGAATCAAATTCTCATCACAGTCGCAGGGCCGGCCTTCGGCTGCTGCTTTCAGAATTTCCGCATGCTCATTTGTTATATAATCCGGCGTTTTCGCAAGGATATTTGCATACTGATATTTATATTGCTGGAAAAGTACATCCGGTGCGTCTTCGCGACCGCTGTGGCAGCCATGCAGACCGACGTAAGGAGGAAGCGCAATTTCCGCTTCCTGGTAGCCTACGATATCCCAATTTCCGTTGTCGGGACGTCTCGTGAATGCTCGCCTTTTTATGCCAAAGGTATCGGCGGAAAGCCGGTCAAACGCTGCCATAAGCAGCGTCCATTTTGCATCCTCATAGCTTTGATGCCTGCCGTAGTAATTCAGTCCTTCTCTTTCGCATGCGGCGTTGAAACTGTCCAGCAGTTTTTCAAGCAGGGAAGTTACCTCCCCGGCAGAACCGGTGATTCTGTCATGGATGAGCTCCTGTGTCCTTCGGCTAATAATAGGGAAAGCTGTTTCGTATTTGCCGTTTCGCTTTATAAGAAAGGTCTGCTCTGTCAGAAATTTCAGTTCATCCTCAATGTATGGCAGCGCGATGCCAAGCTGCAGTGAAATTTCCTCCGCGGTTTCGGGGTTGTCATAGATTTCCAGAAAAATATTTTTATACATTGCGTGGGTGAGGATGCTCCAGGGCTGACCCTTGCTGCCAAAGGACGAACAGTTGTTGATAAAATGAATTTCTTCGGGCTTGTAGCTCTTTGATCCGAATTCTCTTGCCATACTCATTCCCTCTTTCAGTTTTTTTCTTGCACGGTGCAGCCGTGCCTGTACCGTGCCCTCAGGGAGTGTCAGAGAAGCAGCGATTTTTTTGATCGGCGTATCCTCAATATAGTACGCGACAAGAATGCTGCGGCAGTCGGATGAGATGAACGCCAGCTCCCGCTGAAGCAGAGACAGTTCCTCGCTGCGTATCCATGCAGCCTCGACGCTTTCGGACGTATCCTCAAGCTCATAGTCTCCGATATCGGAACCGGTTACCGCTTCGGAGCGCTTGCGCTTTTTGTATGCCCACACGCTGTACCGATTTTTTGCAATTCTCCATACCCATGCCGAAAACCTTGACGGTACGGTACCTCTGGACAGCGCCGAGAGAACGTTCATCGAAATATCAGACGAAAGATCCTCTGCATCGCACACATTTCCAGTTCTTTTCAGGCAAAAGTAAAAGATCTTTTCCATGTAGTCCTCAGCATATTCATTGATCAGCGCCGGGGTGGAAGCATCCGAATTTGTCACGTTCTCAACCTCCCTTCATCTATATAGTGCTGCAATTTTCCGAATCGTTGCATTTTTTTATAAAATTACTGCTGCGTATGAACGGCTTGTGCGTAAGCGGGGCTTTCTTCTATTCATGGATCACGTCCGGTTGACATACCAGCGGCGAGAACCGTAAAACCAGGTTGTCAAACGGAAGCACTGTTTGCACTGCCTCACAGAAAACGCAAAGTGGGCGTCCGCTCTCATAAAAAAGCTTGCGAGCCGTTAATGATATGGCCCGCAAGCTTTTTTTGCGTCAGTACAGATTAATGCAAGACAAAACGGCGCTTTGCCAATGAATTTTTATAAACAAATGTTCCCTACACTGCCGAAAATATTTCAAATTGCGAAGAATGCCCCGTTCAACCGACAGCCGTCTGGCTGCGTGCGGCCAGTTCCTCTGCAAGCGCCCTTATCTGTGCGATACTATCGTCGTTCAGCGCCGCGTTTATGGTGACGCTATGCTCGGCAAATGTGATTTGCTCCAGCGACTCAAGCGTGGCCCTCATCAGCTTGTTTGCCGCCGGCGCCCACGAACCGTTTTCCATAAGCGCGACCGTCCGCTTCTGATAATTCCGCTCTGTAAGGTGGGAAAGAAATGTCCGCATCGACGGGAAGATCCCGCCGTTGTAGGTAGTAGAGGCAAGCACGAGTGTATCATACCGGAAAGCGTCTTCAACCGCTTCGAACAGGTCGCACCGCGCCAGATCGAAATATACTGCCGTCACACCGCGCGCTTCCAGTTCTCTTTTGAGAAGCTCAGCAGCCTCGCGGGTATGACCGTACACCGACGCGCAGCAGATACAAACGCCGGGGGTTTCCGGCGTGTAGCTGGACCAGGTGTCGTAGAGCGAAAGATATTTTCCAAGGTTTTCGCGGAGTACCGGTCCGTGAAGCGGGCATATTGCGGCAATACTGAGCGCAGATACCTTTTTCAGCAGACCCTGTACAGGCCTGCCGTATTTTCCGACAATACCGAAATAGTAGCGTCTGGCCTCGCAGGCCCAATCCTCGTCTGCATCCAGCGCCCCGAATTTGCCGAACGCATCCGCGGAAAACAGGAAATTTTCCGTTTCTTCATACGTCACCATAACCTCCGGCCAATGTACCATGGGCGCCGTGAAAAAGCGGAGCGTATGACCGCCAAGTCTCAGCGTATCGCCTTCCTTGACCAAAAGCATATTCGACAACTTCAGCTTCGGAAAATATTTTCTGATCATTTCAAAGGTCTTTGCATTACCCACTACGGTTGCAGTGCTGTACTGCGATAAAAACGCATCGATGGATGCCGAGTGATCCGGTTCCATATGCTGAATAACGAGATAATCCGGCTTCCGCCCACCGAGAACCTCCTGCAGGTTGTCCAACCATTCAGCGGTTTTTCTGCCGTCGACCGTATCCATAACCGCAATTTTGTCGTCTAGAATGACGTATGAATTGTATGCCATGCCCTCGGGCACAGCGAACTGCCCTTCGAACAGGTCGAGATCGCGATCATTTGTTCCGATATATAGAACAGAATCACCGAGCTTTTTGATCATTTGATACACGTCCTTTCTGTGCTGAAGCCATCTGTCTTCTTTAAATTTGTTGTGAAATCGTAAAAATCCGAACCGCAGCCCTATGCCTTCGCCTTGCTAAAAGATAAAGTCTGATTTTTATAAAACCGGTACGGGGCGGATACGTGGGTTAAATATGAACAGGCTAGGGGAGCGGCTCTCTATTCTCGGCCTGGAAAAGCGGCGCTTATATGGCCATCGGAAAAGGAACTCTTGAAAAAAGGATACCGCAACGCCTTACGCCCGCTCGTCCGCATCACAGAAGAGGCGGGACGGCATCTTTACAGGTTTCTATAACGCCGATCTTTCGAAACGGTCCGCCGCAGCGGTATACGAATTGAAAGAACTGTCGGCGTTTAAACTGCTGCCGGCGTGCCTACGCCCATCTGAGACGCCTCATCTCCCCTGCCGCACAGACTCATTTTACCCTTCGCAGCCATCGATGACAGCCTTGATCCGTCTTACGCCCGCCGAGGATGCCTGTTCCTTGACGATCTTAAAGGATCCGAGTTCAGATGTATTTTGTGCATGGGGGCCGCCGCAGATCTCCTTGGAATAGCCCTCGATGGTATAAACCTTTACACGCTCCCCGTATTTGTCCCCGAATATACCGATGGCGCCGGCGGCTTTTGCCTCTTCCACCGTCATTTCCTCACATATTACCGGAATTGCCTTGGAAATCGCCTCGTTTACGATGTCCGTCACCTGACGCAGCTCATCCTCGGTCAGTTTTCTGTCAAAGGAAAAATCAAAGCGCAGACGCTCCGGTGTGATGTTGCTGCCTCTCTGGAAAACCGTGTCGCCCAACACCCGGCGGAGCGCGCCATCCAGCAGATGCGTTGCTGTGTGGAGCCGCGTCGTCTGTTCGCTGTTGTCAGCCAGACCGCCCTTGAATTTCTGTGCAGCGCCGGCTCTTGACTTTTCCTGGTGCTCCTGGAATTTTTTCTCGAAGCCCTCCGCGTCCACCGTAATGTGTTTTTCCAGAGCCAGCTCCTGTGTCAGCTCCAGCGGGAAACCAAAAGTATCGTACAGCTTGAAGGCTAGCTCACTGGAAAGCATACCGCCTTCCGGTACGCCGGAAAGGTATTTTTTCGCCATACTCAGTCCCTGATCCAGGGTTTTGCGGAACGTCTGCTCCTCCTTATCTATTTGCTCCAGAATAAAGTCCCTGTGCTGTGACAGCTCCGGATAGGCCTCGGAATAGTTTTCAATAACGACGCAGGCGATCCGCCGCATGGCACCGCTCTCCGCTCCCAGCTGTCTGAGGTAACGCATGACGCGCCGTATCAGTCTCCTCAGTACATAGCCCTGGTCGACATTGGACGGCGTTACCGCCTTGTCATCTCCTAAAATAAAGGTTGCGGCCCGCATGTGATCGCAGATGATGCGGAAGCTTCTTGTCAGCGCCTCGTCGGATGCGTTGTATGTGCGCCCCGTCAGTTTCTCAATTTCACGGATCAGGGGAAGGAACAGATCTGTATCATATACGCTCTCGACGCCGTTGAGAATAGTCAGCACCCGCTCGAGCCCCAGGCCCGTATCCACATTGTGAATCGGCATTTTTTCGTATACGCCGTCCTTTGTCTTGTTGTATTCCATGAACACGTTGTTCCAGATCTCGAGGTACTTGCCGCAGTCACAGCTCGGTCCGCAGCCGGGACCGCACGCCGGCTTGCCCGTATCGTAAAAAATCTCGGTATCCGGACCGCAGGGACCGGTCTGTCCTGCCGGCCCCCACCAGTTTTCCTTTCTTGTATAGAAGAAAATGCGTTCGTCCGGATAACCCAGCTCTTTCCAGACGCGGAGCGTCTCCTCATCCCGCGGGATCTCCTCGTCCCCGCCGAACACCGAAACCGCGATACGCTCTTTGGGCAGACAGAGAACCTGGGTTAGAAATTCATGACTCATACGGATGGATTCGTTTTTAAAGTAGTCGTTGAGCGACCAGTTGCCCAACATTTCAAAACAGGTCAAATGACTGCCGTCCCCCACCGCGTCGATGTCCCCGGTTCTCAGACACTTCTGGCAGTCTACGAGCCTGTTTCCGAGCGGATGCTTTTCTCCCAGAAGATAGGGGACCAGCGGATGCATGCCCGCCGTTGTAAACAGGACGCTGGGATCGTTTTCGGGAATCAGAGATGCCGAACGGATTTCAGCGTGGCCTTTCCCGGCAAAAAAGTCGATATATTTTCTTCTCAATTCGTTGGCTTTCATCGCTTTGGACTACCATCCTCTTCTTTCATATTTTTTTAATAATATCATATTTTTACGTCCCTGTCAATACGGCAAGCTGTTAAGAAAAGCCATAGATGACAGTGCTTTGCCTGAAAAACAGCAAGAATAGAATCTTCATGTGCCGAATGGCTTCCACAGCTTCCCTCTAATACCCTAAAATTTCCCAAACAAATGCAGCAGAACCGAAGCCTCCGTCCCGTGCGGCGCGCAGAGATGTCTGCAGCCGAAGAAGACAGCAACCGGCAACAAATGAGAAAATTTGTGATTTATGGCTTGAAAAACAACCTTTTATCGCATATAATAATACAAACGACTTTTTCACCGGTCAGATGCTGAAATTTCCGGCAGTACGTTTTTCTGCCGGACATGGCGGCGCTGTAATAAAGCCTTGACTGCCGCTGTTCCGGCTTTTCAGCAATTAGAAAAAAGGAGCGCTGTACCTGTTCTCGCGCAGTTCGCCATGATTTCATGCTGTACCCAGAAATGTGCTTCCCTTCACGGATGCCGGATGCCCGGAATTCTTGAAAAGCAGCGGCTTGGAAATGATCTAAATGAAGGAGAGGAATACGTCTTATGAAAAATTTTGGATTTGGATGTATGCGTCTGCCAATGCAGGCGGACGAAATCGACCTTGAACAATTTAAGAAGATGGTGGACAGATTTCTTGCAGAGGGCTTTACCTATTTCGACACGGCGCACGGTTATCACAGCGGAAAAAGCGAAATTGCCGTCAGAGAGGGCCTGGTAAAGCGTTATCCTCGGGATGCCTACCTTCTCACCGACAAGCTGACGGAAAATTATTTTGATTGTGAGGAGGATATCATCCCCTTCTGCGAGAGCCAGCTCGAAATCACTGGCGCAGGGTATTTCGATTATTATTTACTGCATTCCTTAACCCGTGAAAATTACCGGAAGTTTGTGCGCTGCCGTGCCTTTGATGCCGCAGTAAAGCTAAAAGAAGCGGGAAAAATCAGGCATATTGGCATTTCCTTCCACGATAAGGCTGACCTTCTTTCGGAAATTCTGAGTACTTATCCGCAAATTGAGACGGTACAGATTCAATTTAATTACATGGATTATGACGATCCGGGCATTGAAAGCAGAAAGGTATATGAGGTCTGTCGGAAATTCGGCAAGCCCGTCATTGTTATGGAGCCGGTTAAGGGCGGAGGTCTGGTCAACCTGCCGGAGGCGGCAGGGCAGATCCTCGACCAGCTTAACGGCGGAAGCTATGCCAGCTATGCCATTCGATATGCGGCCAGCTTTGAGGGGGTCTTTATGGTGCTCTCCGGGATGAGCACTTTGGAGCAGCTGGAGGACAATATCAGCTACATGAAACATTTTCAGCCCTTGAGCGAGAAGGAATTCGACGCCATTGACCGTGTAAGGGAATTTCTGCACGGCCAGGATATTATACCATGCACAGCCTGCCGCTACTGTGTTGACGGCTGTCCTAAAAATATACCGATTCCCGAACTGTTTTCCTGCATGAATGCCAAAAAGCAGTACAAGGATTGGAACAGTGACTTTTATTACAGCGTACATACAGAGAAAGGCGGCAGAGCTTCTGACTGCATAAAATGCGGAAAATGCGAGCGTGTATGTCCGCAGCATCTGAAAATCCGTGATCTTCTCGTGGATGTCGCCGCCGTTTTCGATGCAAAGGAATAAAGAATGCTGGATCTGAGGCGCTGCAAAAGAAGGCAGATTTGCAGTGCCCTCTGATACCAAAAACTTGCGGCCGCAAACCCGCGCTTTGATAGGGCAAAGCGTATACGTCCTTATCAGAATGAATCCTTTCCTTTGAAGCCTCCTTCGTCGTACGACTTTATCGGTTTCACGTTAACCTGATTCTGTATTCTGAACCTTGCCGGAACGGAGGGCATCTCGCGCTGCGAGATGCAGATTTTTCATACGTGTTGAGAAACTTTCGCGCTGTGCCGTTGTTCCATGTTTGCTGAAGAGCGGAGTCGCGGAATCCTTTTTATTAGCCGGAAAAAGACATTTTGGAAAAAGATAGGCGCTGACCGAATCGTTTGGCATACAATGAAAAATGTGGAAAGGATCGTTCATAAACCTAGAAAACAGCTGGCATAGAAAAGGACCTATAACCTCATAGATTAAAACTTTGATGTCTTTCCGCTTGTTGTATTCATGAATTGACCATTAAAATTTAGTTATAAGGGGTTGACAAATTCAGATTTCTGTAATATAATAAAAAATCATACAGAAAACCGTTGAAGCGGAGATCAAAGCAATTGTGCGCGCACAGAGAGTCCGGGAAGCTGAGAGCCGGGTCGAAATGCAGATTGCCAAATGGACCGCTGAGGGCGCGGGGAAAGGCCAGGCCGAGTATTCCGCGACGTAGGGCATACGTCAGTTGCCGGGGATATGCTTGTATCCTGACGAGTGTACGGCATTTGCCGTGAATCAAGGTGGCACCGCGGGTTTTTGCCCGTCCTTGACGCAGAGCTTGCATTGCAGAAATGTAATGTGAGGCGCGTCGGGACGGGCTTTTTTGTGTTTTTCGGTACAAAGAGGTGGAATCCGGCGTGACCGCCACAGCTCCGGTTTTTACAGCGGAGGTGCGGCTTTCGGCCCGACAGACGCGCTTGGGAACAAAGATGGCAGTTGCTATACAAATCTGATCAATGCAGAATAGGCGTACAAGGCCTTCTGAGAAGTGTCGTACAAAATTTTGACATTTGAAAACAAACGGCGCGAAGGAATTTATGCCTGCAGTTTTACAAGCTATTTTACACACCGTAAAGTATACGACAGCCTGTCAAATATATGGAAAAGGTAGGAATGGATATGTATCCGTCGCTCGAACAGATCAAAAATTTTACGGAAGGGGGAAGCTGGAAGCGGATTCCCGTATATAGGGAGGTTTTGGCTGATCGCTATACCCCCGTGGAGGTTGTGCGTATTCTGAGGGCCGCAAGCTGTCACTGTTTTCTCCTTGAGAGCGCTGAGGATAGCCGCAGCCGCGGACGCTATTCCTTTTTGGGATACAATCCGGCGCTGGAAATCACCTGCACCGGCGGTGTCCTGACCTTTCGTACGTCTGTAACGGACGGAGACGGCGAACCGGCGTGCAGAACCGTTCATACCGAGCATCCGGCCGATGAGATCCGCCGTGTTTTGTCGGCGTATAAGAGTCCGCAAATTGAAGACATGCCGCCCTTCACGGGTGGACTTGTAGGATATTTTTCTTATGAATACTTCTGCTATGCGGAGCCGGGGCTGCGTGCGGAGGTTAAGGCGGGCGAGGATTTCCGCGATGTGGACCTGATGCTGTTCGATAAGGTCATTGTCTTTGATCATCTCCGGCAAACTCTAATGCTGATAACAGGCGTCGATCCCGCAGACCCGGAGAACTCTTACCGACGTGCCGAAGCGGAGACCTCTGAGATGCTGCGTCTTCTCAAAAGCGGTGCACGCGCGGATTTCCGTCCGCTCCGACTGCGTTCGCCCCTTGAGCCGAGGTTCACGCGCGAACAGTATGCCGCTATGGTGGACCGTGCGAAATCCTATATACGGGAAGGCGATATTTTTCAGGTGGTCCTGTCCAACCCAATGACAGCGGAGGCCGGCGGCAGTCTGTTTGACGTATTCAGGATTCTGCGCGCCACAAATCCGTCGCCCTATATGTTCTACTTTGTCAGCGACGATATGGAAATTGCAGGGGCTTCGCCGGAGACGCTTGTTAAGCTGGACCGCGGTGTGCTGCATACCTTCCCGCTGGCGGGGACTCGACCGCGCGGGGCAACGCCTATCGAGGACGAAGCAATTGAAAAGGAACTGCTGCAGGATGAAAAGGAACTTTCCGAGCATACCATGCTGGTGGATCTCGGACGCAATGATCTCGGTAAAATCAGCCGCCTCGGCAGCGTTGCGGTAGAAAAATCCTTCTGTGTGGAGCGATTCTCCCATGTGATGCACATTGCCTCGACTGTTGTGGGACGTATTCGTGACGACAGGGATGCCCTTGATGCCATTGATGCGGTTCTACCAGCTGGTACCCTTTCCGGCGCGCCGAAGCTGCGGGCCTGTGAAATTATCCGTGAGCTTGAGGGAGCGGCGCGCGGTATTTACGGCGGCGCGGTTGGATATATCGATTTTTCGGGAAACCTGGACGCCTGTATCGCCATAAGGCTCGCTTATAAAAGGAACGGGAGAATCTGCGTACAGGCCGGCGCGGGCATCGTAGCGGACAGTGCGCCGGATAAGGAGTATGAGGAGTGCAGAAATAAGGCGCGCGCGGTCACGGATGCGATCACCCGCGCGGAGGGCGGACTGCCCGAGTGAGAGGCGCGGCTGTATGACCATAAAGCCGTCTCCCTTGCCGGTCATTCGGCGGTGCGGATGTGAAATGAGAGAATCCGTTTTATATAGATCAGTTTAAGTGTGAAACGTATGGTTATGCTGCGGGATCCGCCTGCAAACGGGTAACGACATACGCAAATCCGAAGCCGGCGTCGAAAATGCCTTGTAGGCAGGTTTATGGACAGAGAAAAACAAGGTGTTCTCTGCGTGCCGAGAGACTTCATATCCGTTTTCAACAGCGTCGGACAGCGGCAATAGGGGGATTCTTTTGAATACGGCCCAATCCGGCTGCCGCAATCAAGAATTAACGCGCAGAATTCCGTCTCGGGGATGCGCAGAAAGGTGATGATTTACATGATTTTGCTGATTGATAATTACGACAGCTTTGTTTATAACCTTTACCAGCTCGTGGGCGGAATGTATCCCGACATAGAAATTGTACGGAACGATGCGTGTTCCATCGGCCGTCTGCTTGCCAAACGTCCGGAGGCGCTGATCCTCTCACCGGGCCCCGGGAGACCGATGGATGCGGGTATTTGCCTGGACGCGGTCAAAGCTTTTGCCGGAAAGGTACCGATTCTCGGCGTCTGTCTCGGTCATCAGGCGATCTGTGAAGCGTTCGGCGGCGTAATTACCTATGCTGGAAAACTGATGCACGGAAAGGCCTCGGAAATTTATCCGTCCGGCGACAGTCCTCTGTTTCGGGGGATAAAAAATCCTTTTAAGGCTGCACGTTATCACTCCCTTGTTGCTGACACAGATACACTGCCGACCGAACTTAGGGTGACTGCCCGCTCGGTCGAGGGCGAGGTTATGGCGGTGGAGCACACTGCTTTCCCTGTTTTCGGTGTACAGTTTCATCCGGAATCCATTATGACGCCGGACGGCAGCCGCATCATGAGGAACTTTCTGGATATTGTTGCCGGATAACGGCTGGGTGAAACAGGGAATACGGCGCAAGTGTATAAGACTGGCGTATAAAAATCGTCATTATCAAAGGATGTGAGCTTGAAGTCTTCGACGGATTTGCGCCGGATTAAAAACCGAAAACAAATGAAAGGAGGCCTCAGCAAAGCTGAGACAGGAAAAACACATGATTAAGGAAGCAATTTTAAAGCTATCCGCGAAAACGGACCTAAGCTATGAAGAGGCAGAACAGGTTATGCATGAAATCATGGAAGGAAAGGCCAGTCAGGTGCAGATGGCAGCCTATCTGACAGCGCTCTCCATGAAGGGCGAAACTACGGACGAGATTTGCGCTTCCGCCGCCGGCATGCGCGCGCACTGTATAAAGCTCCTCCACGACCGCGACGCGGTAGAAATCGTAGGTACAGGCGGGGATGGCGCGAATTCCTTCAACATTTCCACGACGGCAGCCATCGTTTTGGCGTCGGGCGGCGTGCCCGTCGCAAAGCACGGAAACCGTGCGGCTTCCTCGAAATCCGGCGCCGCTGACGTTCTTGAAGCGCTTGGCGTCAACATTGAGCTGCCGCCTGAGCGGGCGGCAGAGCTGCTCGACCGGATCGATATCTGCTTTTTATTTGCGCAGAATTATCATATAGCCATGAAGTATGTCGCGCCGATCCGCAGAGAACTAGGTATCCGCACCGTGTTCAATATCCTCGGACCGCTGTCTAATCCGGCCGGCGCGCGGCGCGAGCTTATGGGCGTGTTCGACGAGACGCTTGTAGAACCGTTGGCGCACGTTATGGCAAAACTCGGCGTCGTGCGCGGTATGGTGGTTTACGGAATGGACCGACTGGACGAGATTTCGATGTGCGCGCCGACCAGGGTTTGCGAAATTCGGGATGGTTGGTTTCAATCCTATGAGATCACGCCTGAAATGTTCGGATATAAACGGTGCGAAAAAAATGCGCTTGCCGGCGGTACACCGGAGGAAAATGCTGACATCACCAGGGAAATCCTGAAGGGGGCGCAGCGGGGGGCCAGACGGGATGCCGTCTGTCTGAATGCCGGCGCTGCACTCATGATTGCAGAGAAGGTACGGAGTATGGAGGAAGGCGTAAGAATGGCAGAGGACCTGATAGACAGCGGCCGCGCGCTGCGTAAGCTGGATGAATTCATCCGGGAGAGCCATGCTTAATTTTGACAGGCGGTTGGCATACAGCCAAAAAACAGTGGATTTCAGGGGTGTATACTATCCTGAAGCCACTGACCCGTATTATAGGGGAGTTTAGGATACATCGGTCCAACAAAAGGCTTCGGCACATATCTCCAGTATATCATCACTATATAAT
>DXYE01000057.1 GCA_019415985.1 Clostridiales bacterium
TGGAATTTGCCGAAGGGCTGAATGACGAACAGATTCCTGTTTTTGCTATGCGCGAAATCTACAGTGTTTCGCTGGCTGGCACAGACAGAAGTGAATGGATGACGCTCAACAAGCTCAATTGCAGTTCGCTGTATGGAGGCCGAAGCCGCGCGGGTGTGCATACGATCGCTGACTTGGCCGGCACCAGTGAGGGCTCGCAGCCGTGCCTGACGAGCGAGAACATTTACCAGACTGTAAAGGCAAATGTTCTTTCCAGCTTGGGCGCGCCCAATAATGATGAGCATGTGATAGGCATCTCTCAGATGGATAACAGCAATGCGTGCGGCTGCAGTGAGTGCCGCAAGGTGGTTCAGGAAGAGGGAGCTGCATCCGGTACCTGGATTCGATTCCTGAACAGGCTGCTCTCCGAGCTGAAGCCGGATTACCCGAACCTTTACCTCCAAACGCTGTCATACTCGTATACTAACGAACCGCCTAAGCTGACAAAGCCGGACAGCAATGTCATCATTGAATACGCGCCATGGTGTTTCTGTTCCCGTCACGCGTTTAATGACGCAAGCTGCAATGCCGTAGAGCCGGGTGAAACAGACGGCTTCCTGAATGTTAATTCTAAAAGGCAGCTTGAAGAATGGACGAGCATTGCAAACCGCGTATGGGTATACGATTATTCGCTGAACATCTATGATCTTTACGTGCCTTATGTAAATTATGATGTTGTTCGTGAAAATGCGAAGTTTTTTGCAGAAAGCGGCGTGGAATGCTATTATGTACAGGGACAGATCAACGGTACTCGTACAACCGGTTTCGAAAGCCTGCGCCAATATCTGATTACGAAGCTGCTTTGGGACCCGTATATGACAGACGAGGAATTTGAGGAACATATCCACGAATTCTTTATTGCGTACTATGGTCCGGGCGGCGTACACCTGGAGAAATACTTTGATATGCTGTGCAGCGGTTTTGAGAAGATGTCTGTTGAGCATCTTTATCCGTACAGCCACGCATTCGAGATGGTTCGTATTATCGATTTTCTCAATTACGGCGACCAGATAGAGGAATGGTTTGAGCTTGCAGCACTGGAAGCGGAGTATTCCAACCAGGTAACGCGTATCAATCAGGATAAGCTATCCTTCACGTATTTAAAGCTTTCCGCTGAGTATGACTATGTATATACGTGGGGCGATGAAGAGACACGTGCTCAGTATGAGGATGAAGTTACTCTTCTATACAGGGAACTGCAGATGAAGGGAATGCCGCTGGCGGAAGGCTGCAATATCGGCGGTACGTTCCGTCTGGATTATCCGCCCACAATGTGGAGATGGGCATATTTCAACGATTAGCACCTCAAATTAAGGCTTAATACACTCAATTCAACTTCACTGAGCTTTTAAGCTCAGTGAAGTTTTTTTATTTTATAATGAAAATACGGCTTTACAACAACATTTGCTGGCCAATCTGAATATAATTTTGAGGGGAACGATGTAAAAATGAATGATAAGCACAATGAGCTGTTTCTGATCATGCGGATACGAATTACACGACTGTCCTTTCAAGGAATGTAATGTGATGATCAAGATTTTTACATAATAATGATGTAATAAGTCTTTACGGATCCATCTTCCATACCATGCTATTGGATTGTGTAAGCAGAGCCGAAACAACTATGCCATTTGTCTTTCACGACGAAGCGGAGGAATGCTGTGACCACATAAGAAAAAGTGAGTCAGCGCTGTTTGAAGGTCGGATTCCCTAAAATCTTTTTTTCTTATGAAAAATTGTGAAAAATAGACAATTGACATATACCAGCAGGGGGTATATAATATATATACCCCAGCGGGGTATATTTCGAAAGCAGGGAGCTATCATGGATAAAAAAGAGATTTGCGGTTGCCGAGAAAAAAAGACGGAAAGATCTGAGAATGAACAAAAAAGGTTGATCCATCGTTTGAACCGCATTGAAGGGCAAATACGCGGAATTCGCAGTATGGTAGAAAGAGATGCCTATTGTACCGACATTCTTGTACAGTCAGCGGCAGTGAACGCTGCGGTCAATGCATTCAACAGAGATCTTATTGCCAACCATATAAGAGGCTGTGTTGCGCGTGATATTCGCGAGGGAAAGGATGAAGTCATAGATGATCTTTTGGCTGCGCTTCAAAAGCTGATGAAGTAAAAGCTTGAGATTGTCGAATATATGATTGCCGGACTTGGTTCATATATAGGCGTTATGTGGAATCTATGCCGAAACGGTATTCACTTTTTATGGAGGAGTGAGGATTTTACGACACAATCCTTGATATGAGCGCTCTTTGGAATCGCTTCGTGTAGAAAACGCAGCAGAGAGTCATACATTGGTCATGAAATGGGAAGAATAGGAATCCGAATCTCTTATATATGCGGCAGTTTTCGTTACACGACAGCTTTCTATGCGTTGGATAGTGCCTGATTTGATAAAGTAAACTTAAATGAGAAGGTCTTCACTTTCTTCGTCCGAGTCAATTATGAAGTAAAAGGGATTCTAAAAACTGCTGTATACGGAGCAGCGAACGAAATGGGAGGGATTGCAACCAGATATGAAACAGTATACTGTAACCGGTATGAGCTGCGCAGCCTGTAGTGCAAGGGTTGAAAAAGAGGTATCAAAGGTACCCGGTGTGACAGCCTGCTCTGTGAGTTTGCTGACAAATTCCATGGGCGTCGAAGGAAATGCATCTCCAAAGGAAATTGTTTCTGCCGTGGAAAAGGCAGGATATGGGGCAGCCTTGAAAGAATCCGGCGGTGTAAAATCAAGCAAAGCGACGGAGAACGCAGATGAGGAGCTGCGAGACAGGGAAACACCGTTTCTCACACGGCGTTTGCTTGTATCGCTCGGATTTCTGATCATTCTTATGTATTTTTCCATGGGGCATATGATGTGGCACTGGCCGCTGCCCGCATTTTTTGAGGCAAATCCTCTGGCCCAGGGGCTGGTGCAATTGCTGATGACCGTGGCCGTTATGGTAATCAATCAAAAATTTTTTATAAGCGGCTTTAAAAGTCTGCTGAGCCGCTCGCCTAACATGGATACCTTGGTGGCGCTTGGGGCCGGGGCAGCCTTTGGATACAGCGTTTTTGCCCTGTTTGCGATGACTGATGCCCAGGTAAACGGCAATGCAGACGCAGCTATGAACTATATGCACGAGTTCTATTTTGAGTCGGCCGCCATGATTCTTACCTTAATAACAGTAGGGAAGCTGCTTGAGGCACGGTCTAAAGGAAAAACCACCGACGCGTTGAAGACGCTGATGAAGCTGGCGCCGAAGACGGCTGTTCTGTTGAGAGATGGCGCAGAGATCACAATTCCAATAGATCAAGTTAAAAAGGGAGATATTTTCGTGGTTCGTCCGGGAGAAAATATTCCTGTGGACGGTGTCATACTGGATGGGAGCAGCGCAGTGAATGAGTCGGCGCTGACCGGCGAGAGCATTCCGGCTGATAAAACAGTGGGCGACACGGTCTCAGCCGCAACACTGAATCAGTCCGGATTTATCCGGTGCGAGGCCACGCGCGTGGGCGAGGATACGACATTGTCCCAAATAATTCAGATGGTAAGCGACGCAGCGGCAACCAAGGCGCCGATAGCCAAGATTGCGGACAAGGTTTCGGGTGTATTTGTACCTGTTGTTATCGGCATCGCTGCCGTGACCGTTGCCGTATGGCTGATAGCGGGGCAAACGGCGGGATATGCACTTGCCCGCGGAATCTCCGTTCTTGTAATTAGCTGTCCCTGTGCGCTGGGGCTGGCGACACCCGTCGCCATTATGGTCGGCAACGGTATGGGAGCGAAAAACGGTATCCTGTTTAAGACTGCAGTTTCACTTGAGGAGACAGGGAAGATACAAATCGTAGCACTGGATAAAACAGGTACTATTACATCTGGTGAGCCGCGAGTTACAGATATTCTTCCGGTTTCCGGCATGTCGGAGACAGACCTTCTGACGCTTGCATATGCGTTAGAGCAGAAAAGCGAGCACCCGCTTGCGCGTGCCATTATACAGGAGAGCGAGCGGCGGGGACTGGCGGAATCCGAAATAACGGATTTTAAGGCATTGCCCGGAAACGGTCTAACCGCAAGGTTGCAGGAAAGTCAGATAAGCGGCGGAAACTACGATTTTATCCGTTCACTGACCCAGTTATCCGGTGAAAATGAAATCAATTCTGCTCTGAAAGAACAATCAGAGCACTTGGCTGAAGCGGGAAAGACTCCGTTGTTTTTCTGCCGTGATGGCTCGCTGTGCGGAATTATCGCGGTAGCGGATACCATAAAGGAGGACAGCCCTAAGGCTATACGGGCTATGCAGAATATGGGCATTCGCGTGGTTATGCTAACGGGTGACAACGAAAGGACAGCAAGGGCTATAGGTGCGCAGGCCGGCGTTGACGACGTCATTGCGGGAGTTTTGCCGGATGGAAAGGAAAACGTCATTCGTGAATTGCAGCGTAGCGGCAAGGTTGCCATGGTAGGCGATGGCATCAACGATGCACCAGCGCTGACGAGAGCAGATATCGGCATTGCCATTGGTGCGGGAACGGACGTGGCTATTGATGCGGCAGATATTGTGTTGGTAAAGAGCCGGCTTTCGGATGTGCCGGCCGCGATACGTCTGAGCCGCGCAACACTGCGGAATATACACGAAAATTTGTTTTGGGCCTTTATTTATAACGTGATCGGGATTCCTCTGGCGGCCGGTGTATTTATTTCCGTTCTGGGATGGCAGCTTAACCCCATGTTTGGCGCTGCAGCGATGAGTCTCTCAAGCTTCTGTGTGGTAACCAATGCACTTCGTCTGAATGTTTTTAACATGCATGATGCAAGATGGGACCATAAAATCAAAAACAAGCACCATACGAAAAAGGGTAAAAAGGAAAAGGAGAATGATACTATGGAAAAGACATTGAAAATTGAAGGAATGATGTGCGGACATTGTGAGGCAAGAGTGAAAAAGGCACTTGAGGCGATAGACGGCGTGGAACGGGCCGACGTCAGCCATGAAAGGGGCACTGCTGTTGTGACGCTGAAAGAGAAGATTGCAGACGATGTATTAAAAAAGGCTGTAGAGACCCAGGATTACCGCGTGACTGACATACGTTGATCGGTGCTGGAAAATGAGAAGCAGGGACTGCTGGCTTGCAATGAGTCGGCCCGGTCAGGAAGAATCCATACAGGAAAACGGTGCAGCCCTTTTGGGGCTGCACCGTTTTCCTTTGCTTGCTACCGAAGCACTGATAGCCTGCATCTTTTTAAACGTATTCCGTCAATGAAACGATGAAAACAATAGGTATCGAAACCGCGTTACATGCTCGCCTTCAAGATATCTCTGATTTCGTCCTGATTGAGTACCTTGTAACCACCGTCCATAATGAATGTACTCCTTGATATACCGTCGAGCATATCCTCGGTAACGCCCAAATCACGAATATTCATAACGAGACCGAGCTCACGCATCCACGTCTCCATACGTAACAATCCTTCTTCGGCAATCTGCTCGTCTGATTTTCCGTTTTCGTCAATCTCCCATACATTTGTTGCGAATCGCACGAATTTTTTAAGTCCGTAAGGGCAGATATGGCGGTAATAGGCCATTGAAACAGCTGAAAGCGTCATGCCGTGGGTAGCATCGGTGTACGCGCCTACCGACTGACCGATCATATGCACCATCCAGTCGGTAGATTTTCCCTTGGCAATCAGTGTATTCAGCGCCCAGGTCGCCGTCCACATAATATTGCTGCGTGCTTCATAATCCGTTGGGTTTGCAGCAGCAATACGGCTTGCGTGAATCAGCGATTTCATCAGCCCTTCCGCAATGTAGTCGGAGGTATTGTCATCAGTACCTGAAAAATATTGCTCGGTGATATGATTAAAAATATCGTAAATGCCCGCTACCATTTGATATTTCGGCAGCGTATAGGTGAA
This sequence comes from Clostridiales bacterium, assembly GCA_019415985.1. Taxonomy (GTDB): domain Bacteria; phylum Bacillota; class Clostridia; order Oscillospirales; family CAG-272; genus CAKTAA01. The sequence continues at coordinate 5,954 of DXYE01000057.1, forward strand.
TGTAGGATTGAGAACAGCAAATTTCGGAAACACATTGTCACCGAACACATGGCCTATTTTCAGCTTTTGCTTGTGATTGGTAATCACAGCGCCGCCGTTCATTTCCGAGCCTGTTCCGACCATTGTTAGTACACAGCCCACGGGAATAATTTCGTTGTCCACATCCTCCATACGAAGATAATATTTTTCCCATGGGTCGTCTTCACACCAGGCGGACACCGAAACCGCCTTTGCATAGTCGCAGACAGATCCACCGCCCACCGCAAGAATCAGGTCAACCTTGTGCTCCTTTGCAATCTTGCAGCCCTCATAGAGCTTTTCCACAGTGGGATTCGGCATGACGCCGCCGTCCTCAATAACAGTTTTTCCGTTTGCTTCCAGAATAGCAATGACCTTGTCGTAAATACCATTCTTTTTTATAGAACCGCCCCCGTAACAGAGCATAATATTTTTGCCGTACTTTGCCAGCTCAGCGTTTAAGCAGGATAGTGAATCCTCTCCGAAATAGAGCTTGGTGGGGTTACTGTAGCTGAAATTTCCTAACATATGGGTTCATCCTCCTAAATTATCCAATTTAAATGTAACTGTAGCATTGCCGCCTCCGAGAGCCTGTGCAAGCCCCGCGGGGTTATCGACACGGCCGAGCGGAGTATACCTGTAAGTAGTGGAAAAGCTCTCATAAAATAAAACCACGCAGTCCGAGCCGTAAAGCATGAGATCCCCGCTGTTGATCCTGCCGGGGCTGATTGAATCGACGGGCAGACTGTTCTCGAGGTAATAATATTTTTCATTGCCGTTTAGTTCGCTCATATTTAATGTAAGCGGAAGTCTGCTGACAAAGGCTTTAGCTGTTTCGTTGTCATAAAGGGCGGCACTAAAGGTCTTGCCGTTTGCTGTAATATTGACGTATCCCATAACGATTTTTTCCTCGCTCGATACCATAGTTGGGGATGTTTCCGTTTTCTCGGGCGATGAGAGTGAAGTGGACGGGTTGACGGTTGAACTTGATTGTTCGCTATTCGGTGAAGCTGTATTATTTTCCGTATCTAAATTTGTATGAGTCGAAGAACTGTTCGGTGTACTTTGTGCAGCTTTGCTGATCTGAGGTGTACTTGCTTGCAAACCGTTATCGTTCTGCTCAATTGCACAGCTGGAAAATACCACTATAAAGGCAGCGATACAGGCTGTTATACAAAACAATGCCCGTTTCATCCTAAATCGACTTTCCCATTTCATAGGCTTTTTCCAAAGCTAAGTGACCATCGATTTCGCCCGCATCGTTTACACCGCCCGCAAACACCGTACCCGCAAGCCGCGCCTTGGAAAAACACTCGATCCATCCCTCCAGTCCACTGATTGCGCGGGCATCTACACCTTCATCATTATCTGCCGCCGTTGATAATAAGTAAACATCTCGGAAATCGTAATCCGCGGAATAAAGGGGATTGGCACGGTCAAGCATTGTTTTCATCTGTCCCGACATCTCGTAATAGTAAATGGGTGTGGCAAAAACAATCACATCTGCTGTCAGCATTTTACCGACAATGGTTTCTGCATCATCATGAATAACGCAGCGCCCGGTTTTCTGACAGGCAAGACATCCCCTGCAAAATCCAATTCTCTTATCATACAGACTGATTTTCTCTGCTGTGTTGCCGCCATCCATCGCACCGTTTAAAAAGGCGTCTGCCAGCCTTTCGGAATTGCCGTTCTTGCGGGGGCTTGTTGAAATGATTAAAATTTTTTTGTTCATACAATTTCTCCGTTTCTATTTATTCTAAGAGAGACCGCGATCATACGACTGCTACGAAAGAGAAACATTTCACGATTCAGGCTGTTTTCTCTTTTGGTGGTATGATTTTGCCTCTTTTTATCAGCAATCGCTTCCCGTAAGCAATATGAAATTGACGCCGGATAAAATTGATAATGTTTTATATCTCGAAAAACAATAGAGGCATAACCGCAAAATAATAGACTGAAACAATTTAAATTGCCACCTTATTTACCATTTTCTTTTTCAAGCATCCTTTACGCACAACAGGTGCAGAGTTTGTCTTTGCTGTTTTGCTTTCCGACGATAATTTCTCCTTTCGCTTCGTCGATATCCATAATGATTTCTCCGACTGCGGGGACATGGATATGTCCGGACCGCGGATTTTTAATGCTGACGATTGGAGCTTTGAGTGTTGCTTCTACATCGGAGCGCTCAAAGCTTAAATCGGTGTCGACCATTTCGCAGTCGATCAGTTTCAAATTTTTGCAGTAGCAAAGGGGTTGAGTACCGATGATTTTGCAGTGTTCAAAGGTAATGCTGTCGCTGTACCAACCTAGGTATTCGCCTTTGACGATGCTGTTTCTTACCGTAATATTTTTTCCGTGCCAAAAAGCGTCTTTTGTATCGAACACGCAAGAATCAAAAACAGAATCAGTGATGTACTGAAAAGAGTATTTGCCTTTCATACGAACATTGCGGAAAGTCAGATGATCGGAACGCATCATAAAATATTCGCTCTCTGCAGTACAGTTTTCCATTTCCATGCCGCGCACCGACCAGCCGAACTCGGGAGAAATCATGTCGCAGCCGCGCATTTTGATATTGGAGCATTCACGAAGTGCTTTTGTGCCGTGCATTTTGGTATTGTTGATCTCTATACGATCGGAATACCAGAGCGCCGCTCTGCATTTGTCAGTCATTTCCGAGTTAACGATTTTCAGTCCGTTAACGTGCCAGAAAGGATAGCGCAGATTGAAAAAGCAGGTATCGATTGTAATATCTCTGCCCTCCTTAAAGGCACTCTCGCCGTCGGCAGGGCCGTCAAAGATACAGTTCTTTACACAAATATTTTTAGCCGCATATAAGGCCCGTTCCTCATCAAAGGTTTTATGTGTAATCGTTTTCATAAGAAAGTACTCCTTCGGTTATTTATTTGCTTTCTTTATCTGATAGATAAGATAATCAAGACAATCTATACATTTTTGTTCCTTGTGCAGAGAGATGAGCAGCTTTTTCCTGTGCAGAGCTAACCGCCTCAGCCCAGCCGCCTCTTGTCCGTTTTGGAGATCTGACATAAACTTTCCGATGGTTTCCATGTCACAGCCAGCGTCTTTGAGATTTTGTATAATGGATTCCGTGGATTCATTTGTACGCATCTTGTTCCCCTTTTCTAAGCTTATATTCTCTTCCGTTGATTTGACCGGCAGCACCCGGCTATCTTCTGCTATAGAGCGAAAATTTCCGGTGTTATCGTTGTTTTACAGTTTGGAGGCTTCAGCGCCAAAGACAGCTATGACGAAAGATGATAGAAAGGCAAGCAAAATTCTTTCATGTGATCTTTTATGCAAGAGCTTTTTCGGTGCCGTGCACAACACAGATGAAATATGGGGCTTTGTTCTCCTGCTATCATTATAAGTCTTTTTACAAAATATATCAAATACTTATATTACATATTTTACTATGCTTGTAAAGCATGGTAAAATATGCTATACTATCCATATACAAGGAGGATATTTGTATGGAGTTTCGGGTGCTTGGGTATTTTTTAGCCGTTGCAAGAGAAGAGAGCATTTCAGGTGCGGCGGAATTTTTACACCTTTCGCAGCCTACGCTGTCACGGCAGCTCAAGGATTTGGAAGACGAATTGGGCAAAAAGCTTTTTATCCGGGGCAATAGGAAAATAACGCTTACCGAAGAAGGTATGCTGCTGCGTAAGCGGGCAGAGGAAATCATTGATTTGATGAAAAAAACCGAAGATGAAATCACGCAGTCCGATGAAACGGTGGCAGGCGATATTTACATTGGCGCAGCAGAGGCGGAATCCGTGCGATATTTGACTCAATGCGCGAAGGAACTGCAAAGTGAATATCCGATGATTCGCTATCATATTGCCAGCGGTGACAGAGAAAGCGTAATGGAACAGTTGGATAAGGGCTTAATTGACTTTGCTCTGCTGCACGATGAGGTTGATACCACTCGATATGAACGCATAGCCGTACCTTACAAAAATATATGGGGTGTGCTGATGCGCCGCGATTCGCCTTTGGCGGACAAAAAATTTGTGACGGCAGAGGATTTAAAGGATTTACCCATGATTGTCTCAAGACAGATGTATAAACGTTCGGATTTTCAGCAGTCGCTGAACGAGGTTTCCTCAAATATTCACGTGGTTGCGACCTATAATCTTTTATACAACGGTTCACTTATGGTAGAGGAAGGCATGGGGTATGCATTATGCTTTGATAAAATTATCAATACTTCCGGCGACAGCCGGCTTTGCTTCAAACCGCTTATTCCGCAAATGGAGACTGGGATGGCGGTTGTTTGGAAACGGTATCAGCTATTTTCCAAAGCAGCGCAAAAGTTTTTGCAAAGATTGAGGGACAAATAATATGCTTTGTTCTCATGAAGCCTGCGCGGCAGTCTATCCGATTGTCTGTTAAAAAAACATTTAAATATGAAATTTAAAGAGGCGTCTTCGTAAAGGACGCATTCGGTATAGAATTGTTTTCCATTGCTGTTTGTGACTCTCTGCACCGATAAATCAAATAAAAGGCAGCATTTATCGATATGATGTCTTGCATAATCTGTAAGACAGTGCTGGCCGTTATTATTAACGGTTATATATTTTGGAGCATTGATTCAAAAAAGCGAATCTACAAACAAATAATTTCCGCTTTGTATTTTATCACGCAAGGACGATGTTCTTGCGCTTTCTACGATTGCATCGCGCTCACTTTTAGGGAGAAGGTCTGATTACGCTGACGAATCCCTTTCTTAAATGCATGTAGTCTGACAAAACGACCAATCAACCTATGTAAATGTTCCTACGGCTTTTTCGTAACTGAAATCGACCATATGGATCTTTGCTGCAAAACGGGATCCACAGAAAAACACAGCCATTTCATCAATTACCGGCTCCATCAGGTCAACAAGCGCGGTATTGGAGAATTGCCGCTGATAGCTTTGGATTATTTGCGCCGCTTTTACCTTTTTGGGTCAACGGTATTTGTATACGCGGCACTAAAGATCCGCCCGCCATTCCATCCAGTCAGTTTTCGTGCTGACCTTATCGTCCTTTATACCGCCGACTGCCTGGCACTTGATTTAAGTGGCGTTATCATTATATATTTTTCCAGTTCAAACGCCTTTCTGTGTTTATCCCAATGTATGAATACATGGATTCTCGTGTTGTTGACGGAACCGAGATTACGAAGAAAGCATGCGTCCGGATCAACGAAGATAGTTCCTCTCTTTAACATGCATTGGTTAAAATATGGAAGATGCCTTATCATAATATTCCGTCCTGCAATCTGCAAAGAATATTTGACCAAAGACTGAAAAATTCGATGTAATATGTTTCATCTGAAACGACAGCCCCATTCGACTGGCGAGCAGGTTCGGATCAACGGGCATGGACTTTTACAGAGCCTCCTGATGGTAGCATTGCAGAAAATCCCGAGCCGTTTCTTCCAACTCGCCACGTCGAATAATAGGAACATGTGCATCCGACAGAGGTTTATCTTGTTTTCTACGTTTGCTGTATTTCACTGTGCCGGATATGTAAAAATCATCGAGAGCACACGACAGATCTCCCCGACAGAATACTTTATATCATCGGCTTCTTTGGTCGCAGCGGTGGTAAACCTATCCGCCTCTGTGATTTCAAACGCTGCTTCTGCTAGAACCTCAAACTTTATTTCCATACCGGACAAATCATTAACAAAGACATTCTTTACCTCAATATCAGATAGCGAAACCGTGTCTATTTGACGTACCGTTTGGGAGAAGACAGACAACCGATTTTTTGCTCTCTAAAAATCGGAAATAGCCGCAAAAAGTTCATTATAAAATCGATTTGATGCATTGTCTCTAAATGAACGGTTCATAGGCATATTTGTCCCTCCCTTAAATAATAAATTATAGTTGCTCTTTAAGGCTGTTCCAGTTCTTCGCTATCCTCAGTTCCGCACCGTTTTGCAGAGCCTTGAAATGTTCTTCTCCACAATGAATTTTCAGCCTTTCTGGAGTTCGTAAATCAAAAAGATTTGTACTTCCCTTGGTTTCCAAGACAAAGTACATCTTCTGTATGCCGTTATGGTCAAGATACACAGCCCAGTCGGGGTTGTAGGTCCCGATGGGCGTCTCTATTTTGAATTTCTTCGGTATCTTGAAAAACATCTTAACTTCCGGATCATTGTCCAGCGCCACCGCAAAGGGGCGCTCAACGGTGTCGCTGTCATAAATCACATAATCATAAACGCTGTGATTTACAGCAACTGCGTTTTTGTCTAAATTCGCCATGAGTTCACTGGCCTCAAAAATCTCCTGCACATAATACTCCTCGCCGTCCAGCTTGATATACCGGATGCCGTCAATGGCAAGCGCATGGCGGTTGTTCTGAATGACCTCGGTTAGCATCTCCATGAATTGCTGAGGGTTGCGCAGAAAATCAACGCCGCGCCCGCTCTGCCGGATGATTTTGTATACCGTAGACCGCTTAATAAGCGTCTGCTCTCCCACAATGGTAAGAATATTTGGTAAAATACCGTAGTCGTCTTGGAGATCGGCGGTGCGTATTTCGCGTTCGGTGTGCGTTACACCCGAATATGCAATGCGGATGTCGGCCGTCTGCGATACCATACGCGTCTTCACAATGGCGGGCAATTCCTGCAAATCCTTCACACAGCGGCGTATCAGATCTTCCGTGTCGACCTGAACGCGATAGACAGTTTTTTGCTTGATTTTATCCCAAAGCTCCATGAATTCCGGTGAAAGCAAAACCTGTTTATTCAGACGCACCATTACATCGCGGGAAGCATCACGGATCGGCGGCGCTTTATCCGCGCGGCTGATAATACTTTCAAAACGCTCGCGTGCGGCTTCAAATTTCCGCGGCAAATCCAGTGTACCGTTTAAAAGAGCGTTTTTCATCGTATCCTTCATTTTTCCGCTCTTTGTGACGTAACCCTTTGTCTCGAAGTGCTCGATCAACTCGGCTGCTTCTTCGTAAGTCACCGTTTTCTCTTCCGTTATGGTTTCGGTATATGTAATCTCTGTCAAAGCGGCAGCATCCAACGATTCCGCTTTTTCCATCGCCTTCACAATCTGTTCCTTAATCGGCGCAAGCTCGGCAGGAAGCTCCAATGAAGCAGAGGCAACTGCTGCTTGTACCACTTGGCCTTTTTCACCAATATAACCCTTGGATTCCAACTCCTTGACCACCAGTTGAGCCTGTTCAGGCGTGACCTTGCGCTCCACTGTTTTGGTTTCAGTATAGGCCATGCCGGAAAACAAATCGATCTGCAGCACACCAAATTTCACGCCGGTTTCGGACTCGATTTCTTTTTGGAGAGTATCTGCGAACTCGGCAAAGCTCTCGTTGGCCATAACATGCAGGACATTGATATTTTTATCCTCAATCCGTTCGCCGTCCTGATCCACGCACAGACGCAGACCGCGCCCCACCTTCTGGCGGCAGGTGAAGGTTGATTTCTGTTCGATCAGGGTACAAACCTGAAACACGTTGGGATTGTCCCACCCTTCTTTCAGCGCCGAATGAGAAAAGATGAAACGGAGAGGACAATCAAAGGAAAGCAGCCATTCCTTATCTTTCATGATTGTGTTATAGGTATCGTAATCATCCAACGTATCGCCGCGGGTGTCTTTAAAACGTCCTTTTTTGTCCTGCGAAAAATAGCCGTTGTGTATACTCGAAACAGCGGCGGGAAAACGATCCTTCAGCGCAGCAAACTTGGGGAGTGACATGAGTTCCGTATAGCACTCTTCAAACATCTGCGCATAGATGCCCTTATCCCCCTCCGTTGTCCGGTATTTCTTAACCTCATCGATGAAAAAGAGCGACAGTACCTTGACACCCATGTCAGTGAATCGCAGTTCCTTCTCCAGATGCGTTTCAATCGTGCGGCGAATTTGGGCGCGCTTGATGATATTCTCATCAATATCTCCTATGGCATGTCCCACCGGCAAGGTTTCGGAGCTTGTAAACTCTATACTCTCAAATCCGGGCGTACAATCGATTCCCGCAATGGCATAACCGTCGTAAAGCGCCCGCTCACCGGATAACAGATAGAGATCGGCATTCGGTTTAACTTGGGGAGTGACATGAGTTCCGTATAGCACTCTTCAAACATCTGCGCATAGATGCCCTTATCCCCCTCCGTTGTCCGGTATTTCTTAACCTCATCGATGAAAAAGAGCGACAGTACCTTGACACCCATGTCAGTGAATCGCAGTTCCTTCTCCAGATGCGTTTCAATCGTGCGGCGAATTTGGGCGCGCTTGATGATATTCTCATCAATATCTCCTATGGCATGTCCCACCGGCAAGGTTTCGGAGCTTGTAAACTCTATACTCTCAAATCCGGGCGTACAATCGATTCCCGCAATGGCATAACCGTCGTAAAGCGCCCGCTCACCGGATAACAGATAGAGATCGGCATTCGGTTTAACTGTCAGCGTTTTGCGGGAGACCTTGCCGTTTTTGCCTTGAACGTCCATCTCGATTTTCGCCTTAAAACCATTCTCGTTCGTTACCGAAATCAATCGGATATAAGGTTGATTGAAGCTGCCCGTCACCTGGTTGGAGGACACGCAGATTTGTTTCACCAATCCCATCTGATAAGCGTCCACCGGCGTGAGACGATAGAGTAGGTTAATCTTCTCACGATGAGTCGCCGAATAGCGCAGCACGCACAGGGGATGAAGGGAATCGATAGCCTCTTTCGCTTTGGGTGTATTGTCTACCGATTGCGGCTCGTCAATGATGACGATCGGATTCGTGTCCTGAATGTAGCGCATAGCGGTCTCGCCGTTCAGCCTGTCCTGCGCCTGATTGATGATATTTTCCGCTTTCTTGAAAGCGTCGATGTTTATGATCATGATCTCGATATTAGCTGCGGCGGCAAACTGCCGTACATCTGAGAGCTTCGCGCTGTTATAGATAAAATACCGGCAGGGAACGTTGTCGTACTGGACGGCGAAGTGCTCCTTTGTAATCTCAAGCGATTTATACACGCCTTCGCGGATAGCCACGGATGGCACGACGATTATGAATTTGGTAAAGCCGTACCGTTTGTGCAGTTCAAAAATAGTTTTGGTATATACATAGGTCTTTCCGGTTCCGGTTTCCATTTCAATGCAGAATCGCTTGTTCGCTAAATCATCGGTCAGCGGTAAATGGTTGCGCTTTTGCACCTCGTGCATATTGGCAAGCAGCGCCGCGTCGTCCAGCAGCAGTGCGTTGCCAATACCAAAATCGTTTTGCAGAAGGCTGATTTGCACACTATGATCAAAATTGAAGGCGCTCTGCCGTTTATCCTGTCCGGTGAATAAATCCACTACGCTATTCACAGCGTCGGTTTGAAAGGCTTGGTTTTTAAACTTCAGCTTCATTCGGTCGTTCCTCCCTCATTCGTTTTGTTTAGTGCAGAGGGGGCAGAGCGGCGTTTGGAGTTCATTATTTTTGTCGTTGCGGACATTATTTTTTTCATTTCTTCACAATCACTTTTGATTGAAACGTGTTCTTTTTTCGTCAAATATTCTGTATCAAAAAGCAGTTTCAGCCAATACAGGATTTCAGAACACTCTCTGAGTGCAATATAAACTCTGCTCGAAAAATCACGTTCGCTAACCGCAACTTTTTACTTTTACATTTAACTGTATTTTCACTATTCATAACTCCACCCTCCGCTCTCATCACTCCACACTCAGACAAGTTTTAATTCAATACCGCGATCCCGCAGGATATAGTGTGCATTGCTCATTTCGGTATCGTCGGCAAGGCAGCTTTCCGCTAAAATGATCTTTGCGGGAGCATAGTCCGCCATCTCCTCAATCATCCCGCTGGTCACGCCTTCTTCCAGGCATATAAGCAGCAGGCACTCGTCACCCACTGTGTAGGCCGTTTTGCCGGAGACCACCACCGACGTGACGGAGTAGGTCAGCTCCACGCCCATTTTCAGCATGATTTCATAGACTACATCCAGAGGTCCGCGGTCGGGTTTGACGCTTTCAAACATGCCGCTCATGCGGTCAAACAAGGTAACGAGGTTGTCCTCCGATACATAGGAAGTGTCCCAGGTTTTGAGGTTGGAGGTATCCAGCTTAAATACCTTGAAGCCCACATCGGGGAGCGGCTTTTCCTCCGCGCCAAGGGTAAGCTGCATGTTTGCTTCCCGTGCTTTTTCCAGAATCTTTGCTCCCGCACGGCGAATGCGCTCTTTACCGATTTCGCAGATGTTTTTATAGCCCGCTTTACAGGCTTCACTCTTTTCATCGCACAGTTCGGGGAGCTGTACCATGATAAACTGTCGGTTGCCGCCGTCCTCGGCATTGAGCTGCATCACTGCGTGAGCGGTGGTTGCACTGCCGGAGAAGAAGTCGAGGACGATGTCGTTGCCTTTTGTATTTCCGATTTTCAAAAGATGTCTAATTAATCTAAGCGGTTTTGGGCCGTCAAAATAACCTTTGTCATTGAATAGCTTTTTAAGTTCTTGTCTACCTTCTTGACTATGACCGACATCTTTATAAAATAAAAGCGAGGTCGGTACAAGTCCATCTTGAATTTCTGATACAAACCGCTTTAATCGCGGTACATTATCTCCATTTTCACCAAACCATATGCGATTATCAGCAACTAATTCTGCAAACCGTTCTTTCGATATACGCCAACAGGCTCCATGCGGCGGATTTACTTTGCGACCACTTGGTGTAACAATTTCATAGTCTGTAATTGGGTTGTATGTCTTAACAGAGAGATCTCCGGAAGTCCAGTCACCACGAGGATCATTATCGGGATTTTTATAACGACTATTTGCTTCCTCTGTTCGTTCCAATCTACCGATAGAAAACGAGTCTAAGGCTTTTGCATACATCAAAACATAATCATGACTATTGGAAACATATTTAGCATCATTTTTAGGAGCAAAGGCTCTTTCCCAAATGAACTGGGCAATAAAATTCTCTTCGCCAAACACCTCATTGCACAATTTCTTGAGGTTATCAACCTCATTATCATCAATGGAAATAAAGCACACCCCATCGTCCCGCAGCAGATTCGCTGCCAACCTGAGACGCGGATACATCATA
>DXYE01000058.1 GCA_019415985.1 Clostridiales bacterium
CTTTCGTACAGTATTTCAATAGATTCAAAGTATGCAAAAGAGCGGGTGGAAAAACGATTTTCCTCCTTTTTACCTGCATTAACTTTTTCTTTAATGGATGCTAAGGAGATATTGTTCTTGTGAAGTCGGGGTATCGGGACGAGCCTTTTATGAATTGGAAAAAAGAGGCTTGCATGAGCATCACAAACGACGCAATTAAAAAAATTATTTATAATTGTCTCAAAATAGTTGACAAATGTCTTCTGTTATGATAGAATGAAAACGAAGACAAATGTAATCTTTTGAGGGCCGGTATAAAGGTTTCTAAAGCCGAGTTATTCCGCGGTGCGTTTTGTAACCAATGGGGAAAGCAGTGTGAAAAAAGCGAAAGGTGTGAAACGGTTCGGCAGTTTCATGCGGATTGGTGCCGAAAAAGGGATCGGCTCCCGTTTAACTTTCTGAGAAGAAACACGGCCAACTTATTTCATGGTTTATGCCGCCGCTGTGCGGCGGAAGGGAGATAATATGAAGTTAAAAGAGACCTATCGAGGAGAAAAGCTGCCGGAGGCTGAACTTGACGTCATGCTGGTTTTGTGGAAGCAGGAGCGTCCGATGAAAGCCATTGAAATTCTCGATGAATTGCGTGATACTCACAACTGGAAAAAACCAACGCTGCAGGTCCTTTTGGGTCGTCTAACATCCCGAGGGTTCCTGAAGGTAACGCAGGAGGCCAATTATCACATGTATACGCCGCTCATTTCTGAGGACGCATACAGAGCGGCAGAATCTCAGCATTTTCTCAAAAAAATGTGCAGAGGATCTTTTCAGACTTTGGTTGCTTCTTTTGTCAAATCGAATCAGATCAGTGACAAGGAATTGCAGGAGCTGTATCATTATCTGGAGGAACAAAAAGAAAGCCGGAAGCATGAATAATTATTAGGAGGAAGAAATGCTGAATGTATTATTATCAACTACTATCTTAATCCTGTTGACCTTTGTTTTGTTGAAGATATTCGGCGGAAAAATGCGTGCCAGGGGCCGCTGCATCGTTTGGAGTATTGTAGCTGTGCGTCTAATGCTTCCTATCAGTCTGCCGTATATGGATCCGATGTATGAGATCTCTGTTCAGGTCGAGCCGGAATCCAAATTACCGGCCCTCTTTCATGGGTTCTCACAACAGCCGGCTGACAATGGAGGTGCGACGGCCAATGTCATGCCTGTAACGGAAAAACAGTCGGAGACAAAAGAACGTTCCCCGTCTCAGGGACTGATAGGTTTTTCTGAGAATACGGCAGGAGAACCGCTGCAGCAGAATTCAGAAAAGACGGAGTTTCAGCAGTCGACTGAACAGCAGACGGTGGTAACAGGAGAAGCGGAAAAAACGGAAAAAGTCGGCACAGAAACAGCGGCGGGGCTCTCAAACAGCATACCTGTATCCAAGCAGGTACCTGCACATCAGGCAACGGTGAACATCTCCGGGAAGACAGATGGGCAGCAAATTTCCGATCTATCGAGAACCGCGGAGGACACTCGAAAACTTGACGGGAACGATATTTTCAAGATCTGTCTGACTGTGTGGCTGACGGGAACAGCAGTCATTCTGATATTTCATATTCTCTCTTATGTTGTTCAGCGAAAGAAGATTGCAAGTCGGGTATACAGCGTTACGGATCAGAGAATTACAGAGGCGTATAAAAGGGTCTGCCTACAGGCGGGCGTGGCCGTACCTCCGCCGCTTATGGCATGCGCGGAGATAGGCAGCCCGATGATTATGGGCTATTTCCGCCCGGTCATTTATTTGCCTGAGAGGGTGCCGGAGACAGCTCTCGATGGTATTCTAATGCATGAACTGGTACATTTACGCAGACATGATGTATGGAGGAAGCTTGCCGGAACCATTATCCGAGCAATTTACTGGTTCCACCCGCTTGTCTATGCGGCTATGTACCGTTTGGACCGGGAAGTGGAACTGGCCTGCGATGAGAAGGTTTTGGCTTCATACGATCAACATCAGCGGCTTGCGTATGCAGAAGGCATGCTGGATATTCTGCGGGATACCCGGGAACGCCTGGGTCAGTCCGCTTCGGCATCGCGGTTTAATCCCTCAAAAAATGAGGTGAAGGAGCGCATTATGAATATTATGGATATGTCGGTGAAAAGGCGAGGTAGTGCGGTGATTGCATTGGTTCTCATACTGTCGTTGACTGCGGGCTCTCTCGTCTCGTGCAATGTGTTTGAGGAACCGCGGAAGCAGAATCCGAATACAACGGAAGGCGACGACGCTCAGACGATACCGTTTATAGAGACAATTGCGCTGGCGCAGAAGGAGAGCAAAGGTTTGTTTCGAGAAAATTGGTCCTGCGTAATACGGGACGATACTTATCAAATTCTCGATGAGACAACCGTTGAAGGCGTCAGACATTTTGCCTATCGTCCGAACGACGGGAGCGACGCTGAAGCGCCTGTTTGCCTGGGCTTCGAAAGGGACGGCGTTCTTATGGGCTACAATCCATACGATACAAAAGACTATTCGAGTATTTATTACAATTATGACAAGATCGTATGCGAATATGTGCCGGGATCGCTTGAAGTTGAAGAAATCGCCGGCAACGCAGGCTTTGTGATTCGCTGGTCCCTGTCGGATTTGGATATGGTGACCGAATACAGCCGCGCGTTTCTCTGGTATGGCATCGACCTCTGCGCGCTGACACCTCTTGGGGAAAGCTATATCGAGGATATTGATGGAGACGGGATATTGGAGTGCATGGGCATCAAGGGCAGTGTATATTATATCTTCCGCTTTGAAGAGGAAGGCATTCGGTGCTATGAGCTTTCCGCAGACTTGCAGTCGGAGGCGTATGTGTACAGCAGCTGTGAGTGGATACGAGACAATCTGTTCATATGCTATGGCAACGCCCCGGAGCCGTCAGAAAATCACGGGCCGCGGAAAAATGAGATCGTTGGATGCGTGGTCAGATACCGGGCTGGTACGGCGGAGAAGAGCGCGGAATACAGCTATACTGAATGCAGACTATTGGCAAGCTCACCTGAAGAAGCAGAGCGCCTTGTTCTGCCGGAGGTTGATACCAAGACGCTTGAGCCGACGGAAATTCGTACTTTCGGTACGTATACAGTACTCTCGGTCGGAGATATGAATTATATCTGCGACGTGGAGGGTAAAGCGCTGTATGCGACGGAGCAAACGCTGAAGAGTTACGCTTACGGACCGAACGATCGGTATTTTCAGACGGATTCGGAGATCTTTTTCATTGAGAAAAATCCTGCGGACGGCGAGTATTACCGGGTAAATCAGAGGATCGGGGGCGTACTCGAGGAAGAGCCTGAAACATCAGAAAAAGAGGTTGCAAGAGAGGTCTTTTTTAATCCCGAAACGCCGTACCTGAAATACCGGTTTTATCAGAATTTGCTTCTTCACGACACAATACCTCAAGGCCGGTGCGAACTCTATGAGGACTGGAATACTCCGAATGATGTTCAATTTCTAACGGAACAGCCGAGCGTGGAGGCGAATGCTGTCAGAATAGCCACACAGGAGCAGATAGAGTCGCTGCAGTCGATGATAGATAGTCAATACAAGAATTCGACGGAGGTCGTTCCCGAGTCGCTGCTTGCAACCGGAAAATATGCGCTTGTGACATGGTGGGGAGAATATCTGCTGCCGCCGGAATATGACAGTATATCAAATGTCGATGTCAGAACGGACTGTGCGGACGGCGCTGTCTATTTCCGCGTACAAAGGGACGGCGTTTATCAGATAGCTGTATACGATCCGGTCAACGCATTGTGCGAGGTATTACCGGAGACCTACCGGTTTGCAGGAATTCCCAAGGAAATCCGGGATTCTGTGGGAGATGTGTGCTATGTGACATGGGTGTACGACGGAGAGACGTGTTACCCTGTGAAGCACAAGTCGGAAAAAGCCGAAAATCAGAACCGCGATGAGATCAAACAGGCACAGCAGGCGGCATATGAAGCGGCGCAGCTTATGGAAGCTGAGGAGAATGAAAAACAATCTGAACGCTTATGGGTTCCGACAGATGCTGACGAAAGAATTTATCTGGATCCGCTGGCGGTCGATATCGCGGCCATAAAGCCGGTATCCATGGATATATTCGTGCTGGGGAATTATTTCTGTTCGGGCGATTACACATTGAGCGATGCGAACAAATGGCGAGACACGCTGACATTGATTTATGATGGCACGGATACCTATATTTGCACACCGGACGGTCAGGTAATCTATCAAACCGCAGGAAAAATGATCAATCGCGTTTGCATGTTGATGAAAGAAGGGGATGGGGAAAATGCATTCCAGATTTTATATGACGAAACGTTGAAACAATATTATATTGCAATGCATGGTGGGCACGGCGGCGGATACGGCCGATGCTATTATGACACAACCTCCGGTACGGTCTACTCCATGAGCGTAGACGAGGGCGGACTGCATGTAACGACGTTAAACGAAAACCGCGAATATCATGGGCAAGTGCCCTTGAAGCAGCACCGGAATGCCGTACAGGAGATTACACTGCCCGAGGGCTGGACTCAGTCGCATTTTTACAAAGCATACTTTAACGACGGGCTTTCGGTGGAGGAACTGTTCCCGGACGGCGGAAAATTCGGTGTCTGCGACGGAGAGGGGAATTTAATCGTTCCTCCGGAATATCATCTCATTGTGGGTTACCGCAGCGGATACACTGTGGCGCAGAAAGAGAAAAATGGAAAATATGTCTACCTGACAGAGGATGGCAGTGTTTTTAACGGAGAGGAATATGTAATGGCCGGCGGCGTCTCCGATATAAATCCGGCGACCAATACCTGCTTTACCTGGGTGTATGACGGCGAACAATGCCATATACAGGAGCTTCCGGGATCTCAGACCAACGGGTGAAAAGGAGGCATAAGGGGGGACCCGGACTGCGGTATCCCTTTAAGCTGGACTAAAATGCTTTTGCTCCAGGGACCGGACAAATGACTTTGTCTGGTCCTCCTTTTTTCGTTCTCGGTGTTTACCTGAAGTGCACGTTCGTCTGTTTTTTTGCTCGTCCGTTCCTGCTTTTACCGTACACAAGAGAAAAAAACAGAAAAAAATCAAGAAAAACTCTTGAAATGTTCACCGAAATATATTATGATAATAGAAAATGTATGCAGAGGCATACCAAAATAATATGAAAATATTTGGAGGTTTATCATGGCTGAAACATTCAGAATCGGTATCATCGGATGCGGAGGCATCGCCAACGGCAAACACATGCCCGCTTTGAAGGAGCTTGACAACGCTAAAATGGTTGCGTTCTGTGATATCATTGAGGAGCGCGCTGAAGAGGCGAAGAAAAAGTTCGGCGAGCCGGATGCAAAGGTCTACACGGATTATAAAAAGCTGCTTGAGGATAAGACCATCGATGTCGTCCATGTTTTGACGCCGAACCGTGCGCACAGCTTCATCACAGTAGACGCACTCGAAGCGGGCAAGCACGTTATGTGTGAAAAACCGATGGCAATCAATTCCACGGAAGCAAAGAAAATGCTCGACGCTGCAAAGCGCACAGGAAAGAAGCTTTCCATAGGATATCAGAACAGACACCGCGCTGATTCTCTTTATATGAAGAAAGAAGCTCTTGACGGGACCTTCGGAGATATCTACTATGCAAAGGCTACAGCGCTGCGTCGCCGTTTCGTTCCGACATGGGGTGTGTTCATGAACGAATATGAGCAAGGCGGCGGTCCTCTGATTGATATCGGTACGCACGCACTTGACCTCACACTCTGGATGATGAACAACTACAAGCCGAAATATTGTGTCGGTACAGCATACCACAAGCTGAGCCAGGATGCACCGGAAAACCAGGGTAACGGCTGCGGTCCTTGGAAGCCTGAGGAATTTACGGTTGAGGACAGCGCATTTGGCTTTGTCGTTATGGAGAACGGTGCAACCATCAATTTGGAATCCTCTTGGGCGCTGAACATACTCAACTGCGGTGAGGCTATCACGACGATCTGCGGTACCAAGGGCGGCGCGGATATGCTCGATGGACTGCGTATTAACGGTATCCGCAACGGACGTCAGTACGTGCTGAAGCCTGACCTGAACGCCGGCGGCGTTGCATTCTTTGATGGTGTCGGTGCGGAAAACCCGAACGTCAGAGAGGCAAGAGTATGGCTCGACGCCATTGAGAAGGACAAGGAACCCTTTGTCAAACCGGAAGAGGCTTTCTGTGTCACACGGATTCTTGAGGGCATTTATGAATCTGCAAAATCCGGAAATATTTACTTCTTTGATAACAACTGATTGCCGAGGCAAACGTTTCGCCGGCAGTCCTGCCCTGATATGACGAAGAAAGGAGACGCTGCCGTGTTTCTAGCACGGCAGCGGATATGCTGATATGGAACTTGGCGTTTTAACCAATCTTTATGCAAACCGTTCTCTTGACGATACGCTGTGTTATCTGAAGAGCCTGGGTGTGACTATGGTGGAAATTGGCTGCGGCGGATATCCCGGAAAAGCTCATGCGGACCCGGAGGTCCTGCTTGGCGACGAGGGGGCGTTGCGGACATTTACGCAAACGATTGAAAAATACGGTATGAAAATATCCGCGCTCTCAACGCATGGAAACCCTGTGCATCCGGATAAAGCGATTGCAAAGCAGTTCCATGATGATTTCTGCCGGACGGTACTGCTGGCGGAAAAGCTTGGTATTGATACAGTCGTGACGTTTTCCGGCTGTCCTGGTGACCATGAGGGCGCAAAATATCCTAACTGGGTTACCTGCCCCTGGCCTGAGGATTACCTTAAGATTTTGGAATACCAGTGGAACGACGTACTGATTCCCTACTGGAAGGAAACTGTAAAGTTTGCCAACGCGCATGGTGTGACGAAAATTGCATTTGAGATGCATCAGGGCTTCTGCGTATACAATCCGGAAACGCTGATGAAGCTGCGCGCGGCGGTGGGGGAGACCATTGGTGCAAACTTTGACCCCTCGCATCTTTTCTGGCAGGGCATCGACCCCGTATGGGCTATTCGGAATCTCGAAGGTGCGATCTATCATTTCCATGCGAAGGATACGCGTATCGACGCCTATAACAAAGCGGCAAACGGCGTTTTGGATACCAAGCATTACGGCGATGAGATCCATCGTTCATGGGTGTTCCGTTCCGTAGGATACGGCCACAATATGGAGGTCTGGCGCGATATCGTGAGCGCACTCCGTCTGGTCGGTTACGACAAGGTGATGAGCATTGAGCACGAAGACAGTTTGATGAGTATTGACGAAGGGCTTGAGAAGGCTGTTGCCTTCTTGAAAGAGGCAATGATATATGAGCCTAAGCCGACAACAATGGGTTGGGCTTGAGGAAAATAGGCAGAACAGGGAAGAGCAGGCGTCAGGATCCGGCTTTGGTGTAGACCTTCAAGGAAACAACAGATGCGCTCACGCGCAAACATTGCCAATATGGCGTGCATTGTCCGACGTCTGTGAAAGGATGATCAATTTTATGAAAAAAAAAGTAGCAGTCATTGGATACGGCGGCATGGGTGGCTGGCATGTGGAACATCTCCGGAAGAGCGATGTGTGTGAGTTAGCCGGCGTTTATGACATTAAGGAAGAGCGCAACGAGCTTGCGCGAAGCCGGGGGATTTTTGCCTGGTCGGATGTGGATACACTTTTGTCGGATCCCTCTGTTGAAATTATCACAGTAGCGATACCGAACGACAGTCACCTGGAAACAGTGCTCGCAGCACTGAAGGCGGGAAAGCATGTCATATGCGAAAAGCCGGTTGCGATGAATGTCGGGGAGTTGGAAGAAATGATAGCGGCTGCCAGACAAGCAGACAGGCATTTTACGGTTCACCAGAATCGACGTTGGGACGTGGATTACCTTGCCATGAAGCAGGTAGCTGAGAGCGGGGAGATCGGAGAGGTCATGCAGATAGAGTCACGAATCCACGGTTCCCGCGGAATTCCCAGCGATTGGCGTGGTGAAAAGGAGCACGGTGGCGGTATGCTCCTCGATTGGGGTGTACATTTGATCGACCAGGTCCTGCAAATCATTCACAGCAGTATCAAGGGAATTTACTGTCGGTTTGACCATATCACAAATCAGGAGGTTGACGATGGTGTTCAGTTAAACCTCTATTTCGAAAACGGTGCGCGGGCCTATGTCGAGGTCGGAACCTATAATTTTTTGCCGCTGCCGCGGTTTTATATGCGGGCGCAAAAGGGTACGGCGCTGATTACCGACTGGCGCGAAAATTGTCAAGTCGCAAAATGCAAGCACTGGCATGAAAGCGAGGTCCTGCCGGTCCAAACGGCTGCGGGATTGACCAAGACCATGGCGCCGAGAGATTCGGTTACGCTGGACGTCTATAAAATTCCCAAACCCAATTCCGATGTGCATGATTTTTACAGAAATTTTTGTAGAGCCATTGATGGCGCGGAAGCACAGACCGTGACACATGAGCAGATGCTACGTGTGATGCGGGTGATTGAAGCGGCCTTTGCATCGGATGCGGCTGGACAGTTGCTGCACGTCGACCTTTGAGCTTGCATAAACGAAATCGTTTTTATTAAATCGATTTGCATGAATGCGCTTCAAGGCGGCTTTCCATTGCAGACGCAGTATTGATCATCCGACTACAGCCATATTTGGACGAAAATTTCGGTTTGATTCAAGCAGAATTCAATTCATAGTGAGTGTTTTAGCCGCGCCCTGCTGAAAAAAGCAGGGCGCTGTTTTCGTTTCTAAGGAAAGCATCCGCAGCAGTTTTCATGCAGCAGCTTACCGCTGAAGGAAAAATAAGTCCCTATGGGGGTTAAACGGTCTCATCTCATACATTGTTTTGCAGATAGAACGGAGAGGAGTCTATAAAAGGTTCGTGATAGAAAAGGATGCGCATTGCATTGTACATCTGTATCCTGAAGTTTGTATCTAAGATCTAACGAAACGATAGGGATTTTAACATTGGTCTTCCGCTCTCTGTTCGGGGCGGAAACATCACTTTCGGATCGTACAGCGGTGTAATTCCGTGCTGTTTTCCAACGCAGTCTCTTGCTGTCCTGCCCTGCATACATTGCTTAATTTCGGTTTTACGGTTTTTGTGCATAAAATCTTTTCAAACTGCGTAAATAAATTTAGGACAGCCACGATAAAATATTATATTTTTATAGAATATTATACACAAATGGGCAAAGTTATGATACAATAAAGAAGATATTCGGTTCGATTTGTAAATGCGGAGCCGAAATTAAAATATACTGGCTGATTTGAGTTGAAATTGGATGAAAGGCTGGTTGCTGATATGAGTAATCCGCAGAAAATTCCTGTGACAATCGTATTGCCGTCTTTGAATCCGGATGAAAAGCTAACAGCAGTTTTATACGAGCTGCGGGAAGCCGGTTTCGATGACATTTTATTGGTAAACGATGGGAGCGATAGTGCACATTTGACATATTTTCCCTCAGAGGACGACGAAAACTGTGAATTGCTGACACATGAGGTGAACCGCGGCAAAGGTGCAGCGTTGAAAACCGCCTTTCGGCGGTTCCTGCAAAGTCGTAGCGAATCTATCGGTGTTGTGACGGTGGATGGGGACCATCAGCATCGCGCGGAGGATGTGCGCCGGTGTGCGGAAGCCATGTTTGAGGACCCCCGTTTTGTTATCCTCGGTGTTCGGGATTTTTCCAAGCAGGGCACACCGTTCCGCAGTCGGGCTGGAAATCTCCTCACTTCCCTGGTTTTTCGTGTCTTCTGCGGTCTGCGCATTTCTGATACACAAACAGGTCTTCGGGCGATCCCGCGCTCCTATCTTCCGGATCTTGCCGGGGTTGAGGGGGATCGATTTGAATACGAAACCAATATGCTGCTCGAAATGAAGAAACGCAATATTCCTTACCGGGAAATTCCCATTGAAACGGTTTATATTGAGGGGAATTCTTCTTCCCATTTTCACGCAGTAAGGGATTCCTTTAAAATTTACCGGCTGATTTTTAAATTTTTATTTTCGCAAAAATAGGATTGAAATTGCACGGACAAAAGATACAAGGAAGATATTGGAACAGAAATCGGGTGAACACGTCCTATATTACAAAAGGAACACGAAGATCAGACGGTCATTCATCCGCGAAAGGCGGGAAAGAGTATGAGGGGTAGCGGAAGTATTCAGTAGAACGCGGGTATCCTCATAGAAAGGAAGGAGTCTAAGGGCGAGAATGAGTGAAGAAAAAATAACTGCGGAAAAACAAAATATAGATCACGGAAGTGGAACCGGCTGTCCTGAATCTGCCCCGACGCAGAAGAAGAAAGGTCAACCGCTTGCAGAGGTTAGCTACGGTAGTGCGTATTTTGAATCATTAAACCGACGGCTTGCTGAAAGACGGCCGCCTGTAGCTCCACAGACCGCATCGTCCCCGACTGCCCGTAAAGTGAAGAGCAAAACGAGCCGTATTATCTGGATGACAGTGAGGCGTACGCTTTTGGTACTTCTGGTGCTTTTGCTGCTTTTTATCATTGCGGTATACAGTCTTTGTTACACCATAGCCCATGGTCCGAGTCCGACTGTGAGAAATCTGTTGGTTTCATCCGCTATGCAGGCAAGTGCGACAAAATGGGTGCCGGGCCTCTTTTTGTCAGATGAAGAGGTGAAAACGATCATCGATGCCGGAAATGTGGAGAGGCTGGACGAAATTCATATTGATGATTATGTGTCTCCGCAGCCCTCAGACCCTGAACAGGAACCTGTTGATGAATGGGCGAACGCTGTCGATGGTATGCAGTTTATCACATTGAGCGGCTCAACTTATAAAGCCTATCTGCTGATTGTGAAGGATCCCAAGAGGGTATATGTAGCAACCGCGAGTGATTTTCAGAACGCGACAGCCGGGATGCGTCTCTTTGACGGCGTAGAGCGAGAACAGGCTGTAGCAGCGATCAACGGCGGCGAGTTTGATGATTCTTACGGCCAGGGGACCGGCGCAACGCCTATCGGTCTGACCTTTTCCAAGGGAGAAATGGTGTGGAACGACAATGCGGTCCGTACGTTCGTGGGCTTTGACAGGGAGGATCGGCTTATAGCGGTTGAGCATATGACAGAGGAGATGGCACTGGAGCTCGGCATCCGCGATGCGGTCTGCTTTCAGCGAGGAAATGTTCTGATTGACCGAGAAGGTGACACGGTACGTCTGCATTACAATTACGACAATGGCACAGCGCAGCGGACAGCCATAGGTCAGCGTGCAGACGGTGCAGTTCTCCTTCTGGTTACGGATGGCAGAAGCGCCAGCAGTTTAGGGGCCACACACAATGACCTGATCGATATTATGGTTGCCTACGGCGCGGTCACGGCTGCCAAGCTGGATGGCGGATCTTCTACCATGATGTATTACCGGGATTATGCCCAAAAATATGGTATCGACGAATCCACGCTTGACGATTATCAGAAGCGGGGCATGGTCAATAAATATAAGGCGTTCACCAATCCGCGCAGGATTCCTACGTATTTTATGGTACAGCCATGAAATTGCGGTCCTGTTCGTGGGGACATTTGACAGATCTCGTGAAAATGTAAAAACAGCAGCCGGGAGAACATAAAAGCTTTGATCTATTCAGTTTTAGGTTCTTCCGCTCCGGCCGTTTTCAAATTCATATACTGAATTTACCGTTTGATTCCTGCATGCCGGATAATGTGAACAAGGAGAAGGCATTTGAATATATGGAAAAGAAAGTACGAAAACTCCCCTATTTTTATATAGCTCTGCTTGCCTTTGTGGTGCTGTTTCTTTTGGCGTTGTTTTTCTTTCTGCGCCATATTGAGGACCGTCTGGCGGATTACGAGCTGTCGCTTCCGGCTTACGAGGCGGAGCGAATTTTTGAGGAACTGTATCAGCCGCTGGATGTTGTCCGTCTTTACGAAGCGGCGGGCAGGGATATGCCGCCTTTTGAGGATGAGACGGTTGTACAGCAGTACTATGACGCGCTGATAGAAGGAAAAGAGCTTCAATATTATAAAATTTCAACAGGACTCAACGATACGGAAACCTATGTGGTCAAGGCAGGGGACAAAAAGATTTCCGCGTTTGCCCTCGAAAAGAGCGGCGAGGTGAGCAAATATGGCTCTCCTCTTTATACGTTGGGCACAGTTTCTCTTTACGACAGCGCACAGGAAGAGGTTTTTGTCAAGGCGCCTGAGGGGAGTACAGTCTATATAAATGGTGTTGCGCTCGATGAAAGCTATTGTACAGAATCAGGTATTGAGACCGCTTCCTGCGCGCATATGCCGGACGGTGTGAAAGGCGTTACCTATCGAATGTATCAGCTCGGCGGGCTGCTGAACGACCCCGAGGTGTCGGTTCGAAATCGGGAGGGGATTGAGCATCCGCTGTCGTATGATGAAGCTACCGATACCTATACCGCAGGACTGGTGTACAGTGATACGCTTCGCGAAGCATATGGGGATTATGTGAAGGAAGCCGCTCAGGCATTAGCTGCTTATATGCAGATGGACAGCTATTTCGGCGCGGTATCAAAATATCTGGAACAGGGAACGCCGCTGTATGAGAGCACCCGAACGTCTGAGACATACTTTGTGATGCCGCATTCCGGATATAGTTTCGAAGACGTCGAAGCTGATGAATTTTACGCGTATGATGAAAATACGTTCTCCTGCAGGGTATCTTTTAAGCATATTTTGTATAAGCCTGGCTTTGAGGATTATGTAGACTTTGTGGATACCACGCTCTATCTTCGGAAGGTCGGAGATACTTACCTGATCTACGACCGCGAAACGCATTGAAGCGACTTTTATTCGGCATCGGAGGAAGGACGCGGGATATCCAATTTTTTGCTTTTATTGTATAATGATGAAATATGTATAACGGTATCAAAAACAAGCCCCTCCGAACCGAAAGTATATCTGAAAGAGCTGCCGTGCTGTCTGCCTATCTTTTTAGTGAGATGACACAGCCCATGTGGCCTCAAAATATCCAGGCAGCCCGTCCGGCTTTGCTATGGAAGCTTCGCAGAATCGGCACGGATTCCGCGGGAAAGGAAGCTTTCGCTAGCGCGAAGGCTATGGTTATAAATGCAGGATTTGATTGAAACCTTTGATTTTGCTGTGCTCGATTTTATTGCGGAGCATATGCGCTGTGCATTTCTGGATGTATGGATGCCTCTCGTCACAAAGCTTGGTGACGGCGGCATTTTCTGGATCTGTATAGCTGTCATACTTTTATTTTTTAAAAAATACCGGCGGGTCGGTCTTATGATGGGGGCCTCATTTTTACTCGGTGTACTTGTGGTTAATGTGACGATTAAGCCCTTGGTTGGCAGAGTCAGACCCTATGATGTCAATACCAATATCGAGCTTTTGATTGAAAAGCTCAGTGATTTTTCGTTTCCCTCCGGTCATACGCTGGTCTGCTTCGAAGCGGCGACCGTACTCATGATAAACGACAAAAGATTTGGTATACCGGCTCTCATCATAGCGATACTCGTTGCGTTCTCACGGCTGTATCTTTATGTTCATTATCCTACGGATGTCATTGCAGGCATTCTTTTGGGCATTTTAAGCGGTTTATTCGGTGTTTGGATTGTCAAGTATATGGAGAGGCGGTACCGCGCGCGTCAGGGAAGCGTTATGCACTGACATCCGTTAGTTTGTTGATGACGACCGCCGCTTTCGTAACACATAGCCGTATCAAGAATATCAGGCGGCATTGGCGAAGCGCTTATCGAAAGAGAGGAGACGACCTCACGGCTGAACAAGCCTTTATGCCTGTACTTTAGGAGTTTGAAAGGATTGAATGATATAATGAAAAAGATACGCGTGTTGATGACGACGATGAAGCTGGAAATCGGCGGAGCAGAGACGCATATTGTCGAAGCCGCGAAGGCTCTTGCTGCACGCGGCGTAGAGCTTACCGTAGCCTCAAACGGCGGTGTATTCGAAAAAGAACTGGAAGCGCACGGTATTCGGCATGTACGAATTCCGCTACATACCAAGCACCCTCTGAAGGTGCTACAGGCCTATATGGCGCTGAGAAAATTGGTCCGGGGAGAGTCGTTTGATGTGATCCACGCACATGCAAGAATACCGGCGGTTTTGTGCGGTATCTTAGCACGAAGATATCACATCCGGTTCGTCACGACAGCACATCTGACGTTTGGTGTGAATGCCTTATGGCGCCGGTTGGCGGACTGGGGGGAAAGAACTGTCGCTGTCAGCGATGATATCAAAGAATATCTAATTGATGAGTACGGCGTATGCGCCGACAATATTTCGGTTACCATAAATGGCATCAATATGGAAACCTATGCGGAAAATACAGATTTTACGGCATTTGGAAAAGAGCTTGGATTGGAGGAAGGAAAGCGGCGGATTGTACTTGTCAGCCGTATGGATACAGACCGAAGTTTGGCTGCTCTGCGTCTGGCGGAAATTGCACCGAGACTTCGGGCTCGTTTCCCGAATGTTGAGCTTCTGCTTGTGGGCGATGGAAATGATTATGTGCGGGTACAGGAGGCGGCTGGTCGCGCCAATACCGCATGCGGAGATGAAGTCGTACGGCTGACCGGCGCACGAACCGATATCAATTGTGCGATTGCTTCAGGCGAAATTTTTGTAGGCGTGTCCCGAGCCGTGCTTGAAGCGATGTCTATGGCAAAACCGGTCGTTCTCGCGGGAAATGAAGGCTACCTGGGCGTTTTTGACAGCACGAAATTTGCCGTGGCGTATGACAGCAATTTCTGTTGCAGAGGATGCCCGAAAACAGAGGCTGATACGCTGTATGCCGATCTTTGTAAGCTGCTTGGCATGAGTGAAGCGGAAAGACGGAGATTGGGTGAAGCAAACCGCGAGATCGTCCGTGAGCATTATTCCGTTGACCGAATGGCAGAGGATTATCTGGAGTTGTACCGGCGTATCATGCCGTATACTCATACCAAGTGGGGAGACATTTTGATCAGCGGTTATTACGGCTTTCATAATACCGGTGATGATTCACTGCTGTCTGTGATCGTCGAAAATCTCAGGAAATACGATCCGGATGTAAAAATTACAGTCATGTCCAAAAATCCGCGGCAGACAAAAAAAATATATGGAACGCAGAGCGTCAATCGATTTTCTCCGTTTTCGGTATGTCGTGCGATGCGCCATGGAAGACTGCTGATCAACGGCGGCGGCAATCTCCTGCAGGACAGCTCCAGCCGAAGGTCTCTTTTGTATTATACCTTTATTATGTGGCTGGCCAAGCGTTATGGGCTGCGTCAGATGGTGTATGCAAACGGTATCGGGCCTCTGAGCGATCCGCGCAATCAAAGAATCGTTCGGAAGAGATTGAACGAAACCGATGTCATTACCATCCGTGAACCGGATTCTATATCACAGCTAAAGGCGCTCGGCGTTGTCCATTCCAATATCATCCTAACGGCTGACCCCGCTTTTTGTCTGGACGAGCCACCGGCCGAGTGGACGGCAAGGCTGCGGAAAAAATTCGGACTGGAAGAGGGCCGGGGCTATTTTGCGGTCGCACTGCGTGCATTTCGTCAGGACCACGAAGCAAACTGCCGAGCTGTTGCTTTTGCATGCGACCGAATTTTTGAACAGTACGGACTGGTACCTGTTTTTTTCCCCATGCATACCCCCCTGGATCTTGGTATTACACGGGAGGTCATGGCCCTGTGCCGAAAGCCCGTCCATATGGTAAGCGGTGTAACCGGCCGTGAAATGATGGGGCTGCTGCGTGGAATGCGTTTTTGTATGGCAATGAGACTGCATACATTAATCTATGCATCCGCTGTTTCGGTACCGGCTGTGGGAATTTGTTATGACGCGAAGATTGAAGCCTTTTTGCGTTATATGGGTACGCCGTATCTTACGGATGGCGATCACATCGACGGGCAGACGCTGATGGCTCTTGCAGGAGAGGTACTAAAAAAACGCGAAGCCATTTCGGTTCAGCTTATTGAAAAAGGCAGGGAGATGCGTGCGCTCGCAGAGGAGGATGCGCGTCGTGCTCTCGCATTGCTCCGCGATGGGCACTGATGCTTTATATGTCCCCTTGCGCGTCGGCTGTTTTTCGGTTTATTTTGAACGTTTTACAGCCTTTCCCGCAATACTGGGAAAGCGGCAAGGTAGGCGTGAACGAAAGCTGAAACGCTTGCCTACTTGATAAGAAAGGCTTCATTTAGAAGAGAGCCTGTAGGAATGGTATTACATCATGCAAAATTGATTTTATTTTGCAGAAACATGTTGGAGCGATACCTGATTCTGTCATGCTTTTATTGGCACTACGGCCGCGTTTCATAAGTGGTACATACCGCCACACAGCGGCGGAAGGAAGATTAGTTTAAAAGGTAAATCTTTAAAACGCAGCTTTGTGCCTTACGCAACGCACAGCGTGGCGTGAATTTCCTACGGAAGCCGGCACTAAAATCGCTCTGCCGCAAGAAAGGAATGGTCATAAATATGAAAAATTTAACGCTCGATAAGCTGCCGATTGGGGTATCGGCTGTTGTCACCAGAGTAGGCGGAGAGGGCGCTCTGCGCTGCCGTCTGCTGGATATGGGTATTATTCCTGGAACAAAAATTATGATCCAGAAGGTAGCGCCGATGGGGGATCCTATTGAACTGCGGCTTCGAGGGTATGAACTAAGCATTCGGCTGGAGGATGCCCGTAATATCGAGGTACAGACAGAACAGTCAAAGGAGACGTCGGCTAAAACACGGCAATCCTGAAAAACGGGGACTGGAAAAAGAAAACGGCATGCAGTCGAAGATTCCTTTATAAAAAAGAACTCGTTGAGCAAATGAAACCGCAAAAAATGGTGTTTCCCCCTGAAAAAG
>DXYE01000059.1 GCA_019415985.1 Clostridiales bacterium
GAGGTGGATTTTTCGCCTGTTCTTGCCTCGGATTTTTCCGTCAGCGCCGGCGCCTGCCTTTCGGTCAAAGGAGTCGGCCGTTTTCTGTTTGACGGCGAGACCGGTTCTACTAAAAAAGGAAATTATCGCATTGAAATTCGCAAATGTCTTTAATCTTAACGTTGCGCTGTAACCTCCATATGCGGAGACACAGGCAATGACATTATGTTACGGACTTCGCAGATATACGCATTCGAGTTTTCATATAAGTTTTACAGTTTCCAAAGCACTCCAAAAGAAAGGAGACTCAACGTCAAGAGGTCAAAGGGAAACAAATATGATTCCACCACATGAGATCAAAAATAAGGATTTTACCAAAGCCATGCGCGGCTACAGCACCACCGAGGTAGACGATTATATCACTTACGTAATCGAAAAATATACGGAGCTTTACAGAGAAAATGATGACCTGGAGCGCAGGCTCAAAACAGTTACGGATGAGCTTCACGAAATTAAAAAAGAAGAGGAATCCATTCGCAGCGCATTGATCAATGCGCAGAAAGCTTCTAAAAAAATCATAAACGATGCGCGTGCACAGGCAAACGAGATAAGAAAGCAAGCCCAGGCCGACTGTCAGGCTATACTGGAAAGTTTTGAGGATAAGTTTGCGCGGGAGGATAAGGTCTTATCGCAGATCAAAGCGGGAATACGCGATTTCAAGGCTGATATTTTTGAGAAATACCGTCGCCACATCGAATGGATTGAGGAGATTCTGCCGGATCAGCCTGCCGAACGGGATGACGATACGTCTCATCGTGAACATGCGCGGGCCGCTTCTGATGCCGTCCGTCATCAACTAAACGCGGAATTTCCCATTGATCTAAAAGCAGAAACTCCGGAAGCCTCCAGTACTATGGTTTTTAATAAGGTGCAGACTGTAACATTGGATGAAAAATCGGGGACAACCAGTCTGTCTGATTCCAAGAATGCCTCTGAGGACGGTGAGGAGATAGAGATGGGTACGGCGGATGTTATGGACGACAAAGATTATGCAGCATTTGCGCAGTCGCAGAGTGGCAGCGCACGACACGACGCGGAGCATAGTCTAACGCCTACTGAGGAATTTGATCTGGTTTATCCCGACGACACCTCAATATATGAAGACGGGGATCAGAACGAAAAATAAGGCAGAACCATTACGCAGACATTATACCAATTTCAAAGGAGTTACACAAGCAATGGCAATTGATTATACGAAGACGCTGAATCTTCCGGCAACTGACTTTTCTATGCGCGCGAATCTTCCGCAGCGTGAGCCGCTGATGCTCGAAAAATGGAAGCAGGAGCATTTATATGAGACTGTACAGCAGAAAAACGCTGATAAGCCTGCCTTTATTTTGCACGACGGCCCGCCCTTTTCGAATGGAAACATCCATATGGGCACAGCAATGAATAAGATCCTTAAGGATTTTATCAACAAATATAAATCCATGACGGGCTATCGCACGCCATACATTCCCGGATGGGACAATCACGGAATGCCCATAGAGAGCGCAATCATCAAGAAAAACAAATTGGACCGTAAAAAAATGTCCGTACCGGAATTCCGTCAGGCATGCCATGCTTTTGCAAACGATTTCGTAAATATTCAGCGTGAACAGTTTGTTCGGCTCGGCGTGCTTGGAGACTGGGAACATCCGTATATGACTATGGACCCCGGCTTTGAAGCGCGTGAGGTGCGCGTGTTCGGGGAGATGTATCAAAACCAAATCATCTATAAAGGGCTCAAGCCGGTTTATTGGTGTCCCCACGACGAGACCGCACTCGCAGAGGCCGAAATTGAATATCAGGAGGATGTCTGCACGGCGATTTACGTGAAATTCCGAATCTGTGACGATCTGGGCAAGCTCGAGGGCATAGATCTTGATCATACTTATTTTGTTATTTGGACCACTACGACATGGACGCTGCCCGGCAATCTTGCCATCGCGCTACATCCGGATGCTGCGTACGCCCTCGTTCAGACAGACGGCGGCGACATCTATATCATCGCGGAGGCGCTGACGAAAAAGACCATGGCTGCAGCCGGAGTCGATCATTTTGAGATTTTAAAAACGTTGCCTGGCTCCGCCTTTGAATTTATGAAAGCACGTCACCCGTTTCTGGACCGCGACAGTCTGTTGGTCAATGCGGATTATGTCACTATGGACAGCGGCACGGGGTGCGTGCATACCGCTCCGGGCTTTGGTGCTGACGACTATATTACCTGCCGCCGATACGGCATGGATATTATTGTTCCTGTGGACGACAAGGGGTATCAGACAGCAGAGGCGGGGGCCTTTGCAGGCATGTATTATGAGGAATCCAACAGCGCCATTTTAGAGGAGCTGAAGAGGAGCGGTGCGCTGTTTGCCGCGGAAGAGATGACGCACACGTATCCGCATTGCTGGCGCTGCAAGCATCCGATTATTTTCCGTGCCACGCCGCAGTGGTTCTGCTCGGTAGATGCATTCAAGGATGCAGCTGTCAAAGCCTGTGCAGATGTAACCTGGATGCCGGCATGGGGAGGAGAACGGATGGTGCAGATGATCCGTGAACGTGCGGACTGGTGTATTTCTCGTCAGCGCCATTGGGGACTGCCTATTCCGGTATTTTACTGTGAGGATTGCGGCAAGCCTGTCTGTACATCCGAAACAATCGATGCGGTGTCGAATCTGTTTGCACGCGAAGGCTCTAATGCCTGGTTTGAAAAGGAAGCGGACGCTATACTTGCGAAGGACTTTGTCTGTCCGCACTGTGGGGGCAGGAAATTTACGAAAGAAACAGATACCTTGGATGGTTGGTTTGATTCCGGATCCACACATTTTCATGTGCTCTCAGAGAATTCAGATATGAAATGGCCAAGCGATCTTTATCTCGAAGGGGCGGATCAATACCGCGGTTGGTTCCAGTCCTCTCTGCTGACAGCGGTGGCTGCCGGCAAGGGAAAAGCGCCTTATAAATCCGTCCTGACCCATGGGTGGGTGGTCGACGGAGAAGGCAAAGCCATGCACAAATCTTTAGGAAATTCCGTGCTTGCTGAAGACGTGGTTAAAAAGTACGGAGCGGATCTACTGCGGCTATGGGTTGCTTCCGCAGATTATCAGGTCGATGTCCGTGTCTCGGATCAGATCTTCCGTCAGCTTTCCGATGCTTATCGCAAAATACGAAATACGGCGCGCATTTTGCTTGCAAACCTTGGGACAGCGGAATCGGATTTCAATCCGGACACACATCTGACGGCGCTCGAAGGGCTGGAGGAGATCGATAAATGGCTGCTCACGCGCCTAAATCGATTAATCCGTACGGTCCGAGCCGCTTTCGATCGTTACGAATTCCATATTATCTCCCATGAAATTTCAAATTTTTGTACGACCGAACTATCCAAGCTGTATATTGATATCACGAAAGACCGCTTATATGTCGAGCGTAAGGATGCGGCTACCCGACGCGCTGTGCAATCTGTGATGTATCTGTCTTTGCAGGCTCTGACACGCATGCTGGCTCCTCTTCTCAGTTTTACCGCAGAAGAGATTTGGCTTGCCATGCCGCATAGCAAAGAAGATGATGCACGTAGCGTTTTCCTCAACGATATGTCTGCACCCTGTGTATCATGGGAATTCCCCGAAATAGAAGCGCGTTACGATAAGCTGTTTGAACTCCGAGACGATGTCATGAAAGCGTTGGAGCTCGCACGCACAGAAAAAATCATTGGAAAATCGCTGGATGCAGATATTACGTTATATGCATCCGGAGAAATGTACGCACTGCTGGATGAATGCAGGGATATTTTGTCTACAGTCTTTATCGTCTCTTCGACCGCTTTGAGGGAAGGTCCCGCACCGGCGGACTGTGTTGTTGGAGAGGAAAGCGGCATCGGTATTGCTGTGAACCGTGCGGCAGGTGAGAAATGTGACCGCTGCTGGATGTACCATACCGGAGGAAAGCATATACACACAGAGGACGGAGAGGGGTATCTGTGTCCACGCTGTCAATCAGTCCTCGAGAACTGAATTTGGTATGCGGGGATTCATTTCAGCTGTACGACAAAACCGGTGTCTCAGAAAGGCTAGTGAATGTTCGGCTTTTATATTCTTCGCGTGTTAGAGGCTGACGCTTTACAAATGAACGGCCTATTGTGTTCAAACGATTATGGGCGATTTCAAATATAAATTTCTGCCGGCTGATGCGGCTTGCCGCAGAGTCCGGCAGTTTTAAATTAAAGGATATCTGACAATTATGGGCAATGTGTTCAAAAAAAACGGGATTTTCCTGTGGGCCGCTGTTGTTCTCGGTGTTATTATAGTTGATCAATTGACGAAATTTTTGGCAGTCACCTATTTGAAGCCAATTGGTACCTATCCCATTATTCAGGATGTATTTCATCTGACCTATCTTACCAATGAAGGCGCGGCGTTCGGTATGCTGCAAAATCATCGCTGGGTTTTCATGACCGTTTCCAGCGTAGCAATTCTGATCATTGCGGTGGTTCTCTGGCGGCTGAAAAATGGGAACAGACTGCTTTGTACCGCCTTGTCTTTGATTCTGGGCGGTGGTATCGGCAATATGATCGACCGGATCGCGCTGGGATATGTCATCGATTTTCTGCATTTCAAGGCCATTGATTTTCCGATATTCAATGCAGCGGATTCTTTCGTATGCATCGGAGGCGCGCTCTTTGTAATCTATCTTTTCAAATATGAAAAAGAGACACCTGCCGTTTCGAAAAAGATAGGCGAAAAAAATGATAATGAAAGCTGATGCAGGCGGAATCTTGCGCTTTACAGCGGAAGCTCAGGAAAGCGGCGAACGGCTTGATTTGGTTTTGTCTCGTCATGACGGACTTTCTCGTTCGGCTGTTCAGAAGGCCATCGAGGCTGGAAATGTTACGGTGAACGGGCTCGTAGCGGTAAAAAACTATAAAATTCGAACAGGTGACTGTATTGAATATGTACAGTCTGTTCCGCAGCCGCTCGATGCCTCCGCAGAAAACATTCCGCTTGATATTGTATACGAGGATAACGACATCATTGTCATCAACAAGCCTCAGGGGATGGTGGTGCACCCGGCAGCCGGCAATGTGAACGGTACGCTTGTCAACGCACTGCTGTACCACTGCGGCGATTCCCTGTCGGGTATCAATGGTGTGATTCGTCCGGGCATTGTTCACCGTATCGACAAAGATACCAGCGGTTTATTAGCGGTTGCCAAAAACGATGACGCACATCGATGTCTGGCGGAGCAGCTCAAGCGGCGCACTATGTCGAGAATCTATCGAGGGATTGCCTTGGGAAATTTCAAGGAAGATACGGGTACCATAGACGCTCCGATTGCCCGGCATCCGGTTCACCGAAAAAAGATGACCGTGCTGCAAAGCAGCGTGTCTCGAGAGGCGGTAACCCATTATGAGGTTCTGGAGCGATATGAGGGAATAACTTATTTGCAGTTTCGCCTGGAAACAGGCAGGACGCATCAAATCCGAGTACATTTGGCGCATATCGGTCATCCGCTGGTGGGGGACCCGTTGTATGGCGCCGGTAGGCATCCTTTTGAAAGGAAGCACGCTGCCTTGCTGCACGGACAATGTCTGCATGCCTATGCTTTAAAGCTAAAGCATCCCCGAACCGGTGAGGAGCTTTTCTTCACGTCCGAACTTCCGGATAACTTTGTAAAAATTCTCGATATTCTGCGGCGTTCCTTCACATGAATGGATATCTCCGACGCCTGTCCGAGACTTGTCAGTTCAGTTCAAACCGATTGTTTCTTTCGTCTTGCATGACAGAAATATTATTAGACACCGACAGGCTGGATTTATCATGTATGAAATTGCAGATACGAGTTAGTCTGCTAAGCTATACTCCGTTTTGTTTTCCGTTCCGGCGTAAGGTTGATCTTTATTTTAAATATGTGCAGATCGTAATGAGGGGCCGCTTTGCGGCTGATTTGATCGACGAACAATCCCTTGAAGGAGGTATTCATGCGGACCTTTGAAAACATTGTCATATTTTCTGATCTGGACGGAACGTTTTTAAATGACGAGCATTATGCGCCCGAACAAAATTTAAAAGCAATTGAAATGTTTGCTGCAAACGGCGGGCGCTTTGGTTTTGCGTCCGGGCGTACAGTTCAGGCGCTCGATGCGCTCGTTCCGGTATCCCTTGCTAACATACCCTGTATCTTATGCAATGGCAGTTACATATACGATTTCCATTCAGAGAGTATGCTTCATGAGATTTTCCTTGAACCGGCGGTCTCAAAGGCGCTGCTTCAGAAGATAGACACTGAATTTCCGGAGATCGGTTATCGTATTGCAGTCCGAGATGGCTTTCTTATTCCCAAAATGACAGAGAGTCTGAGAGAGGGACTGTATCTCTTTAAGGAACAGGCTCTTCCCGTTGCACCGCTGGAAACGCTCAACGCTTCCGAGTGGTACAAAATTGTATTTCACGGAACCGCCGGCGAAATAACCATGCTCAAACGCTTCATACAGGCGTTTTCAGGACCTGATATCTTTGCACTTTCACAGTCCAATGATTTTCTGCTTGAGGTGACAAGCTGTGAAGCTACCAAGGGTACTCAGCTCCTATGGATGAAGCAGCGCTTGGAGGCGGAGGAGGGAAAGAACGTTACGGTATATGCCATAGGTGATTATGACAACGATGCGGATATGCTGTCCAAAGCAGACTTTTCTGCATGTCCGCAGAATGCATCCCCTGAAATTATGGCAATTGCGGGTCTTCATGTCGCATCCAACAATGAGGGGGCTCTGGCCGATTTGATTCGCAGAATCGGGGATCTGCCTCCGTTCGCGCGCTGATCTCCATTAACCGCGGTATCCGGCAAGTTTCCGGCCTGCCTCTCTAAATATTTGAATAACAACGAATAGAACACGTCTGTTGTTTGCCGGCAGAACTTGGTTGAGACTGGACAGGGTATCCATTCGGTGGAATGTACCGATGGAGACCCAGGAGAGCGATGTTTACATCTATATCCTAAGATCTGCTGAGTTATGCATTATTTCGTTGCAGCCGATCTGATCGATCGTCTGCGGAGCTGCCCCTTGACCGGTTGACCGATTTCAACGGACATTTAGAAAACTCAGCGAAACGGATCAGCCTGCAATTCGGCAGAAAAAACGGCGCTCAACAGGTAATTCTGAACCACGAGGTTTTTATGCTTCTCATAATCGCGGAAAAGCCCAGCTTGGGGCGCAATATCGCCGCTGCCATTGGTCCGATGACCAAACGCGACGGTTATCTTGAAGGCAAGGATACCCTCATTACCTGGGCATTCGGCCATCTGTTTTCACTGTGTGACATAGAGGATTATCAGCCGAACCCTGACGGTGGGACACGCTGGTCTATGGATAATCTGCCCTGTTTTCCGGAAACCTTTCAATTCGCCTTGAGAAAGGATGATAGAAAAAAAGAAGATTCCGGCGTCGCTAAACAGTTTCAGATTATAAAAACGCTGTGTAACCGAGCGGACGTGGAAACTATAGTGAATGCGGGAGACGCTGACAGAGAGGGCGAAATTATTGTGCGTCTCTGTATCAGCAGGGCGCTGGCCTCTGAGAAAAAGCTTATGCGTCTATGGCTTCCGGATCAGACGCCGCAGACCGTTCGGAAAGCATTAGCTGAAATGCAGCCGGACAGTGCTTACGATCATCTTGCGGACGAAGGATTTGCGCGCACCTATATTGACTGGCTGTACGGCGTCAATTTAACACGGTATGCTACCCTGAAAACAGGCTCCTTTCTTCGTGTTGGCCGCGTTATTGTTCCGATTGTCAAAGCCATTTATGACCGAGATATGGCGATCAAAAATTTCAAGCCGGAATTGTATTATGCCATCGTCAGCCGTGCTGAAACCAATGGAGAAATGGTCGAGCTTACGAGCAAAAAGAAATTCTCCAAAGATGAGCTGGCAGCAGCTCAGGCTCTATGCGATTCCTATAACGCGGAAACAGCTGTCGTCACGGAGGTCAAGCGCCGTAAAGATACATTGGCGCCAGGAAAGCTCTATTCCCTTTCAAAGCTGCAGAATGTTCTTGGAAAACGGTACAAAATGTCCATGGAAGACAGTTTGGCTAACGTACAGAAGCTGTATGAGGAGGGATACGTTACCTATCCGAGAACCAATTCTGAATATCTTGCCACAGCAGAAGAGGACAAAATTCGTCAAATTCTATCAAATGTCGAAAAAATTGGTTACCCAGTGGTTTTTAAAAAGAAAAAAACGATTTTTGACGATGCAAAAATCGAGTCTCATTCAGCGCTTACACCTACATATAAAATTCCGGATAAAAACAGGCTTTCACCCGATGAGATGAAAGTTTATTCTACCATTTTCCGGCGTTTTGTGGCCGTTTTCTGTGCCGAGGACTGCATTGTAGACAAAACAGAAATTAAAATTGCGGTGGGAGAGCTGGAGACGTTTACACTCAAGGGAATGGTGATCCGTGAAAAGGGCTGGACAAAATATGACGACTATACCGCAAAGGACAAGGTCCTGCCGAAGCTTGCCAAGGGGGACACGGTAAATACCGATTTTAAGCCTACCGAAAAGGAAACCAGCCCGCCGAAGCATTATACCATTGAAACCCTGAACAATTATTTAAAAAATCCCTTTAAAGAGGAAAAGGCCGGGAAAATCGGAGGGGATCAGACCGAGGAGGGAGATAAAAATGATGATGAAGATTACCGTGCCATTTTTGAAGGTCTGGAGCTTGGGACGGAGGCTACCCGAACCGGAATCATCGACAATGCCAGGAAAAGTAAATATATTCAGTTAAAAAAGGACGTCTACACCATACTGCCCGATGGTATTTATCTCATTGAAGCGCTGACACGCCTGCAGATCAACATGGATAAATATAAAACCTCTGAACTTGGCCAGGCACTGAAAAAGGTTTACAGAGGGGAATATACCGTTCGGGACAGTGTTGCACTGGCTGAAAAGGAAATTGCCGCTGTGTTTGAAAAGAAAAAATCGCCTCCGGAAACCGATACGGATATCGGATGCTTTGGCGATATAGCAGGCGTCTGTCCCTTGTGCGGCAGCGACGTTCGGCGTACAAAATTTGGATACGGCTGCGCAGGTTATAAGGAGGGCTGTAAATTTACGCTAAATGCTTATATTTGCGGACGGGTGATTTCACTGTCCAATGTCAAGCTGCTTTTGTCTGAGGGGAGAACCTCGAAAATTCAGGGATTTCAGTCGAAAAACGGAAAATCCTTTGACGCCGCGCTCAAGCTTGAGTCCGGCAAGGTCGTATTTGATTTTTTGGACTCCGCGGCGCAGGAAAAACGCAGTGGATAAAACCGCGTTTCTTTTTTGCCTACGCTGGTGGGGCAGCGCATGAAAGGCACGATCTTCTGGAAAAGATGCGGTAAATTTTAAAGGTTTGGCGTTGCAGCAGTCATTACCGCCATTTCGCCTTGATTATTTATGCCTGTTCTGGTATAATGGGCACGGCATACGTTTACATCATATAGCTGAAGCGACCATACAGCTATGCTGCATGCTGTATACTGCAGTTCTGTTTTTTTCAAAACTGTCGGGATTTATCAGGAGTTAACGATCGGTTTTGTGTTACTGTTCGTCAAGCTCGACGATACATGCGTGATATGAGGTGCAGCGGGATTTTCATCGTTCCTTTTTTTGACTGCCAACATCAGTGATATGGTATATCTGCGGTGTAGCTGTCGGCAACCTCTGTTGGATTAAATCCCATGTTTTGATAATAAATAGCCTGATTCATCAAACTAAAGACGGAGCGGAACGAGGGGCTGCTTCTGAGTTTGTGTTTATCTATTTTCAATTAAAAGAGAAAGGATTATAAAAAAATGAGCGAAATCAAAGATATTAAACTTGCAAAAACCGGTTATGATAAAATTAATTGGGTCAGGAGTTATATGCCGGTCCTGAATGCTATCCACGAGGAATTTACGAGGACGCAGCCCTTTGCCGGCAAAAAAATATCTATGTCCATTCATCTGGAGGCCAAAACCGCTTTTTTGGCAATGACCCTTCGCGCGGGCGGCGCTGAAGTTTATGTGACCGGCTGCAATCCGCTGTCAACACAGGATGATATAGCGGCGGCGTTGGCAGATATGGGCTTTGAAGTCAATGCCTGGAGAGGCGTCAGTGACGAAATTTATGAGAAGCATTTGAGGAAAACGCTTTCTCTGTGTCCGGACGTTATGATTGACGATGGCGGTGATTTTACGCATCTGCTTCATGGTGAATGCAGGGAATTCGGAAAAAATCTGCTCGGCGGCTGCGAAGAAACCACCACGGGTATTCATCGCCTTTATGCGAGAGAAGCGGCCGGTAAGCTGGATTACACGATGATCAACGTCAATGACGCGGATTGCAAGCATTTGTTTGACAATCGCTACGGAACGGGACAGTCCACGCTGGATGGTATCATGAACGCAACCAATCTGATCATCGCGGGTAAGACTGTTGTCATTGCGGGCTATGGCTGGTGCGGAAAGGGATTGGCCATGCGCGTAAAGGGCATGGGCGGTATTGTAATCGTGACCGAAATTGATCCTGTCAAGGCCATAGAGGCGGTCATGGACGGTTTCACTGTCATGCCTATGGATGAGGCCGCATCGAGGGGAGATTTATTCATCACTGTTACAGGCTGTTCAGATGTGATT
Organism: Clostridiales bacterium; assembly: GCA_019415985.1. Taxonomy (GTDB): domain Bacteria; phylum Bacillota; class Clostridia; order Oscillospirales; family CAG-272; genus CAKTAA01. The sequence goes on from DXYE01000059.1 coordinate 10,689, forward strand.
CGCCGGGAGCATTTTGCGGTTATGAAAGACGGTGTGCTTTTGGCCAACGCCGGTCATTTCGATGTGGAGATTGACAAGACTGTTTTAGCGGAGATGGCTGCTGAACAATGGGAAAGGAAGCCCAACATCGTCGGTTACCGTCTACATGATGGCCGTGTAATTAATTTGCTGGCTGAGGGACGGCTGGTAAATCTGGCTGCCGGCAACGGACATCCTGCGGAAATTATGGATATGAGCTTTGCTATTCAGGCAAAGTGTCTGGAATACCTGGTCAAAAACGGCCACAATATGGAAAACAAGGTATATAATGTTCCCAGGGAAATTGACCGGGAAGTAGCCGGACGCAAGCTTGCTGCCCTGCATGTTGAGATTGATTCGCTTTCCGCTGAGCAGCTTGCATATCTGGGTAAAGTAGATTAATATGGAAGGACCTTTTATTTACCAACCTGATTAAGAAGAAACCCATAAAAATCATCAAAGAAAGTCCGGTAACATAGGGGTTAGAGCAGGTGAATAATGAGTAGAATATGGCGGCAGAAGACGAAAGGCCAGCCATGGAAGTCAGATTTTCTGATGCGTAAACGTGCACGTCTCGGTTATAAAGTCTATGATCCCTTAAATCGGCAAGACATCAGACAGTCCGATGCATACGCCAAGTGGAACAGGTAGAGTGTTGTACGACGCGGCCCCACAATATACAAAAGGTCTATTCTTTATGATACGTATACATGAATGCATAATCCGGAAAGTTTTTAGGCTTCCGCTTTGGATCTTGAAGTACGTGTAACAACTTCGGCAATACACAGCCCCCTCAGCAGGAATCGCTTTTAGCGATTCCTGCTGAACTATATTCTAACATCATTTCCGAGTACATTGCATAAGGGAAATGGGGTTTGAATTCGCTGCGCTCATTATAGTATAAAAAAACGTATACTTTTTCCGCATACATAAAAAGTCATGTTTGGGCTTCATTTTGATAAATACTATTTGTACGCGCTCGGTCAGATTTTTTTCAAAAAGCCCTTTTATATGGGCTCATGAGCAGCAGACGGCATTTCTGTCCAGCCAATCTCTGAACTCGGGAGATATTCGCCGTGGGGCTTTTGTATACAGTTCGCTGTCTAGATTGAATGTATGATGCGTGATGCCCTGCAAGCACCGTTTGAGCTTCTGCAAATTTATTGTAATTTTCCAAACGTTCCAACTGTATAGGCGGGATAAACTGTGAGTAGAAGTTGGAAATAAGTATCTTACGGTTCAAAATGATACTGTAGACAAAGAAAAACGTTACGGGCGAGTAGATTTACCTCTAAAAATATGTTAATATGTGCACGGCATAGCGTCATATCACCGTAAAACTTTCGTAAGCCGTGCACCACAGCTTTCGTCCGACCGAGCAGGGCTCAGTCATCTGAAACTGCCGGGATTTTTCATGGTATAATAAGTTACATTATTCTATTCAAAAGGAAATGAGTTTGAACACAAAAAGAATATAATTATCGACAATCAAATGCATAAAATCATCACCCCCACGGTAACGCAGTCCAAATTGCCGGTTGGCTCATCGCAATGATAATATCCGGATTGTGAGCAATGGCTCGGGCAGTCCCCACCCGTTGCTGCTCTTCACCTGAAAGTTTTATACTTTCCGCTTTTCGGTCTCCTTATCAATACCAACCCGGCTCAGCAGTTCCAGAGCTGATTGTTTTAAATTACTGTCTTTGTAACTGCGATGCTCATGGACAGGACGATATTTTCTAGTGCCGTAACGTTGGTCAGCAGGTTGTAACCCTGAAAAATAATGCCGATGTTCTTGGCCCGGTATTCATCCCTGTCGAGCTGCAGTGTGTCATGTCCCTGGTAATAGACCGTTCAGGCGGTTGGATACGTCAAGTCCGGAGATCAGGGACAGCACGGGACTCTTGCCAGCGCCGGATTTTCCCATAATGGCGTACAGCTACCCGGCTCAAAGACCGCGGCGAAATTCTTCAGCACCTGTTGGGTTGTTCCGCTGTAATGATAGCCTTACTTTATCTAAAAAGAGTACAGACATATGTTTCACTTTAATTCCTTTCCGAGAGAATTCTAATGGTTCCGTAGCGGGTAATAAAGATCACACCAACTGCAGAGGAAAGCAATGCCAGTAAAAGAGCCCCCATGTAATTTGCAAGGCGGCCTCCGGCGTGAATGATACATCAATTTTCTTTAATGGTTCCACGTCTGAATCTTTGCCAATCGTAATCGCCGCATTTATATTCAGTTGTCCGCCGGACTGCGTATTGTTTTCTGTTGCTTCTACCTGTCCGGCAATTAACGTATCTGCAATCGTCAGCGAAAGGGCGCCCTCCAGTCCCGCACCAAGAAAGCGTACAATGATAGAAACAAACCGGAACAGCTTCTGTTTCACAGTGACCAGGATACGCAGTATACCGCAAGGGCATTTCAAAAGCTATTCTGCATGAACGAGGTTGTCCAATCCTTTTCCATATCTGGTCGAACCTATGATAACGCCGTGGCCGAATCCTTCTCTGCCTCTATGAAGCGGGAAGGGATCTATCGTACGAAGTATAAATCAGAGCGGCAGTTCATGGAAAGTATTGATACATATATCGAATTTTACAATACAAAGAGGCACATAGCACGCTCAATTACAAAACGCCAGAGCAGTTTGAACAGAACTCTATGCAAGCAAGATTGGATAAGCAAAATAAGCAGACACAGGGTTCAAAAGTGGCTTATTTCCTCTTTTAGACCGCCAAATTCTCTTTTTTAGCAATTTCCGAATCATTTTAAATTGCAAATAAGGAAAGGAGAAAAGCCTGATTTTTCAAGGCCTTTCCCAGTAAAAAGGAAGAAGGAGTATTAGACAGTTCAAGACAACTGTTCAATACTCCTACCCTAATTCATCTTTAGAACGACTATCAAATTGATTTTGCATCGCTAATATAGCGGAATGTTCATTCTAAAACTATTGAAATAAGATCTCTAATTATGGTATATCTGTTTGAATCATATTTCTGATTTCCATATGTTCGCTTCCTTTTATCAATTCTCGTCCTTAAAATAACATAAGAAAACGAAAGAAGTCAATTTCTTTTACAACAATTGACTTTTTTTAATAAACTGTCTAAAAGCGCAATATTTAGTATAATTTAGCGCTATGTAAAAACGGATGTCACAATATGCTGTGGGGTTCCAACCCTAAATGTTCAAGCACTGGTGATGAGATTTGAACCCACGCCTTTTATACGCTGGCTCTGTATTTCCGTTGTTTCCGGATTCAAAATTTGTCTGATAACTACAACCTTTGGGTACATATTATCGACTATATCGCCCGTAATAAATGCGAATCAAAGTTGGTTTTTATTTCGCTCTCGTTCGGGATTTTCGTGGTTCATGTGGTTCATATTTAATCCATTTGGCACTACCGCTTCTTCGGTTCAACCGCATAAACCACTGTGACCACGCTACCGTAATCAACCTCTAAACCCTGTGCCGGATACACTTTTATAACAGTTCCCTCCGGATAATCGTCTCTTTCCATTGTTCCCTCATCTACAACAAATCCGGCGTTTTTCAACTTAGATATATAACTGTCCTTGTTTTCCAGGTCGGATGATAAATAGGGAATGATAGCTGTCTGTTCTTCATCACCTCGTCCATCATCGAATGTTCCGCCATGTCTGCTGTCAAATGTCATGGTTCCGGCCGGAATATATCCCATATCTGAACTTGTAACGTTAACTGTAATTGAACTTTTATTAAAAGTTAACGTTCCAATTACTACATATTGTCCATTATCGAATTTGAAATCAGCCATGCTTTTATTAAGCTTTGTTTCACAATCTATGGCATACTTATGCGCACGAGAAAGGTGAAAAGAAAATTGATTATTGTTTAATTTATTAATATGTAATTCTGTTTCGTAAGCATCAACATATCCGCTTTCATAATTTTGTCCGTTAATATGCCACTTGCCAACGTAATCATCTATATTTATTGTAGCTGCGTTGGTGTCTGTTGCGTTGCTTGTTGTGATTGAACCTAATTGGACTCCGCTTTCTTCCATAAAGTCGCGTAAAGGCTTCCAATCATATTCCGTAAATATGTAATCAGGGTTCGTCGGTGCGGCGTATTTATCGGCAGCTTTGAAAAACGTTTTTTCGTCAACTTTTTTGCCATTCACTTTCACATATTCATCTTCCGGACTTTTAAAGTATAACAGCTTATCAAGCGGTTTCAGTTCTCCGTTTTCCATTGAATAATAGGTATGGTATAACACATCCGCCCCCTCATACTCACGACCCACAACACAAATAACGTGCTCTGACAAATCTTTGCTATATGCTGTGGAGATAAATGCATTTCCGCCATATCCGCTATATCCGCCTTCGCCCTCTTCAAACAATTCCACAACTTTACCGCTTGAGATTGCGCAAAGACCTTCTTGCGTCCAGGTGTCACCCATTGGTTTCTGTTCATATTGAATTGTGTAATAGAGGTCAAGCACTCCATCGCCGTCAAAATCAAAGAACTTTTTTTCAGTTGTTTTGCAATCCGTTGTATCTGGCTGATTATTTATTTTTTCAACTTTACTTTCCAAGTATTTATTGTACGCAGATTGCGTTTGTGCACATTTTTCGGCTTCATCAAGAAATGAATTGATACTGTCTAAATCCGGTTTGACTTTATTGTGGGTTTTAATTTGCAAACTTATTGATGAATTTATCCCATAATATTTATCAAATAAGCTTGCTTCAAACAAATGGAGCAAGTTCTTTTTATCTATTTCCATCGAAACATAGATATCGCTTATTTTTGGAGCTTCATCTAAATTGTTTCGTATTTCTCTTATCGCATAGGCAATAAAACCTTTTGTATTGAAAAAGTTATCTGAATTTACGGACTTTATGTAATTATCTAAAGCTCTTTCTAACTCCGGGAAATCAATAAGACAGTTACGGAAATATTCCAAAAAAGCAACAGTAAAATTCGAGGCATCCAAGCTAAAAGTGTATCTGTTCAAATTCCCACTTTTTGATTTGTTAAAATCATATATAAATTTACTGTAAACAGATTCTTTCTCACATTCAATAAAAACAAAATCGTTGATTAACTCTTCTGCCTCTTTTGTTACCTTGTCAGATATTTTCAGAGTGTAATTAGTTTGTCCTTCAAAAATCTTTTCAATTATTTTTTGAATACGGGTTGTATTCAATGTTTTGTTTTGGACTAAATCGTTTATTACGACAGCATTTGACTGCCATATATCTAATTGCTGTTGATAATACCTTTTTTCATTTGCATCTTCAGCGTTGTTAATTTGTGATTCCCCGTATTTTAAAAGATTTTCATAATCCTCTAATAAAAGAGAATTATCATAACCTTCCGGCAAAAATGCTTTGTCTGGAAAAAGTATAACTACATAATTATCAATTCCGCTTTCATACCCATACGCATATTCATCATTATCCAAAGAACTAACACCATAATTCCCCTGATGATATACAGCTCTTCCAGAGCCAGCGTTCTTTTGAATATCCAACACGGAATTTTTCAAATCTTTTCCCAACACAAAATATCCAGATACCGAACCTCTTAACCCACCATGATTGACAGACAAATCAAATTCTGCACTGGATAAACGCTCCATAGCGTTAATCGATTTCAAGGTTAATCCAACCGGAGCTTTTGCGTGAAGCGCAGGAAATAACCCGAAAAAAGAAGTTGCATATCCAACTATTGCAAAAGCAACGACAAGCGAAATGGCAATTGCCGGGATTAAAATTTTCTTGCGTTTTTTCTTTTGTATTTTTGTCTCGTGATTTTCGTTGTTCGGTTCACCTTTAACAAAGGCTGCAGATTCTTCCGAATCCGTATTGCTGTAAATATTTTGACTGTTTACTTGTTCGCCATTCATTTTTTCATCTGTTTCTTTTGTTGCCAAACTGGTAGTTTGATTTGCACCGCATTTTGGACAAAAGACTGAATCATTATCTATTTGTGAGCCGCATTTTTTACAATACATTTCTAACTCCCTATATAGTTATATTAATCTATTTT
>DXYE01000006.1:0-379 GCA_019415985.1 Clostridiales bacterium
TTGCTCCACATCAAGAGCGAAATGAAATAAAAGAGAAAATGTATTATGGTATCATGGATTCAAATATGGATTATGAACGGCTTGAAAACGGTGCTGTTTTGGATGAGAAAAATCGTGTTCGTGATAATTTATATATTTCTTATTTTGCACATGCTCCATTGGCGAGCTTAATTACAGCAATTGCAAAGGTTATTAGTTATGCGTATATCGTAATAACACTGAATCCTATGGTTTTAGGAATGCTGGTTTTGGGAACTGTTGCAACGACAATATTGACCTCGAAAAAACAGAAATTGAGATATGCATATCAAGCTATGGTATCACCACATAAACGACGCTTAGGGTATTTGTTTGAAGCGTTGGTTGATGCTTCGTATGC
>DXYE01000006.1:389-41375 GCA_019415985.1 Clostridiales bacterium
CGTATGCGAAAGAAGTAAGGATAAATAATGCCGCAAAATGGTTAAGCCAGAAATTGAGCTTAGAAAAAGACGATTATTTGAAAAAATATTCTGATAACCAAAAGATGAACTTTTTCATAGATATGTCAGACGATATTTTGATGTTTATCCAAACTATTATTTTGCAAACATATTGTGCATTTCTTGTAATTGATGGAGCCATTTCCGTGGGGAGTTTTACTGTATACATATCAACATTTCTATTGATAAGCGGTGCGTTTACTGATATGATTAGCCAAATCGTCAATTTAAAATATGTTTCGGAGTATATCGAATCGTATAAAGCGTATGAAACAGCGTCATATCCGAGCCATCTTGCAAACGGACTCCTTGATATAGCACCAAACGGCAAGCATGAGTTGGAATTTAAAAATGTATCGTTCAAATATCCTGGAAGTAATAATTTTGTTTTGAAAAACATCTCGCTAAAAATCGAAAACTCAAGTAAGCTTTCAGTTGTGGGCTATAATGGTGCTGGTAAAAGTACGTTGATTAAACTGATATGTAGGTTATATGAACCCACAGAGGGTGTTATTCTTTATAATGGTATAGACATTTCTTCCTTAAAATATCATGATTATGCAAAACTCATTTCTGTGGTTTTTCAAGATTATAACATATACTATCTTTCAGTACGTGATAATGTGTCCTTAGTGTCAGATGACGCAGATGAAGATGATATTGTAGGTGCGTTAAACCTAAGTGGACTAGAAAGAAAAATTCGTTCATTGCCCAAAGGATTGGATACTCAAATTGGAAGGGAGTTTGACTATGAGGGTGTTGAGTTTTCAGGAGGTGAGGGGCAAAAGCTTGCATGTGCACGGGCCTATCTAAAAGATTCTCCTATTGTGATTTTGGATGAACCTACTGCATCGCTTGATTCGATTTCTGAAAAAAGATTGTATGAGCGCTTTGATAGTATTGTGAATGGCAAAACCTCTATTTATATTTCTCATCGTTTAGCAAGCTCCAAATACTGCGATAACATAATAGTCCTTGCAGATGGGCAAATTGTTGAGCATGGAACTCATAAACAGCTTGTTGAGCAAAAAGGTATATATGCCGATATGTACGCAAAACAGTCGGAACATTATAGGAAGGATGCCGATGAACAAAAATAAAAAAGTTTCTTTAAAAACAGTAGCAGGAAATGTAGGTTTTGCCGCAAAATATATTTTTAGTATAAATAAAAAACTATATATATTACGTTTTACCCTTATACCGGTTAATATCCTGTCTACACTAATGACGGCGTTTTTTATGTCCTATATTCTAAATCAGATTACAAGTGTAGATACAAATCGCTATGTGGTATTTGTCACAATTTTGACTTTTGCACTTGTTACTTTAAGTTTAGCTTTACTTAGACGTTTTCTTAATAATCAGAATACCAAACAAACGGAAACTGCATTATGTGATATCAAATTATTTTTGGGGCAGATAGTGTCCCGAATGCAGTATTCTGACATTGAAGATCCGCAAGTCAAAGATTTTATTTCTTTGGCATCGTCTACAAATTCTTTTTTGGAAATAATTGACAACTTTACCGATTTAATCTCAGCAGTTATAAGTGCAATTACATACGCTTCGCTCGTTTTGTATGTTCAACCTTTAATTCTGATATTGATTGTTATTGTTGTTGTAATTCGAACTGTAGTATGCAGAGTCAGAATTGAAAATCAGATTAAATGGAGAACTATTCAAGCGCCCATATTTCGAAAGCTTAATTACTTATTTAATGTACTCAGCCAACCTCAATATGGCAAGGAAATGCGAATCAATATGCTACAGGGCTATTTTTTGTCAAAGATTCATGATTATTTTGAAAATGAATGTATTCCACCGATGAAAAAATCGGTATTTGACAAAAACAAGGCAAATTTTATTACTGATATATCACAGGTTATACAAAGTTTTGTTATATATACTCTCCTTGCCATAAAGGTCGTCTATGATAATATGAGGATTGGGGATTTTACATTGTATCTTGCTGGAGCGAATAATTTGACGACATCATTGACAAATATAGTCGATTGTTTTTCAAATGTTTTTGCTTCTGGAATGTTTGCTAGTGAGTTTAGATATTGCGTATTACTTTCGGAGGAAAGACAAAATACATTTGGTCATAAAGAGCTTCAAAAGAATCAAATGCCATGTATTGAGTTTAGAGATGTTTCATTTAAATACCCTGAATCCGATATGTATGTTCTTAAGCATGTTAGTTTTAAGATAGAACCCATGGAAAGCCTTTCCTTGGTGGGAGTAAATGGTTCTGGTAAATCGACAATAGTAAAGCTATTATGCCGATTTTATATGCCTACAGAAGGAGATATATTCATTAATGGACTTAATATAAAGGATATTTCGCCAGAGGATTATGAAGCATTGATTAGCGTTGTTTTCCAAGATTATAAACTTTTTTCATTTACGATACGTGAGAATATTGTTATGGGAGATAAATGTGATGAGAAAAAAGTTTTGCATAGTGTTGAAAAAAGCGGTCTTGGATATAAAGTTAGTGAATTGGTCAAAGGTCTTGATACTTTCGTTTATAGAGATTTTGACGAATCAGGAATAGAGCTTTCAGGAGGTGAAGGTCAAAAGCTTGCTATTGCACGAGCAATATTTAAAAACGCCCCAATAATGATCCTTGATGAACCAACAGCAGCACTAGATCCAATGGCAGAATACGATATTTGTAAGCGATTTTTCGATATGACTAAAGGGAAATGTTCTATATTTATATCACATAGGTTATCTTCTACCAAGTTTACAAAAAAAATTGCTGTTTTGGATGATGGTGAACTACGTGAGTTCGGCACACATGGGGAATTAATGAATATTAAGAATGGAATATACAAGAAAATGTTTGAAATTCAAGCGCAATATTATAAGGATTAGTATGTAGCACATTTCATTTGTCGTCAGATTTTTATAGCCTGGCAAAAAAGCTGTTGTGTATTAAGATTTCATGGAATGTGAATTACTTGATAATTGATTGCATAAAATTGCACATGGTTTGTGTAAAGCGGTTTTTATAACCGAATATTAAACGCATATTTTGTTTGTATTGATAAAAATGGTATAACAGCCATGATTTTGGAAAGATGAAAGAAGTATAAGAATTTTTGAGGTTGATATATGGTATTAAATCATTTAGGTATAATTACATCCAATCTTAAACAAGGCATCATGATATACTCAAAAATGGGATACAAATTAAAAGAAGAGACTGTCATTGATAGTATTCAAAATAATTTGATTGCTATTCTGAAGTCCGAATTTTTTCCAGATATTGAGTTAATTGAACCGATAGATGAAAATTCAAGCATATATAACTTTAAAGTGGGGTATCATCACATATGCTATGAAGCTGAACTAGGAGAAGATATTATCCAAAAGTTCAAATCAATGCGGATAGGGAAAATATTTACCAAACCTATCATTGCACCGGCATTAGATAACCGCGAGGTTGTGTTTGCTTGTTTGCAGAATGGTACATTTGTGGAATTTATACTGTAAGGGGAAATAGTGATGAATGCTGTTACAATAGAGAATGTGCTGGAGGTTGTCAACAGTACCGAAAAATTCGAAATAACTGCAAAACAATTGGAAGAGAATTTGCCTGACTTAGGAATGGACTCGATTACCTTTATCCAGATCATAGTAACTTTGGAGGAAAGGTTTGAATGTGAAATTCCAGATGAAAAGCTCTTAATCACAGAGATGGATACAGTTCAAAAGATGATAGATGTTCTTCAGGCACTATACGATAATTAATAATAAGTAATAGTAACATGGAAATCAAAATTGTGCTTGTTTCTAACATAATATTTGAGCCATATTTGCGGACATACATATCAAAAGCATTTTCTACTTCTGCTTCTGACATTCATTTAACAAGTATTCCCTATGAGGAACTCGCTGAAAAACAGGATGAGCTACAAAGATCCGAAGTAATTATTGTATGCCTGAATTTCAATGAGCTATATCCTGATGTGCTAAACGATATTGTGTCAAAGAAAATATCGTCTGATGATATTACAGATGATTCAATTAAAAGGTGTCAAGAGCTGTACTCTTCAATAAAGACTTATTCTAATGCAAAGGTTATATGGTTGGGGTTTGAGGACTATTATCTTAATCATGATATTGTATGCGGCGCTGTTCCAGTGCTGAACGGATTGGTTGACAGAATCAATCAAAACGCAAATGAAATGCTGACCGATGATGTCTATATTGATCTCAAACGATTGATCGCAAAGGTCGGCGTGTCAAAATCATATAATATTAAAGGAAAATACCGTTGGAATGCTCCATATTCGAAGGAACATATGGCGCTTATGGCGGATGAGGTGTACAAGCAGTATTTAATACATACTGGCAAAACAAAGAAATGTATTGTACTTGATTGCGATAACGTTCTTTGGGGTGGAATCCTATCTGAAGATGGAATTGAGAGGATTCATCTTGGAAGTAGCGGACTCGGAAGAGAGTATCAGGATTTTCAGCGTTTTCTCTTGAATTTGTATTATCATGGTGTAGTATTAACTGTATGCAGTAAGAACGATGAAGCTGATGTTCTGCGTGTATTCCGTGAACATAGCGGTATGTTATTGAGAGAGGAACATATTGCCTACTTCAAAGTCAATTGGAATGATAAGCCGGGAAACATACAAGCAATCGCAAATGAATTAAATATTGGGACAGACAGCATGGTATTTGTTGATGACTCTTTGTTTGAAATAGAAGCTGTAAAATCCGTTCTTCCGGATGTAACCGTGATTCAATATGATCGTGAACTGATGTATGATAAATTTTCCTGCTTTAATTTAAAAAGTGAAGTGAATCTTTCGGAGGTTGAGCAGCGAATTGAGACATACCGTACTAATCGGTTTCGAATGAAATTGAAAGTGCAATGCGCCAGTTATGATGAATATGTAAAATCGCTTGACACTAAAGTTGATATTCATGAAATATTACCGACGGAATACAACCGTGTGGCAGAGCTAACACAGAGAACAAATAAATATACGAATGGAAAACGCTATACTTTGTCTGAAATCAAAGAGCGAATGACTGTTCCGGCGGTTCACTTCTACTCTGTTTCTCTTTCAGATCGCTTTTCTGATTTGGGGATTGTCGGAGCAATAGAAATTGAGAATGATACGTTGAAACTGTTTAGCCTATCTTGCGGAGCTTTGGGGAGAAAAGTCGAGAATAAAATGATTAAGTACGTATCGGATAGATATGGACTTAGAAATATAGAATTTAATTCAACTGGAAAGAACGATGCGGTGAGAGTATTTCTGCAAAAGTCATTCCCAGATGTGTATTTAACTAGTTTTATAGATAGAGTATAAAAGACATTTAAATTGTGACAAGATAAATTTGCCGCTAAAATAAAGAATAATTATACCAAAAGGACTAACGATATGGATATTAAAGATATAACATATTACGCAAGTCAAGGCGTAATAAATCCCCATCTTATGGGGGTTATCATCGAACCTCCGGACAGCGATTTTGTACTTGAAAAAACGGAACCTATTCCAGCAGCGATTGATAAAATCAGGGATATGGTCGATAATAATCGAATTGGAAACCGCGATATAGTGGATTTTTCTACTGATTCAGGTGTATCAGTAATCGATTATAGCAGGCTGGATTTTGAACCAGTATCAAAGGTATACTCTTTTTTCTGTGTTGAATGTGATGAAGATACAAATGTAACTTTTACAATCGAATCAATTGCTAGACAAAGGGTATGGGTAAATTCTAAACTGTTTTCATTTTGCTGTATGGATAATAACGATAGGCGCCCAATTTATACATTGACACTTAAAGCGGGGCGAAATATATTATGCATTGAGCAGCACGAAGCGCTTGCGATATTTAAGACTACAATTGTAATTACAACTTTTGAATATGAGTCACAAAAAAAGTACGCTTCAATTATTTTTAATAACTATTACTATGAAAAAGGTAAAATAATCGCAGCATTTAATATGGATTCAAACGATTCTTACAGTGCGCTCTGCTACGACAGGGATTTTTTTGGATTTGTGCTGGCACCGATAGATTCTGTAAACTTAACAAATGACACTGTATTTAGCATAGATATTGTTGAGGTAGTTACTAATAAAAAAATGTTTTCGATGGAAGCTAGAATGTATGAAAACATATCTGTTCCGATTGAAAAATTGAGATACGACAGGATTCACTCACTTCAGCATTTGCAATTCACTGTAAGATATGCTACATCGGACGGTGATAAAAAAGAATTTGTTTTTCCGTTGAATATATATGAGCCAAAAGATTATATCCGTCAGGTCGCAGAGCGTGCTAAAAGCATATACGAAAGTAGAAAGATATCGGTAGATGCTGCTGCATATATACAGTATAAAATGACTAATGCATATACATATGATGAATCTGCTCACAGAGTGTTTTATTTTTGGTATGATATAAGCAGAAAGTTAGATATGATTGAGATGGGTGAGTATGACCATTGGCTTGCGTCTGAAGGTATAAAGTCTTTGTACTATCTTTCACAGTTGGACGGAAGATATATTGAGTATTATATCTCTTTGCCAGAAAATTTCAACCCTGAAAAAAAGTATCCTTTGCTAATATGGAATATGTACGACAATTCAGCGGAAGGAATTCGTGTACAGTATTTCACGAAAATAAAAGATACTATAGCTGTTAGCATACACGGACGTGGAATGACCTTTGCAAGCTATATCGGTGATTCTGCAATCCGAGAAAACATTGAACACATACTGAACAGATACAACATAGACAGAGAGCGGATATATGTGATTGGACAGTGTTCCGGCGGATACAGTACATGGTCACTGATAACTAAGACACCTTCATTTTTCGCGGCGGCATATCCTTCAAGTAGTTACTTTTTCGAGCCAGAATTTCAAAATCTTACAAATCTCAAAATGTACTCACTCACATCCGAAGTGACGGGAGCATACAATGAATTTCAAAAAAGAATAAGTTCTTACGATCTGACAGAATTTGATTGTAACATTATGTATGTTCCCAAGACATACACGGCAGTTGAGCATCTTATACTTGATGCGAATGTATTGTCTGATATCATGAATTCAAAAAGAAATCTTTATCCCAACAAGGTACACTACTGCACATATATGAATCGTTACAGAAAAGCATACTGGATCACAGTACATTCCGTACTCCATGGGAAAATCTACGGAGTGATTAGTGCAGAAATAAAGAACGGTGATATAATCGTTACAGCAAATAATATAACAGGCTTTACAATTGAAACTCCACCGCAGGTTACGTCAGATACAGTTTGTATCATAATAAACGGCAGAGAACTGACAATGAAGTGGCGTCCGAAACTTTCATTTGAACTTGAAGGTGACACATACCATGAAGTACACGGTGAAATTCACAAATTCAAAAAATACAAGGGGACAGGACTTATAGATGTTTACCTCGATCCCCTAAAATTTATAAGTTGTGTTAACGGGAATGTAGATGTAGACAGCGCCGTTGAGGTGCTAAGCCATCCGATATACAACACGTCTGGAAGTGGATGTGCCGTGAATTATCCGATACTGTCAGTAGATGAACTACCTCTGAACACGTACGATTCATTTTTTACTCAAAGTAGCTTTGTTATATTAGATACAAACTCCGAAGAAAATGCTTTTATTAACTCAGTAAGAAAAAGATTGTTTGTTGAAATGAACGAACAAGGTTACACATATCTCGGACAAGAATACGATGGCGATTATGTCATCATGCAAATAATAGAAAATCCTTACAACAACAATATGAGTATTATGTATGTTAATACCAATAATATTAAATTAATTAAAAAACATATTTTTTGCAGACAGATGATTCTACCTACCTATAATAATGGATTTCATCCATTTTTAAATAACGAAGCACTAATATTTGATGGAAAACTGTATTTTAAAATACAAGAAAACGGAATGCCCTTAGAGGAGATAAAATAACCATTTAGTGATGCTGGGATAAAAGAAAAAACATTTGTTGCATATTAATTAATATCGTAGAAAATAAAAGACGAAACAGGTCTATTAGAAAAACTTAATGCATCAAACTATGAGTATGTAATGTATTGAAAACCATATAATCAAACAAATCTATATTACAGTTTAAAGATTTGTCTCAAATAAGATATAGTGGAACATATAAAATAACATTTACTGTAACTACCGTTAGAAACGGAGATTCGGAAACTATTACCGCAAGTAAAGTATCAACTTACTAATAATGCAGACACATCTGCGAAAAGGAATAGGAAATGAGACAGTTTCCATGGTGGATTGCAGTGAAATGTAAATACTATTATCACTGTCAGTTAATACAAGGCAAAAATGTCCGATTTGTAGAAAGCAAGTCGGACATTTTTATTTTATTTTTAAGCAGAATTTCATCTCGTTAATACAACATCAGCATAATTTTGGCGTGGCAATTGCTCCGTATAATGCAGTTCTGACCGTATGGCGGCGCTGCCGTGCAGTTGGAGTTATATTTGAACACAAACCGATACATAAAAACTATTATTGTATGTTGCACTACACGTCGCTCACGGCAGCATAATACAAAAAATAAGGATCAAAGGGTATGTCCTAAAAAGGACAAGCCTCCGAGCCGACCACTCAACCGTGTCGCCAGATTTACCCGTGATTTATCAAAGGGTGAGTTTGGCTTTTTTCATTATTTGCTTTATGTAGAACTGCCTATGTTTAAGATTAGCAGTGTTGGGTGTCGCTCACCTCCAAATCAATTGTTTTGAAAATTTCAAATTCAACTGATAGGGGGAAATACTGGTGAAATACGCACCGAAAAAAGTATTCATTTTAGAAAATGGTACTTACACAGAGGTAACTTATGGGGAACTCTGTGACCGAACAAAGACAGGTGATCCTTCGTATACGGACAAACTCTTTCTTCCTCTGCACGGAATGCTCATGGAAGTAACGAAATGCGATTATGTTGATTTTTACAAGGCAGAAAACCATCAAAAATATTTGAACAGACGGTCTGCGGCAAACGGAGATATTTCATACGATATGTTGACAACAGACGAGTTCAATGGAGAGGATATTCTGATTGATGATGCCGAAGATGTTGCGACTCAGGTAGAACGCAGAATAATGAAGGATGGATTGAATCGGGCAATCATAAATTTGTCGGAGGATGAACAGCTTTTAATCCATCGGTATTATTATGCAGACATTTCCGAAACAACGCTTGCTACCTTGTATGGCATATCACAGCAAGCAATCAGCAAACGGATTCGTAAAATTTGTGTCAAGCTAAAAAAACTTTTGGAAAGTTAAATTTTTTGGTTGTAGCCCCCTTTGCTTTTCGCCATGGAAAGCGAGGGGGCTTTTTGTTTTATGGTCCGATTCATCTGTATCGGTTAATTCCATAAGAAGCATTGCATATCCGCTCCCGGTTCTAAATCGAGCGTTATAAGAACTCGGGAAAGGATTCAGATGATATATACAGCATGGCAATGCCTGATCGCTAAATATCCGTGATCTCCGAATTTGAAAACCTTAGCAAATTTCAAATTCAAAAAATCAAAGGAGATCACGGAAATGAAAAAGCAATATTTTGCATGGAAAGACGGCACACACGAACTTGCTGAAATCACAACAAAAGAGTTTTTTGCGATAGCTAAGCAAAGCAAAACGCTGCCCCTAACAGAGCGCAGATATTTTGCACGGATTCCCGGTGTCACGGAGGATGATGTTTACTATTTTCTTGAATGTGACTATGAGAATTACAAGAAATCAGTAGCCGAAAGTCAGGAAAGATACCGAAAAAGAATGCAGGAACAGCAATTAAGGGATAGCGGGAAATTTTATAAGACTATTTCTCTGGATTATGAGGTTGATGATGGTAATGGAGATACCGTTACGCTTCATGATGTTGTAGCAGACATTGATTCCTTTTTTGAGAATAGTCTGATTGAATATATGGATTTAGAAGCAGCTCTTGACAGCCTTTCAGAAGATGAAATGGAAAGTATCAATGCCTTTTATCTGTCCGATAATCCTAAAACGGAAAGAGAGTATGCGGCAGAGCTTGGTGTGTCATACATGACCGTTCATTACAGGAAAGTAAGAATATTGAAAAAGTTAAAAAGTTTTTTGTGCAAAACTGATTTTTCCGTAACTATAGAAAAGTGAGAGGATGAAAAATCCCAACGCGATCTTTGAAAATTGAATACCCATTCATCAGGTACATTCCCTATATTTACCGAAAGGTTAAGCCTTATCGTAGGTGCGCCATGACCTTGCAAGCGCAGCTTTGCAAGCGAGCGATAAAACCGATACGAAGAATCCGAATGGCTATCGGAGGCGGCGATGACAGATATAGGAGATAATGATACTTCTCTAAGGAGCTGGCGGAGTACCCGGCAGAGGTGAGATTCCTATGAGGCAGATCCGCTATCTGCCGCCTGATGACTTCCCGGAGCAGTTATTTTCTGCTCATGCCACTTGGGGTGTCGAGGACAAATAAGGTGTGCAAAGAGTGTGATGTTTCGGCTTCACACTCGGATACATAACCTTATTTGTCCTTTGTGGGAAGCAAGGGTATTCAACATAAATTTTATAACATAGGAGATGAAATAACGCATGAACAAGAACGTGAACATGACAGATATTAAACGCGGGCAAATATATATGACAGATCTCAGCCCGGTTATAGGATCGGAACAAGGGGGAATCCGTCCCTGCGTGGTGATTCAGAATGATGTCGGAAACCGTTACAGTCCCACTGTAATCGTTGCTGCTATCACCGGAAGAATAAAAAAGAGTCTTCCGACGCATACGGTACTTAAATCAACAGGACTTCTGCGAAATTCCATCTGCCTTTTGGAGCAGATTCGTACCGTTGATAAAAGCAGACTGCTTGATTATGTCGGCGAGGTTTCAAATAACGAGATGAAGGATATTGTAGAAGCACTAAGTATAAGCTTGGATATTTAATTGGGGGAAAGAATGGAATTCAAGGAACTGTATCATAGCATACTAAAGGAATATCCTGATATTCTTACTGTTGAAGATATGAGTAAAGCACTCGGTATCAGTACCAAAACAGGATACAAACTTTTGAGGAATAATAATATTTCCAGTATGAAAATCGGCAGAAGCTATCGAATTGCTAAAGTGCATCTCCTGTCATTCTTAAAGCTTAACGGAAAAATTGTATAAAACACTATAATCGCAGATTGGACTAATGCTGAAAAGAAAGTTATAATATACTTGGTCAACAGCAGAAGTTTAATCTGCGCTACATACAAGGAGGATTATTATGGTGGCAGGACATCTGCAAGAAAAAAACGGAACATTTTATATGGTGCTTAATTATGCAGCACCGGACGGCAAGCGTAAATCCAAATGGATTTCAACTAAGCTTCCGATTAAAGGCAACAAAAAGAAAGCGGAACAGTTACTTGCTGAGACACGCAAAAGCTTTGTTCCGCCCGAAGAATCAGCTAATACGACTTCATCCGATATGTTGTTTACTGATTTTATGAAGTTATGGCTTGCTATTGCAAAGACAACAATTAAATTAACAACTTATTCGGGATATGCTGAAATAACGAATAAAAGAATCATTCCATACTTTGAACCAATGAATTTAAAATTAAACGAAGTGAAACCAATTGATATTCAGAATTTCTATTTGTTTCAACTTGAAAAAGTATCTCCAAACACCGTAACTCACCATCATGCTGTTATTCACCGAGCATTTAAATATGCTGTAAATACTGATTTGATAGTGGCTAATCCTGTTGATAAGGTTGATCGTCCCAAAAAGAACTCATTTCAAGGCAGTTTTTATTCAGAGGAAGAATTACAGCGACTTTTTGAGGTGACCAAGGGAACTAAGATAGAACTTCCGATAATTCTTGCGTCATTTTATGGTTTGAGAAGGAGTGAGGTGCTGGGATTAAAGTGGAACTCTATTGATTTTCAGCAAAATACTATAACTATTCAGCATACATTTACATCATGCGACATTGATGGGAGCATTATTGAAATAGCTTCAGATACTACTAAAACGAAATCAAGTCGGAGAACACTACCTCTCATTCCTCAGTTTAGAGACATGCTCTTAGAAAAGTTGGAACAGCAAGAAGAATACAAGAGAGTTTGCGGTCGATGCTATAATAAGAAGTATATTGACTATATTTGCGTAGATGAAATGGGCAATATAATTAAGCCGAATTATGTAACCTGTGCTTTCTCAGATCTTTTGAAAAAATACGGTTTAAGAAAAATACGCTTTCATGATCTCAGACATACATGTGCTTCGTTACTTCTCAACAACGGCATTCCGATGAAGCAAATTCAAGAGTGGTTGGGACACAGTGATTTTGCTACAACCGCAAACATATATGCTCACTTAGAATGTAATTCTAAACTTACATCTGCTCAGGCGATGCTAAGTGGAATGAGCGGGGCATTGGTGGCTATAAAATAAAAAACGGAGCTAAAATGCTCCATTACATATCTTTGTGATTGAATCTTAATAAAAACAACCGCAAACCAATTATGATTTGCGGTGTTCCTGCGGTATTTACCGCATTATGGCGGAGAGGGTGGGGTTCGAACCCACGTGAGAATCGCTCCTCAAACGGTTTTCAAGACCGCCTCGTTATGACCACTTCGATACCTCTCCGTGTATATTCCATTCCTACTTCTCAAATTCTTACCATGGATAAAGGAGAGAAAAGTAGGAGAGAAAAAACAAAATTATTAAGTTATGAACCCTTGAAAAACCTTATATATCAAGGGATTTGAAAGATTAGATTCCAAAACGGAGTTTGGTTTTCAAGACCGCCTCGTTATGACCGCTTCGATATCTCTCCGTATGACATATGAACTGATATACAGCATAGTTTTTATACGACCGAACAGGTATAAAACAAAAATACAATCAAAATTGTATGAAGATTTATATTTATACCTGCTCCTTGAAACATTGCTGACTTTTATTATATCAAAGGCTCTTTCATTTGTCAATGAAAATGTAAAGCTTTATAGAAAAACATTCTTTCACAAAAGCAGATCATGTCTCAGACAGCGATTCTTCAGATTCGGTTTCCGGAGTTTCCTGAAAGGTTACGGTTAAACACCTTGCTTCCGATGTGACCGTATATGCATAGTGACGTGCGCCCACACCGATCTGTGTACGTATTTCATTCTCGGATTCTGATAGCTGCAGCGCATCATACAAACGGTTATACGATGCAACCGTAAGCTCTTGCTCTGCCGCCTGGATAAACGTCATGATATAATATGTATAAATATCGCTGTCCTGTGTGGTTGCGCCATTTTTATCTAAGGCGAGCGATGCTTGCTGCAGGACTCCGGATGATGGCTCGGCTTTCCATGAAATACTGACATGTGCTGTCAATTGTAATGTATACTGTCCATCCGGCGTACGCGTCGTATCAGGCAAATCCCCGAAATCCTCCCGAACAAGCCCTTGCAGCCGTTCCAGAAAGTACTCCGACGTGATCTCGCTTTCTGCGGCGCATGATACAACACCGACAGATATCGCCAGGAGAAGAAAAAAATATCGAAATTTTCTCCAACCGATCATGATTGTTCCTTTACACAATGGTTCATAGAATTCTCAGCAAAGCATTCGGCGTGCCGAGCTCGGCAAGTCTGCTTTCAAGAATATTCTGAGACATTTTTTCCGTTACAAAGGACAGGTATCCATCCATTTCATCTGATTTGGTTAGGAACTCCACCTTTCCGAAAGCCTTTGTAACAGATTGGCAACCTTCTGAAAAGGACTCCGCGGGCATTCGAACATAAAAAGAGAAAGCCATATCCTTATAATCCGCAAGGTATGAGTCCGGTGCAGCGGTCCATGATATGGCCGCTCCCTCACTGTTTCGGCCTGTCGCAATATCGATCATATCGGCTACGACTGCGCTTGCCGTGGGAAGATTTCCTGCGCCCTTTCCGTAAAACATTACGTCGCCCACAGCATTTCCTCTAACCAATATGCCGTTATAGACATCTTCAATGTTGGCCAATTGATTATCATACGGGACAATGCAGGGAAAAACCGCCATGTAAACGCCTGCTTCAGGATCAGATGGATTGACCAGACTGGCGTGACCGATCAATTTAATCGCACCGCCGTATTTTGCGGCGTCCTTCACCTGTTCCAGGGAAATACCGGATATGCCTTCTGTAACTACCTTTGAAGGATTGACTGCTTTGCCAAATGCCAAAGCAGCCAGAATACAGATTTTTCTGCAGGTATCGATGCCATCGATGTCAGCGGAAGGGTTCCGTTCCGCATAACCCTTTTCCTGTGCATGACTCAGCGCAGAATCAAAGGTTTCATTGCTTTTTATCATCTGCGTCAGGATGTAGTTTGTTGTACCGTTGAGAATCCCGTTGATTTCATATATTTCATTGGCGGCCAGACAGATATTGATAGGACGTATGATCGGTATACCGCCGCCCACGCTTGCTTCGAAAAGATAGCGCACATTGTGTTCGCGGGCAGCCTTCAGCAGTTCTGCACCGAAGTTGGCAACAACCTCCTTGTTAGAGGTTACCACATGCTTACCAGCTTTTAGAGCTGCAAGACTGTATTCATAAGCCGGATGAGAACCGCCGAGCAGTTCAACAACAATGCTGATCTCAGGGTCGTTCAAAATGATGTTAATATCCTTTACGACACGGTCAGCCAACGGATGACCAGAGAGATCCTTGATATCTAAAATATATTTTATATAAATTTCATCTCCTGTCTTTCGGGAGATATTTTTTGTATTTTCACAAAGCACCTCGGCCACGCCGCTGCCAACCGTGCCCAGTCCCAGTATTGCTATCTGTATCATGGATATGACCATTCCTCTCTTTTCTTTTGCCCGATACGCGTTTTTACTGCTTTATCGGAGATAAAGCAATTTATCGGAGATAAAGCAATTTATCGGAGATAAAGCATCCGTCTAGTGACTCTTTGTTCAGAAAGGCACTTTGTATAACGGAATCTGTTGATACTTTGTCCGGAAGTCGAAGTAGATGCTGCCAGCTAGATCCGCTTCGTTGTCACAGAGCGCCTGCCCTAGTAAAAGGCTTTCGAAGAAATCTGTTATCTGTTTTGTAAAAAACGCCGGCATTCGCAATTACAAATTCCTGCGGCCCTCCAGCGCGCGAAACAAAGTGACCTCATCCGCATAATCGATATCCCCTCCGACCGGTACACCATAAGCGAGCCGGCTGAGCTGCACGTCAAACGGTTTCAGCAGCTTGGACAAATACATGGCCGTGGTTTCACCCTCAATATTGGGGTTGGTAGCCAAAATGATTTCCTTCACCGTTCCGTCTGCCAGCCGCGAGAGCAGTTCTCTGATTTTTAACTGCTCCGGTCCTATGCCGTTCATTGGGGAAAGCGCGCCGTGCAGAACGTGGTACAGACCTTGGTATTCCTTGACTTTTTCCAGCGCCATTACGGCCTTGGCGTCTTCGACGACACATATGACGGTTTTATCACGCGACGCGTCGGCACATACCCTGCATATTTCCGTATCGCTGATATTCTGGCACACCTTGCAATGTATGATGTTCTTCTTTGCGCCGACAATGGCTTCCGCAAATGCTTCCGCTTCCTCTTCCGTCCTATCCAGCACGGAAAACGCGAGACGAACGGCGGTTTTGTGCCCGATACCCGGCAGGCGTTCGAACTGTTCGATCAAAGCCTCCAGCGGTCTGATATAATTTGTCATACCGTTTGTTCCTATAATTTACAGAATGATAATCACTGAATATCGCTACGTTGCGTTTAAATCAAGCCCGGAAGATTCAGCCCGTTCGTAATTTTTGACATTTCATCGGCGTTTGTTTGGTCTACTTTTTTAATAGCCTCGTTGACACCGGCCGTCAAAATATCAGCCAGCGTTTCGATATCTTCAGGATCCACGATTTCCGGAGAAATATCGAGTGAAAGTATTTCCTTTTTTCCTGATATCTTTATGGTGACGGCGCCTCCGCCGGCTGTGATTTCATATGTTTTCGCGTCCAGTTCCTCCTGCAGGGCAGCCATATCCTCCTGCATCTTTTGAGCCTGCCGAATCATTGCGTTCATATTCTGTGGGCCTCCGCCCACTCCCTGTGGCAATCTTGCTTTCATCTTTTCCGTTCCTTTCCGACGATCTTTCCGGCTGTGACTGAATCCGGAACATCCGTTTTTACTTTTATGCTGCGAAGGCATCCCTGATCTATTCGGTTTTACCGGCGCTCTCTATGATCTCATCAATCGGATTCTGCTCCGGTTGCGTCCCTGCGCGTTCTCCTTCACAGACGGAGATATCCGACATTGTATACCTTTGCTCCCCCATACACTCTGCGTTGACTGCTTCGCACAGACGCTGGAGCGTCTCGGAAGCGGTGACCATTTTTATGGAAAACGAATCACCGGCGTACAAGCAAAGCTTTCCGTTTTCCTCATCCACGTAAGCCTTATAGGATCTTAAAAAGGCTGATACACCGGGATCGCTTGCTTCCATTCGTCTAATGACCTCCGGCCATTTGGAAAACAGACGCATGCTCGATTCTACAGCCCCCCATGACTTCCGTGACTGATTATGAAGGTTTTCCGCTTTCCTTTGTGACTCAGCCGGAGACACTTCCAAAGGAGACACGGGATCCGCTGCTTCGCGGGCATCTGCGTTCGGCCTTTTTCCGCCGTTTGATTCCAGGATAAATAACCTGTTCTCCAGGACGGCGATACGAGCCAAAAGGGCATCGTTCGATGGTTCCAAGCTTGGATCACACATGCGGAGAAGAGTTCCTTCCGCCAAAATACGTTTGGACACCATGTTTTTCTGCATGGAAACCAGCGCCTCGTCCAGCAGTCTGCAATGCAGAAACAGGGTCTCCTTTGAGAAACCATCCGCAAGCGTCCTTAACTCCTTAAGCTGTTTGTCCGGCAGGTCCACATACCTTTTCGCCTGGGGTACGCTTTTGATGACCAGCATATCCCGATAGAAGGAGGAAAGCGACTGCCAGAAAACAGCCAGGTCTTTTGATGATTGGTGAATGCCGGCAATGATGTCGAAGATGCCTTCCAAATCGCCGTTTTGTACCGAACGGATTACGGAGAGCAGTATCTCTGTATTGCTGACACCCAAAAGCTCAGAGACATCCATTTCCGTCAGGACCGAGCCTTTTTCCGGCAGGCTCCCGCTGCAAAGCTCAAGCATGCCGATAGCATCCCGCATACCGCCGCCTGCCTGTCGGGCGATGAGAAACAACGCCGCGTCCTCAATTTCGATGTTTTCCTCATCCGCGATATACCGCAGGCGCTCGCAGATCGTTTGGGTCGGAATGCGGCGAAAATCGAATCTTTGGCATCGGGAAAGAATGGTCGCGGGAATTTTATGAAGCTCTGTTGTTGCGAGTATAAAGACGATGTGTTCCGGCGGTTCCTCCAACGTTTTCAGCAAGGCGTTGAAAGCGGAGATCGACAGCATATGTACTTCGTCGATGATGAATACCTTCTTTTTAACGGCAGATGGCGCATATGCGACATCATCTCGGATTTCACGTATGTTATCTACGCCGTTGTTGCTCGCTGCATCCATTTCAATGATGTCAACGATCTGGCCGCTCTCAATGCCCGTACAGGACGGGCATTTTCCGCAAGGATTTCCGTTTTCAGGATTCTCGCAGTTCAGGGCTTTCGCCAATATTTTTGCGCAGGTCGTCTTGCCCGTACCGCGGGAGCCGCAGAACAGGTAAGCATGAGACAGCTTATCGGTCTCGACCTCGTGCCGCAGGATCTTCGTTACATGATCCTGCCCGCATACGTCTGAAAACGTTCTTGGCCTCCATTTGCGATATAAGGTCTGATACAAGCGATCACCCCGGAACATAAAAATGACAAGATACAAAATAAGGCCATACACCACATACTTGAATTCCGCTCACATGCGCTTTCCGCATCGTCTGCTCAGAACAGGCGCCCCTGCAACACATCTAAGAATTTGCTTAATGCTGCTTGGTTCCCCACCTGACATGGTTCGCAACCTTCGATCGCGCAAGACCCATTCTTCATTGCAGGACAAATGCGGCGCTGACCACCCAAGCCAAATCCTCATACGAGGAAACCACCCCTGCTGTAGCGGATTGCAGGTACAGGGCACCGCTGACTCCCCGGCTGGTATGGCCTTATTTCATATCTTGCTCTCTCTATTATATCAGAGATTCTTAAAAATTGCAAGTGGTAAATCGATTTTTATTGCGCTCGCGCATGATGCTTTTGGAGGAAAGTTGACAGATACAGCCTGATGTGCTACAATGAAAATCACAAACGGTATGCAAAATTCGCCATGGGATAAAATGGCATTCTAAAAATTTATGATGAGAAACAGAAGGGAAAACTGTTTTACTGATTTTTAGAGGGATGCTGAGAAATTCTTGAATATATGACAATAGGCGTCTGGGATGCATTCACAGAAAGGAACAGAAATGGATCAACAAAAAATCGCCCGAATAAACGAGCTGGCACGCAAAGCGAAAACGGGCTCCCTGACGGAGGGGGAATGTGCGGAACAGGCGATTCTAAGAAAGGAATATCTCGATGCATTTCGAGGAAGTTTTGAGAAAGTTCTGGATAATACCGTCCTTCAAAGACCGGACGGCACGAGAGAACCCCTGAAAAAATTTACTAAAAAATAACTGAAGCTTCGGAGGCGGAATTTGTAGCTTTCGTCCATTCCCCCAAAAGTTAATGGTAGAACAATGAGAAACTGCACCGCTGTAATTTTGCTGCTTTCAAAAGCAGGAGACAGATTTTTACACAGTGTATCAAACAGTTTTTTGGAATTTATTGATCAATTCATTTTAAAGGCGATAACGGAACAAAAAACTATGCATGCGGCGCCAAAGATACCGTCTGGTAAAGGAAAGGGGCTTGGGATGCTTGAAAAAATGGATGCGTTTTTTAATAGCCGATTGGAGGGATATGATGAACATCAGTTGAATTGTATTGAATCTGCGCGGGATTTTTATCCCTTTACCGCCGAATGCCTCCCAAAGGAAGCAGGGGCCCATATCTTGGATTTAGGCTGCGGAACGGGTTTGGAATTGGAAGAATATTTCAAACGAAATCCTTCTGCAAAGGTTACGGGTATTGATCTTGCGTCCGGGATGTTGGACGCATTGAAAAAGAAATTACCCGAAATGGCACTGACATTGATTTTAGGCTCTTATTTTGATGTTCCTTTCGGACAGGAAACATTTGATGCAGCTGTCTCTGTGGAATCTCTCCACCATTTTACGAAAGAGGAAAAGATCTCTCTTTACACCAAATTGTATGACGCTTTAAAGAGGGGAGGCTTCTTTATTCTGACAGATTATTTTTCATTGTCTGATGAAGAGGAAAAGAATCGCAGACAGGAATTGATTCGCTTAAAGCAGATACAGTGCATTACAGACAATATGTTTTATCATTATGATACGCCGCTGACAGTCAGGCATGAAAAAGAGGCGCTGCAGACTGCCGGATTTGATTCAATTCAAATTTTGAAAAAATGGGGCGCAACCTTTACAATAAAGGCAAGCAGAAATTAGCGAAAAATCGTCCTGGGGGCAAATGATACGCAAGAAGATGCTCCACTATCGGCCGTGTATTCCGCTTCCAAGTCTTGCTGCAGGGATTCGTACGTACAACGGAAGGCTGAAAGCCGCCGTTCCCCGCAGGGGTTTCCATACGCATCTTTCAAATGTATTTCATATTTTCGGTATATTGCAGGGTGAAATTTCAATACTCATGCTCAAAAAGGAGCTGCAAAACGATTCGTTTTGCAGCTCCTCCCCGTTTTATTATCCCATATTTCCGGCCGATGTTCGTTTACCGCAGTTCTGTTCTTCGGATTTTACCGCTTATGGTTTTGGGCAGCGATTCACGGAATTCCACAATACGCGGATATTTATAAGGCGCGGTGTGAACCTTGACGTACTGCTGGATATCCTTTTTCAGCGCTTCGGTCGGTTCCGTGTCCTTTACCAGGACGATGGTAGCTTTGACCACCTGTCCGCGTATGGGGTCTGGAGCGGCGGTGACGGCGCATTCCAAAACGTACGGCAGCTCCATGATCACGCTTTCGATTTCAAACGGCCCGATTCTGTAGCCTGAGGATTTGATCAAGTCGTCTACGCGTCCGACATACCAAAAATAACCGTCCTCGTCGCACCATGCCGTGTCGCCTGTGTGATAATATCCGTCATGCCAGGCTTCTCTTGTTTTGTCCTCTCCTCTGTAATACCCCTTGAAAAGGCCGCACGGCGTTCCTTTTTTCGTACAGATTACAATTTCTCCCGTTTCGCCCGACTTGGCCGGCGTGCCGTCCGGCATCAGAATTTGTACATCGTACAGCGGACTGGGTTTTCCCATGGAACCCGGCTTTGGCAGGGTACCGATCGGATTGTAGCAGACAAGCGTGGTTTCGGTCTGACCAAAACCTTCCATCAGGCGGACGCCTGTTGCGTTATAAAATTGCTGGTAAACCTCGGGGTTGAGCGCTTCTCCGGCAACTGTCGCGTATTCTATGGAAGAGAGGTCGTATTTTGAGAGATCTTCCTTGATGAAGAAACGGTACATTGTAGGGGGGGCGCAGAACGTCGTAATGTGATACTTTGCAAACAGGGGCATCAGATCGTGCGCGTCGAATTTGTCGAAATCATAGGTGAAGATGCCTGCTTCACACAGCCATTGACCGTATAATTTACCCCAAAGCGCTTTGCCCCAGCCGGTATCGGAAATGGTAAAGTGCAGGCCATCCGGATTGACGTTATGCCAGTATTTTGCCGTGATATAATGGCCGAGAGGATATTTGTGGCTGTGTGTGGCGATCTTTGGGTATCCCGTGGTTCCAGAGGTGAAGAACATGACCATGGCGTCGTCTCCGCATGCGCTGTCATCTCTGCGTCGGTATACATCGGAACAGGCGGCCGATTCCTTGTCGAAGTCATGCCAGCCATCCCGGCTGCCGCCTGCCAGCATTTTGATCTCAAGCTCCGGACAGGTTTTCGCTGCGGCGTCTACATGTTCCGCGACATCTCCGTCTGATGTACAAACAATGGCGCGAACACCTGCCGCCTGGAAACGATATTCAAAATCGTGTGCGACGAGCAGGTTTGTCGCCGGAATCGCGATGGCCCCCATCTTGTGCAGACCGAGGATCGCGAACCAAAACTGGTAATGCCGTTTGAGGACGAGCATGACGCGGTCGCCCTTTCGAATTCCGAGCGATTCAAAATAATTGGCGGCTTGCGAGGAATATCTGCTGATATCAGAAAAGCTGAAGCGGCGCTCCGTTTTCTCTCTGGACAGATGCAGCATGGCCAGTTTGTCCGGCGATTTTTCCGCCAGCGCATCCACAATATCAAAAGCAAAATTGAATCGGTCCTCATTCCGGAAAGCGATAGCGGATGGTATACCCTGGGCGTTCAGCTCCACGTGTACGAATTTGGATGCGACTTCTTCACGGTGGGGGCGCTGTATTGAAACCTGTTTTACGGGAACAGGTTCCAGCTTATCGTAGTCCTCGGATTTGGTGACTTCCGGGTTCATCACGACTGCATACATTTCCGCATCCTCTCCGTCTACGGCCACCATGCCGTGCGGCGTAGAGCTGTCATAATAAATAGTATCTCCTGCCTCGAGGTATTCCTCATGATTTCCCAGTCTGTATTTCAGTCGTCCCTTGAGCACGATATCGAATTCCTGACCCTTGTGTGTGGAAAGGGGAATATCCTGCGTTTCTGCGTTCGGTGTGCAGGGAATTTTGACCAGAAAAGGCTCAGCGATCTTGTGTCTGAAAAGCGGCGCCTGGCCAAGGTATGAAAAACCCTTCCGTCTGGCGATTGGCAGGCCCTCGCCGCGTCTTGTCACCTCATAGGAAGAGAGGCTCGGACTTTGCCCTTTCAGCAGATCGGCCATTTCCACTCGGCAGGCATTTGCCAGCTTATACAGGAACGTGAAACTGAAGTCGCGTGTACCCGTCTCCATTTCTCGATATTCCTCCGGAGACAAGCCGACGACTGCAGCCATCTGTTCAGCAGTTTTGCCTTCGATTTCCCGTAATTCCCGGATTCTTTCCGCTACTTCCTTTAATACATCCCTCATTGAAATCACCTTTTGTCGGCAGTATCCATATGCTTCCTGCCGCACTACTTTCTCCCTTGTGGGGTTATATTTTGTTTTGTTCATTTTTCGGCGATGTGGGCGGCAGAATTACCCATCTCATTTGGTTTGGTAACTGCTGCACTTGGCCGGTTGAAGCCTTGAACCGGAAAAACAAAAAAACCGTCTCAAAGCTCATACTTTGAGACGGGAATTCCCGCGGTACCACTCAAATTGCGCTGAGATCACTCTCTGACGCCTCTTACGGACTCCAACAAGCCCTCTGCCTTAACGCGGCGAAACGGAAAGCGTCTACTTCCGGGCTGTGACACCCGGTTTTGGGCTTTCTACTCCGAAGGGATAAGACTAACAGAGAACAATGCCGTCTCGCACCAACCGCCGGCTCTCTGAATATGCTCATTCTGCGTCCATCTTCATCATCGTAATTATTAAAAATAATTCTACCAAAGGTTTTCACCCTTGTCAAGGGATTTGAATGAAAATTAGCAAAATGCACAAATGAATATGCGTAATTTTATCAATCAAAGGTATTATATACAATGAATTTTCCTTGAAACGCATCGGTTGACTGTTTTCTGCGTAACAAAGTACGATGGGGCGTCTGGAAGCTTTTTTACAGTTACCTGAGCGTCATTTAGAAATCCAAACGTTGGATTCGCCGGTCCGTATAAAGGAGTTCTTTTTACAGCAGAGACAAACAGTATGAAACTTCTCAGACGCATGTCCAACTCAGGTATCTCTGCCGTTTGACAGCCGAAGAAAGGTGCCTCCGTCGTGCAATAAAAGCAGCAGTAACCGGTACAGGCGGCGTGAACGAAAGGAAAATTACAGAAAATTGTACGAATTGCAACAGTCGTATCGGGCCCTTTCGAATACAAAACGCGCGGAATTAAGGAGAAAATGAATCTTTTGATAAAGTTAATACCAAGCGTCTCCATCCGGGTAAGCGGAATCGAACCGGCCCCCTGCCTTTTCAAATGCTATTTGCAAAGCGATATTATTTGGAAAAATCACGGCTTGGGCAGCAGGGATATCTCGGCCTATGATTTCTCCTGCATTCTGAAGCAGCTCGCAGAGCGCTTTGAACCCGCATCCCCTGCCTCGCATCTCCGGTGCGGTGAAAAATTCGGATATCACATAGTGTCCGTCTGTCAACGCAAAGCATATTACCGCAAATGGAACGCCATTTTTACATATCAACAGAATATATACATTACCGTTCCGCTTAGATGCTAAATCGTTTTTAAAATAACGATAGTAATTTTCCCAGCCATCATCGATTCCTGTGAGCCTTTTTGCTTCTTTATCTAACCACGATTCCACAAGCTGTGTGTGGCTCCGCTAAGCACTTCATCCATTGAAACTGCATTTTTTCTCCATATCTATGGAATATAAACCCCGCTTATATTTTTATCTTGATTCTTGGTGAAAAAAGCCTCCGGTATGTTTGGAAACCGAAAAAGAGGTGTACCGTATGACTGCTGTTGCAACGATAACGCCGCGCTTTTTAGCCTCTGTTTATCTGTTCCGGCAGTTTTTCTTCCGTTGGCGAGCGGAAAAATCGATAACATAACAGGCCCGTCTTCTATTCGGCGCATCTTTCGTTTGCCGAAAATAGGTTGGGCCTGTTTTTCTTTAGAAGCCTTTGTGCTTTATATTTCCTGAAGCTTATTTATCGTTCAGACGCCATTTCGAATATAAGACAGAGCACCAGCTATCACCCGGAAGGCACTGATAATACACTGTCAGTATAGAGCCATCGATAAGCTCGACCGATGCCGGATATCCGAGGTCACTGAAACTTGGCATCTTGTCGTTGAGAATATATTCCTCACTCCAGGTTTCACCTCCGTCATAGCTAACTGCCGCACGCTCAGATTTTGCCCCGTCTCTACGGCATGCATAGCTGAGGATAACCGCACCGGAGGAATGTACGAACAAATGCGGAGGGAGTCCGTCAACATCGGTGGAAACCGGCATGGACCATGTTTTGCCGCCGTCGTCGGAATACGTTGTATAGCAGGTATCAGCCGGGTTGACTTTTCTGCAATGCACACGGATGGCGCCGAGAAGCCGTCCCGAAGGAAGCTCCACAACATGCGGTTCGTGCAGATGATGCCATGTCAAATCAAGCTCTGTCGGAAGCGGAACGTCTCCGGTTTTCTCCCATGTACGTCCGCCATCTATACTGATATACGCGGAAATATGCGACCATCCATCCTCACGCGGATGCATATCCTTTCCAAGGTAGACAGCGCGGCCATCTGAAAGCCTGTTCGGACCGTGAGGCGCTGTCATAGGAACGGAAATCGGTTCGCTCCAGGTAACGCCATAGTCGTTTGACACCTTTACATATGCGCCGGACTTCATTTCCTCCTGCGGAAGAAGCGGACAAACCTTGCCCATTCCAATAATCATAGCCTTGTCATAAGGTTCTTCCCACTCGAAGTTGGCGTGGCTGGCACAGTCATCCTCATATCGGAGACTGAACCATGAAAGAATCATCTTACCATCTCCGAGACTCACGATACCGGTATCACGGTCGTCAAGGTAGGAATCGTTTACCACAATTGGGCACGTCCACGTCTTTCCCTCGTTAAAGCTGACGAACATTGCGTTTTTTCCTGCCGGGTCCGTATGCTGAATACGGAAGCTTGAGGCGGTTGTATAAAGCACGCCTCTCTCATCACGGCAAACGGATGGCCAGCCGTTATTTTTAAAAACCGATTTGGGATTGCGCCAAACAATCCCTTGCTCTACCTGAGGTTTTATCACTTTCATCTTCCTTGTCCTTTCGCGTTCAAATGATAGAATGAAGCTGTATTCTGATGTCTGAAGGCTCCTCAATACAACCTGCCGAACCAATCATATCGTCTGGCTCAGCACCGTTAGCTCTCCGTTTCCACAACCGACGCCGTGCAAACCGGGGTCATGCCGAGGGGCATCGTCATTTCTCAAGTTTCCATTTCGAATACAGAGTAGAGCACCAGCTATCGCCTGGCCAGCACTGATAATACACCGTCAGTATAGAGCCATCGGCAAGCTCAACCGACGCCGGATAACCAAAGTCGCAGAAGGGGACATCACCGTGAATTACGTAGTCATCTGCCCATGTCTCACCGTTGTCATAGCTGACCAGAGCGCGTTCCGACTGATTGCCCGGTCCGCCTCTGCGGCAGTAGCTACAGATGACGGCGCCTGATGAGTGGACCATAAGATGCGGCGGGTAGCCGTCGACGCCTGTCGCCATCGGCTGAGACCAGGTTTTTCCTTTGTCATCCGAGAAAGTTGTATACATCGTGACCGGAACCGTATGAACGCGTATCGCGCCGAGAAGCCGTCCGTTCGGCAGTTCCACGACATGAGGTTCGTGTAAAAAATCGGCGGTCAATCCTTCAGGCAGCGGCACAGTGCCTGTGTGCTCCCACGTCAATCCGTCGTCATGGCTGGTATAGGCTTCGATCATTCCGGGGGTGGGTGTTCCCCAACGTTTACCAAAGTACAAAACGCTTCCATTCTTTAATTTCGCAGGCCCGTGCGGACAGTTGACGGGCGACGGAATCGGGTCGGTCCAGGTGACGCCGCCGTCGCGGGACAGGCATACAAAGGCGCCTTCCGCCGCTCTTTTCTCTTCCGGAACATGCTCCCAGCTATCCACCATACCGGGGATGATCGCGGCCTGACCCTTTGGCATCCAGTCAAATTTTGCATGCTCTTTCAGATCCGTATAAAATTTAGGACCCAAAGAAAACCAGCTGAGAAGCAGTTTTCCATCGCCCAGGGAAACAATACCCGCATCTCTGTCATCATAATAAGAATCGTTGACGACAATGGGCTTTGTCCATGTTTCCCCCTCGTTGCGGCTGATAAACATCGCCGTTTTTCCCGACGGGTCCACGTGCTGCATGCGGAAGGCAGAGGATGCCGCATACAGAATTCCATTCTCATCACGGGTTACGCTCGGCCATCCCTGGTAACGAAAAAAGGTGTTCTCCGCACGGTAAACAATTCCGTGCCTAGCGTTAGGTTTGATTTCCATACTATTGTCTCCTTTAATGCCATATGAAATCGGGGAATATTCCCCTTTTTTAAGAGTTTTGACGGAAGTGGACGCTTTAGCAGCTATAGATATCCTTCTATCGAGATATTTTTTTCTATTGCTGAATCACAATGCCTGAAACTTGTTTTTCGGTCCGCATTCATTCGATTCTGACCGCCTGTCGACTGACCGAATGTCGGAGCCTCGTTCCTTTCTGCATAAAAAAACGGATGCCCCGCAGGATCAAATTCCATCATAAAGTCATCGCCTTTAGACTGTTCCTTTGATTTTCCTGACGCCAAAGCCTCCGTCGTTTTTACTGTTTTCGTATCGATCTGAAAAAATATGCATCTCTAATTGGCTGTATGTATAAAAAGTAATCTTTCTCACCTGCGTTTGGGCGCTAAGGTCTTGACAGGTCAAGCGAGGCAGAGAATTTTCTGCTTTTGTATATTTGTACCATTTCCTCAGGTTCTTCTTAACGTGGATTCGGACTTTATTGTATTGCGGTATGACTGCACGGCGGCGTCTATCGGGAGAAATGGAACTTATGCCTCCCTGACCGAGAAAGAAATACTTGTAATTGGAGCGATTTCGCTCTGCACGGTTTCCATTTGCAGATAATACGGTTAAACGGTTCTTTTCAGCAGCAGCTGATCAGATCGCCACCGCAGCATTCGCACATACAATCTGCACAAAGCAGTCCGCTGCACATATCGCAGGTAGAGCAGGAGCGCATTCCGCCGCCCGTCGGATTGTAGCTTCTTCCGTACTGGGCTGCATTCGCCTTAATGTTATTCAGAGCAGTCTGGTATTCCTGATTTGAAGGATCCATATAACAGGCGGTTTCCAAGTATCTCTGCGCATCAAAATACCATCCGCGCTGAACCAGTACACAGCCCTTTAAAAAATTCCATTCCGCACTTCTTGCCCTCTGCGGCACCGAATCCAGAATTAATCCTGCGTCAGCATATCTGCCGTTTTTTATTAATTCCCGAACCTTGGCGTATTCGCCTCCGGCCGCTGAACCGCTGCCGGCACCGTACGAATAGGAGCCGTTGAACTGACCGTTCCCGGATGTTCTCTGCTTTTGAATCTGATCGTATGCCTCATTGATCTCCTTCATCTTTTCCTGGGCAAGATCGGAAAGCGGACTGTTGGTATAGTTGTCGGGATGGTACTTTCGCGCAAGGTCTCTGTATGCTTTTTTGACTTCTTCATCGGAAGCATCGGGACTTACACCGAGTATTTTGTAGGGATCGTTCATAGTCACAAACACGCCGGCCAAATGCCGCCGTCCTTTCTCTGCCGCCGGTTAGGACCAGCAATATGTTACAGCTTAAACTGTACAGTATCCGCCGAAGTCTTTTTCGGCTGACCGGGAAACTTTAAAATTCGGGCAGCGGCATCAGGCATTCCCAAGTAGACAATATTACGGAGCAGCGCGCCTGCCATTCCGTTTGCTGAAAAGTCTATGAGTTCCACTGCCTTAGCGATTTCGTTACATTCAAAGATCAAAGTATTTTCAATAGTCTTTCTGTTTTCTTTTATGAATTTCGATGGTTCAGCGCTGCCCGCCGCACAGACAAAGGGGTTGTACGCTCCGCTTTTGATGTCAGCCGGATAATCGTCTGCTGCGTCCGCAAGGTAAATCCATTTTCCCGTATGGTGACCTATTGCGGCTGCGAGCTTTGCCTCAGGACCTTCCAATTCCCAGGCAAAAAGGAGCGACAGAAGACAACCGAAAATTTCAGCGACTGCATCCGGCGAAGGTGTTTTTTCTTCTTCGAGTCTTTCAAGCTCGCTGAGCTTTTCTGATGCCATAAGGTCGAGATCCCTCAATGAACGCGCTTTCTTCCGCATATGGGAAGCGGCCGGAAGCAGCAAATATGTGCCTATCCGCTTGATGCCGGAGGTATCGCGAAGATCATCCTGCAACTTATGATATGTGAGAATTGCACTTGTATAGGCACAGAAAAATAAAACCTCGTCCGATACCAGCATGTTTCTTTTTTTCGTGGGATGAACCGGACAACGGCGCCGTATGAGCGTCGCGTCAGTATTGGTAAGCGCAAGCCGCACAAGCGCCAAAAAAACGAAATCATAACTCAAGGTACAGGAGGAAAAACGTGAGGTAGCACGTCCCATTGCCCGACAGAGTCCGCAGTATAGGCTTCTGTAATACTCATACTCCGCAACGCGAAGCTGCGGAACCAATGGTCTGATATACCCAAACATCCGACACGCTCCCCGTTATCTGTATTTAAAACAGTGTACACGCAAGTCGTGGCACAGGACTAAATGCATATTAAATTTTTTGTAAATTCCAAGAAATGGACAGCCGCTCCCGCATGACGGAGAGATTCCGGGCGATAAGGCGGCGGAAGGCGCAATGGGGAAGAAAAGGCAGAATGCTGTCGTACAATCTTG
Source organism: Clostridiales bacterium (assembly GCA_019415985.1). GTDB lineage: Bacteria > Bacillota > Clostridia > Oscillospirales > CAG-272 > CAKTAA01. The sequence continues at coordinate 29,122 of DXYE01000006.1, forward strand.
TAATTTTGCATTTTTTGTGCTATAATGAATGAAATGAATTCAACCCAATTTTCCTTATGTTAGCGATTCGTTAATTGGGTGATATTGTACGCAGCGAATTCAAACACCATTAACCTTGTGTAATGAATTAAAAAATAATGTTATAATGAGCGCAGTGTGAAATCAGATCATTACAAAACGGCACGTTATTGTGATATCATGCACTGCGGATTTCGGACGACCGAACTCTTCGCTCCGTCAACTGAGCGCTCGTTTCCGGTATTGTCTGAAATTTTTGGACGGGCTCTGTACAGGAGGTATAGCTGACGGAACATCTCAGAGATTCAATTGCTGAATGTATTCGGAAATCTTGAAATGGAGAGATGAGGAAAGGAGAAGCGTATGGAAGCAGAAAAGAAAACGGTGCGGAAGGATATCCGGCCGGAGCAAATTGTTGAAGAACTGAAACGCCTGTATCCCAAAGCGGAGTGCGCGCTTACCTATGAAGGCGACCCTTGGCGCCTTCTCGTTATGGCAAGGCTATCGGCACAATGTACGGATGCACGCGTCAATCAGGTTTGTGAGACGCTGTTTCAGGTTTATCCCGACTGCGCGGCTATGGCCGATGCTGATCTGCCCGAACTGGAGAGGCTTATCTTTTCCTGCGGCGTATATAAGGTGAAGGCGGCCAATATACGCGATTTTTCGAGAATTCTTATGGAAAAGTACGGTGGCCAGGTGCCTGAGAACATGGAGGATCTGCTGGAATTGCCCGGCGTCGGCAGAAAAATAGCCAATCTGATTCGGGGCGATATTTTCAGAAAACCTGCCATTGTAGCGGATACGCATTGTATCAGAATATCTAACAGAATGGGTTTATGCCAGACAAAGGACCCGCATAAGGTGGAATTGGCACTGCAGAAAATTATAGCGCCGGAGGAGCAGTCCGATTTCTGCCATCGTCTCGTGCTGTTCGGAAGGGAATGGTGTATGGCCCGCAATCCCCGATGTGCTGAATGCAGCTTCCCATGCAAACAGAGCTGAGCTTTCATCTGTCCTTTTGCCAAGATGACCGGATGGTCAGCTTTGACCGCATGTTGCTTATGTTCTGTGGAGGTCGATAAAATGCTCGATGAAGGCAGCCGCATTTTGAATTACATACAGTCTGCGCGGAAAAAAACATATGCCATATTACCTATATAAGAGAAATGCTATTTTTTTCTATTTACGATTTAAAACCCGCAGATTATAAATTTGCTTGAAGATTTTCTGAAGCTGGAAATTGACCGTATCCAGGAAGAAATCGAATTATCAGATCGTGCGGAGTAGAATAAGATCTCGTACTCATATAAGAATAGTAATTCCACATGCCCGCAGGTGGATATTTGATACAAACTGCGGGCATCGGCTGACGAGAGGGTATTATACGAAATGAAGTTCGTTTATAATAACTTTTCAGCACGGTTCTGAGCGTTCTGAAGACTGCCTTAGGCAGACGCATTACCGCGGTCGGCTTCAAATATTATATTATTATTGTATTCTGCGGAAAGAATACCGGTAAAATACATTCGGCATGTCGTTACGGTTTATCTTGATAGGATCAGAAATCATGGGGTGAAGAGAAGCAAGCCGGAGCGGAATAAAAGGTATCAGTGAAGCCGGTGTTCGCTATATGCTCTATAACGTTATGCATTCAGAGTAGGACAATGCGTCAGATGAGCTTTTGCGGATCTGCAGGCTGTATTGCAGAGGTTCAGGGGACCCTGGGCAAACGGAGGCCCGTTTCTGAACTGGAAGAGAAAGGTAGCGGAATCGGCGCTACACTCGAGCTGAATTTCAGTGTACTTTCCGATAAAGAAGAGGCGGAACCGGTGATAAACTGCAAAACGCTGATTCGGCTTGAAGCAATGAAAACGCTTGGGATGGTGTGATGGCAAAGGAGCCCGAACGTGTAAGCGCCTCAGAGGTGAAAAAGAGAAATTGAGATTTAACAACGGCTGCAAAAACTTGACGGCTATGGATTACAGATACCTTTCCAGACCGGCGGGCTTCGTCTGTTGATATTCCGGAGATATTCGATTTTTCATTTCAGTCAACAGATATAAGACATGACTGCTCAGCGTAGACTGGGGTATACCCAAGTGTTTGGACAGAAGGGTTTGGGATACAAGGGCTTTTATGCCTCAAATAAATTGTTCTCTGAACGATTTGCCGATTTACCCCCTCAGCGAATCCGAGCTTTTAGGTGGAATTTACATTGTTTCAACCGGTTCTATTCCGAGAATGTCAAGGTGCTTTTGAAGTATGGTTTTGACAGCGGAACAGAGTGCAAGCCAGGCGGATTTCTTTGAGTCATCCTCTTCTCCGGCAATATGATTGCTGCTGTAGAATTTTGAAAAAGCAGAAGCGATCTTGTATGCGTTCTCGCAGATCAAATTGGGTGCCTTTTCGCAATAAGCAGCCTCGAACGCCTCATTGCTGAGAGCTAATGTCAGAAGAAGCTCACGTTCCGTATCTGAATAAATACATGTGGGCTTCACATCTTCGGTTTCCCTTTCTGCCTTTTTCAAAATTGAATGAATGCGTGCGATGGTGTAGAGCAAAAAAATCCCAGTCTTTCCCTCTGACGCTGTGAACTTTTCAATATCGAATATATAGTTTTTGGAGCGATGATTGATTAGATCGCCGAACTTGATCGCAGCGACAGTGATTTTATGCGCTGTTTCCTGTGTATTAGAGCGGTCGATGAACGTGGATGCCTGAACCCTCTCATAAATCGAACTGTAAACGGTATTGTAAAAGTCGGTCAGCTTCATTACGTCGCCGTCACGGGTTTTGTACGGCTTTCCGTCGCTTCCATTCATCGTACCGAAGCTCAAATGATGAATGACTGTCTCGTCCGGAACAAGAGCGGCTTTCCTTGCACATCTGAACACCTGTGTGAAATGGAGAGCCTGTCTGTTATCAACGATATACCATAACTCGTCGGGGTGAAATAACGTTTCACGCTCGATTATGGTGGCCAAATCGGTCGTGGCATATCCGCTTGCGTGATTGGATTTTTTAATAATGACAGGAGGAAGGGGGAAATTGTCATCGGGCTCGGATACCTCCACTACTTTCGCGCCGAAGCTATCAACAAGCAGATTCTTGCTTTCCAGTATGCCAATCAGCGGATCTACATATGGTTCAGCATCACTTTCCCCGTGCCACAAATCAAAGCTGACGCCTAACAGCCGATAATTTTTTTTGATTTCAGAGACCGATACATCCATGATCTTTTTCCAAATCGAGATATATTTGCTGTCTCCCTTTTGAAATTTGGCGGTTATTTCCTGCGCTCTGCGTTTGAAATCTTCATTTACCTTGCTTTTTTGACTGGCAAGAGGATAAATTTCGTCCCATTCTTCGCCTGATAAAGACAGATCTGTTCCACACTTGTTTCTTTCCTCCAGTTCGGCTATTACAAGACCCATCTGCAGCCCCCAGTCACCGAGATGCACGTCACTTATCGTTTTTCTTCCGGTTGCCACAGCCAATCGTTTCAGAGCTTCACCAATGACAGCGGAGCGGAGATGGCCTATATGAAGAGGCTTGGCAGCGTTTGGCCCGCCGAAATCGAGGAAAATCGTTTCTTTCTTTTCCGACTGCTTAATGCCTAAATATTTGTCTGAAAGTATTTTACGGATATAGTTCAATAGAAAGCTGTCGGCAATATCCATGTTTATAAATCCTGATCCCATAACAGATATTTTTTGAAATATACCGTCTTCCTTGAGCTTTGAGACCACATCTCCTGCAATGACAGCGGGAGCTTTTTTGTAAGCCTTTGCAGCGGAAAACGCACCGTTGCATTGAAACTGACATAAATCAGGCCTGTCTGAGGGTGTTACTGCGCCAAACTCAGGGGAATAGCCGCAGGTATGAAATGCCTGCGACAGCTTTTCGGTCAGAACTTCGACTATGGTTTTCATAAATCCTCCTAAAAATACAAAATAAAAGCACTATTTGGCGCTGTATGCCACATAGTGCTTGATAGGGCTCTATCAACTTTCACTTTTCTATAGGCACACAGCGAAACAAGCTTGTGCCCGCATAAGAACACAAGCTCTATCGTCTGCGTCGGATAGAAAGTGAAAGAATCATCTCGTTATTTCCCCCAAATTGTATATTATACAATGTAAAGTCCAACAGCTTGGAATGACTGAGTTTTGCGCAATCGAACGAAAACCGCGGTGCACGGCTCACGAAAGCTTTACAGTAATTGTTTGAAAACTTTCGCTTTCAAAATCGTTTTGCGGCTTTTGCCGTCACTGAGACAGCGATTTTACGTTGTAAAATCCGCTGCAATTCTGAACATGCTTTATACAGCAAATATATCACATCATATATACCATAAAGCTAAAGAAAAGTCAATTACTTTTTGTACTGCAAAAAAATGATGAAGGAATCGGCAATTGCATCCCAACTTTTCTTATTTTGTTTTATATGATCCTCTTTCTTTTACCTCTTCAAGTTATTTTACTCAATTTTGACTTATACTTAACCACAAAACATAAAAGATTTCAATTCTTTTGAGAAAATCGACTTCGTTCAATCTTGATAAAAAGAATCCGAACTTAAAGAGTTCGGATTCTGCGCTTTTGGCGCGCCTTGGGGGATTCGAACCCTCGACCTACCGGTTCGTAGCCGGGCACTCTATCCACTGAGCTAAAGGCGCATCTAATTTTATTATGTATGACAGTATGTTACCAAACAATACAATATTTTTAACTATACATATCACGTTACTTTTTTAGTTTACCATATTCCTGTATATTTGTCAAGGCTTACGGCATATTTTATGAAAAATTATCTTTTAACGCAAAACAGTACACCGTAATGATACAGTATCCGAGCCCGATTTTTACAGCGAAGTGCTTAAAAGGGACAATTAAACGATGGCATGACTTTGGGGCTTATCCTCCCGACCAAAACGGTTTTTCGGATTTTGCGGCAACCGCCCTTTTGCCTTAAACGAAACCGTAAAAAAGAAATTAAAAGATGGCCTCTCGAATGATAGAAATATTGAAATTGGAATTTCGAAAAAGTAGAACCCCTTTCAGAAGATGAGTAACTTGCATCATCTGGAAGAGGTCGTTTTTATTACTCCAACAAAGTCTACATTCTCTTAACCGCATCCATGGCCAATGCGGAGCGTTCGCATTCCTCTGCGGACATGGTGACCTGATAGCAAAGTGGGCTTCCCTTCATTTTTTCCGCCGCATAGCACAGGCCGTTGGTGCGCTCGTCGAGAAGGGGATTGTCAATCTGCTGCGGATCCCCAAGGAGGATGATCTTGGTCCCCATGCCGGCGCGGGTGATGATACCCTTGGCCTGCTTGGGAGTCAGATTCTGCGCTTCATCGATCACAAGATAGGTTTTGGAGACAGACCGGCCACGGATAAAATTGAGCGCCTGAGCGTCGATAAGTCCCCGAGCGAACAGTTCTTCCACTTTCCTCGAAAGGCTGCGCTCGTCGGAAAACCGTTCTTTTTCGTTTTGATCGACCAAAAGTTCCAGATTGTCAATGACCGGTCGGAGCAGTGGCGCAATTTTTTCTGATTCATCACCTGGAAGAAAACCAATATCGTCATCAAACTGGGCATTGGGACGGCTGATTAAGATCCTTCGGTATTCCGGCTTATCCTGTTCCATCATAGCGTGAAGACCGACGGCCAGCGTATAGAATGTCTTAGCCGTGCCGGCCATGCCTTTTACAATCACCAGCGGCGCTTCCTGCGCATTCGTCATCAGTGCCTCCTGAAGAAATTTCTGCCCGACGTTCCGCGGGGAAACACCATATGGTTTTTTCTTCTGGTAGGCAAGCGGAACAATTTTCTTTCCGTCAAACCGGGCAAGCTGGGTTTTCCGGTTAGACTGATCCGCCTTGAGAATGATGAACTGATTGGGAGTAAGTGTCACCGGCAGCCTTTCGCCAGCTTCATCTATCTGATAGACGTCCTCCGGCGCAATATATTTCTTTTTAACATCCTCAAACTTTTTTTCCGATACAAAGACCTCGCACCGTCCGGTATACTGTTCTTCGCTGACGGGAGCTTGCTCGGTGGTGAAATCCTCCGCATCGATCCCCAAAATTTGGGCTTTCACGCGAACAACAATATCTTTTGTCACCAGAATGACCGGGGGAGCTTTTTCCCGCAGGCCCAGGCAAACCTTTAAAATCCGATTGTCGTTTTTGTGATCCGGGAACCCTTCCGGCAGCTGGACGTCGACGCAGTTGACTTCCAGCCGTAATGTGCCGCCGCAGAGGAGGGGTACACCTTCCAGCAGGTTTCCCGTAATGCGCAGTGACTCCAGATACCGGATGACCTGCCGTGCATTGGCACCTTTTTCTCCATCCGCGTTTTTAAATCCGTCCAGCTCTTCCAGAACAGCCAATGGCAAAACGATATGATTGTCTTCAAAGGATTGCAGGGCATAAGGGGATTGTATAAGGACGTTGGTGTCCAAGATGTATGTTTTTTGCATTTCTCAACCACCTATATATAAATTCGGGCACATGGATTTTAGTGCTATCGGGAAAAGGTATGATGTTGCATTCACGGCATTGATGGATGCTTGTCTTGGAGATTTCCTCATGGTACTTCAAATAGGCTTTTTTCTGCTGCTGAGGAAGCAGCTGCTGCCGCTGCTTCCATTGAGCGCAACTCTTGTGACAGCCGCCAAAGTAGTGAGTGCAATTTTTCCGGCAAGGGATCATCTTACATACACGCTCCTTTGAAAAAATCAGGGAAGAGGAACCGATACGCATTTTATACGTAAAGTTTCTCAACCCTGATTTTTGATACAATCAATATGGAAATTAAGAAATTATCCCGAAATGAACATCGATTCGGCATAAGCAACCACCCCCCTATTTTATCTTTATTATATCACATAAAAGATGATTTCTCTATCATCATTATGTTAAATTTTGAAAACTTATTTCTTGTAATGGCGCTCAATTTCTTGTGCTTTAGGCAAAGAAACAACGATATCTTTGATGAGTACATTTGTCATGACAAAAACAATCCCCAGTAAAACTGAAGATTGTTTGACATAGTTTTATTCTATTGATGCATATTCTCCGGTTTTCTTAAACACCAAGATTCCCTTAGAAGATGGCATGATCGAACAGGAAGCAAGTGTAAATTCTTCCTGTTCCATTTGATTAGCCGTAGCTTCTATTTTGGCTGCCATCTCTTTCGCCTTTGGGGTATATTTAATCATCACTGTTTTATACATTGCGTTCACCTCCTGCCTTCTAAACATATTTCTCCAATATGTTTCTCCTGCTAAGAAACCTTATGAAAATCCAATCAAAACTCATGTAGATTATAGCAGAAAGTTCTGCATCTTACAATATGATTGTACAAAGAATGAATCCAAGTGGATTTTTATCATATACAAAATATATACCGTCGGGCAGGATGCGGTTAATGGACATGCGCCATGGTATTCTGCAAAAACTGCAGCAATGCCTATTCATCTTCCATCGGGAAGGGGCGGAGAAGCCACAATGTTTTGGTGAAAGGCCCTTTTTTCTGGACCCTGTAGGTGTTCTTCGTCTTTTTGGCAAACTGTCCCTGGATGTGGATAGCCCTTTGCCCGACACGCTAGAGCATCCTCAGCAGCTGGACGCTCAAAAGGTCTCGGGAATTTCTGGTGAGAGCAAGCACGAAACCAGAAACAATGCAAACGCTGGGACAAACCAGCAGGGCCCATATTGTCGGCAGCCGAAGATACTGCTTCCGGCGAACTGGGGCGGTTTCCATCACCAGAACATCAGACTGGACAGCCTTCTGCTTTTCCTTTGCACGCTTCTCCGCGTATCCCGCTTTATCGGCTTGATATCCGGAAGCTAGAGAAAGGACGATGGGAACCATGTGGAGAAGCAGAGCGGTCAGGGCAATCGAAAAGATGAATGCATTGCTTGCGGACCATCAACACACTTGCGGATAGCGTGAAGCTCGTAAACTCTTTACAAAGATTTTATTGACAAATACATATCGCAGTGCTATCCTGAAGTCGATATATAGCAGTGCGATGTATCGTGCTACAAGCTTCCAGGGAAGGCGTTGATGAAATGGATGTTCATATCCGTAAAGTGTATGTGCCAATGACAGAGACAAGTTTTTATATTCTGCTGTGCCTCCGGAAAGAATCTCATGGCTATAATATTATCCGCATAGTAGAAGAACTGACGGATGGCGAAATCCGGATCAGTCCCGGAACTATGTATGGCAGTCTATCCAAGATGGAAAAAGATGGCCTAATCCGCTTTGTACGAGAAGAAGAAAAACGGAAAATTTACTGTATTACAGACCTGGGAAGAGATGTCTTGGCACTGGAAATAAAGCGGATCGAGCGGTTGTATCGGAATATGATGGAGGTGCGCTGAAATGCAAGAGAAGAAAATGGAGCCGCGTATCTTTACGATAGCGGATTGGGAGAAAGAGGAACAGTATCTTCGGAAGCGTCACCGTGAAGGATGGAAATTTGTGAAGGTAAACCTGCCGGGACTTTATCATTTTGAGAAGTGTTCGCCCGAGGATGTGGTTTATCAGATGGATTATAACCAGGAGGGCCTGGCGCATAAAGACGAGTATGTGCAGATGTTCAAGGACTGCGGATGGGAATATATTCAGGATTTTGGTGGGTATAGTTATTTCCGTAAACCGGTTTCCGAAATGCAGGGGGAAGAGGAAATCTTCTGCGACGATGAATCCAGGCTGGATATGATGCGGAGGATGTTCGCAGGCCGGTATTTGCCGATTCTCATCATCCTGGTGCTGCTGATTTTGCCGAATCTCTTCGAACAATTTCGAAGCTCAGAAGCAGACGCCCCTGTGCTGCTGGTATTGTTCCTGATCCTGCTTGCGATTTATGCGTGGGCAGCCGCATCTTTCGGTTACCGTTACTGGAAATTAAAAAAAAGGCTGAGGAAATGACGCCGTGACAGCTTGGGCTGATCACTTATGAAATCCGCTGGAGGGAAAGAAATGATACAATGAAGCTTAACTGAAAGTTAAAGCGGTATACCATTTTTTACCGAAATCTGATTGCCGCATATTTGCCCGTAACAGAGAGCAGAATTATATTTCACCGGTGAGAAATTCAGCAGGAAAGACGGGGCTGCCCACCAAAACTCAGAGGCGAGGCTTCTTGGTGTCGAGCAGCAGCCCAAAGCAAACCCTGCTGGCAACCAGCAAAAATAATATAGCAAAAAAACTCCCCCTTTAAGCCGAAATGGTAAAACGGTTGAAAGAGGGAGTTCGTCTATATGATTGTCTTTCATTATTGTTGTTTATTATGCTTTTGTAAAATTTAAGAAAAAGCATTTAAAGAAATACTTATGTTCACAACTTAACCTTGAATTTACAGAGATTTAACTCACCCATGATTGCGACTAAATATAAGGCGCTGTATGATTATCCTGGATTATTGTATTCAGGTGATTTGAAAAATCATGGCATATCGACCCCGATTTTAGAAAACAGGGGCCGTATTTCTATATATGGGAGGGAATCTGCTGCATGAACGATGAACATAAAATTATCCAACAGGTCTATGCGGCAAAGGAAGATGTACAGGCGGCGGATCGGCTGATCGGTACATACCTGCCCTTTATCAAGACGGAAACGGCGAAGTTCTTAAAGCGCCCGCCCGTCGAGGGGCATGACGATGAGCTGAGCATCGCCATGATCGCCTTCCATGAGGCAATCGGCAGGTATTCCCGCGCTCGCGGTGCCTTTTTAAAATACGCGGCCATGCTGATTAGAAGCCGCTTGATTGATTACAGCCGCAGGGAGCAGCACAGCCGCGTTATCTCACTGGACGCACCGACCGGGGAAGAAGATGTGCCTCTGGGAGTGACGCTGGCAGATGACAAGGATCCCCATGAAGAAACGGTAGTCCGGGATGCGACCCGCGCGGAAATTGAGGAGTTGACTCGGCAGATGCAGGAATTCGGCGTCAGCCTCAGCGATGTGGCGGACAACTGTCCCAAGCAACAGCGAACATTGGAAGCCTGCCGGAAGGCCCTGCAGTATGCCAGGGAGAACCCGGAGCTGTTGGATGACCTTTTACAGACAAAGAGACTGCCCATCGGGCAGCTGACAGCCGGCAGCGGCGTGGAACGCAAAACGCTGGAACGGCACCGCAAATATATGGTGGCCCTGCTGCTGATTTATACCAACGGGTATGAAATCATCCGATGGCATTTGAAACAGGTGATGAAAGGAGTGGTAGCGCGATGAGCTATTTGGTTATGGAATGCCACCCCGGCTATGCGGTTCTTCTGGACGAAGAGGGACGCTTTCTAAAAGCGGCCAATCTTCGATACGAAATAGGGCAGACGGTGTATGACCCGGTGCTGATGAAAGAAACGCAGGAAAAGCAGCGGCATCCCATCCGGTGGATCAGCAGCGGTATTGCGGCAATCGCGGCCTGTTTTCTGCTATTCTTTGGCATTAATTATTATCAGAATTATCTGCAGCCCTATTCATCCATATATCTGACCATCAACCCGGAAGTGCAGATGGATCTAAACCGGCAGGGCACGGTTGTAGGGCTGACGGGGACAAATGAAGACGGGAAAACACTGCTGGAAGGCTATGACGGCAAGGGAAAAGACAAGGTAACTGTTGCAGACGAGCTGATCGACCGGGCGATTGCGATGGGCTTTCTTTCCGATGGCGGGCAGGTTTCCTTCTTCATCGATTCCCCGGACGACGCCCTATTTCGGGAATATGGAACGGAGATTCGTACCAAAGTGACAGAACATCTGGACGGACGGATCACCATCACCATTGAAATTTTCAATCACAAAAACGGGCCGGCGGAAGAAAGCCCGGAGAGCAGTTCACCTCCGGCTTCCTCTCAGCCAATCTCTTCTCAGTTGACGTCCCCGCCGCCTTCTTCACCCGAGCCGTTTCCGCCTACGGTTACGCTACCGACTCCGTCCGGTTCCAGCGACTACAACGATACGGACTATGGACCGGGCAGCGACGGAAATACCGACTATACGCCGCCGCCCAGCAGTACGCCGGCGTATGCGGATACTGACTATGGCCCGAACAGCGATGGTGTTACCGACTACAACGACACGGACTACGGTCCGAACAGTGACGGCGACACCAATTACACGGATGGGGATACCGATTATGATCCGGATAACGACCACGATGATGACAACGATTCGGACACTGATGATTCGGATGACGACGATTCAAACGATAATGATGACGGCGATGACGATTCGGACGATGATGATGACGGCGACGATGATTCGGACGATAACGATGATGCGGACGACAATTAAACTAAAAAATTTTCCAGCTTACCCCGGTTTTCAAAATCCGCTTCCGTAATCTATGAGTGTAAGGCGAAACAAAAGCCGATTTAAACATCATCCGAGAGGAGTAATCAACATGAATTTGAGAAGAAAACTTTTTGCAGCGGTCTCTTCCCTGGCTGTCGCTTCGGCAGTCCTTCTGGCCGGATGCGGAGCGCCTGTGCAGGAAGGAACAACGCTGAAGGAGACGGGGATTCTTACCCTGAGTGTCAATCCGGAAATCCAGATCGAATACAACAGGGATGGCAAAGTTATAGCCCTGACCGGCCGGAACGACGACGGCAAAGGCATTGTGGAAGCGTATCCGGATTATATCGGGAAAAGCTGCGACGATGTTTTGAGGGATCTGATCGTCGAAATCAATGAAGCCGGTTTTTTCGTGGATGACATCGAAGGCAACAAAAAGAACATCGTCCTGCAACTGGAACCCGGTTCGGTGCTTCCCAGCGACGATTTTCTTGCCAACATGAGCGCCAGCACCCAGGATGCAGTGAAAGGGCTGAGCCTTTCTTCCGGTATCGTAACTATTGACGACGATGATTATGACCCGGCTTATGTCAAAGACGGCAAGCCGTCCCCCTACATCACGCTGGAGAAAGCGCAGGAGATTGCGCTGACCCAGGCCAACGTCAATGCGGCGGACGCGGTATTCGACGATAAGGAATTCGACCACGACGATGGGACCCCGATCTTTGAGTTGGAATTCACCGCAGACGGCGTTGAGTACGATTACGATATCCATGCTGTGACGGGGAAGGTCGTGAAGGCGGAACACAAGACCATCGGCACGCAGAGCGGGACCCCGACCACCGGCAGCGGTTCCACCGACTACAACGACACGGACTACGGCCCGAACAGCGATGGCGTTACCGACTAC
>DXYE01000006.1:41475-49810 GCA_019415985.1 Clostridiales bacterium
ACCGACTACAACGACACGGACTACGGCCCGAACAGCGATGGCGTTACCGACTACAACGACACGGACTACGGCCCGAACAACGATGGCGTTACCGACTACAACGACGCGGATTATGGCCTGAACAACGACGGTGTCACCGACTACAACGACACGGACTATGGCATGAACAGCGATGGTGTCACCGACTACAATGACACCAACTACGGCGAGACTAATTACGATGTTGGCGGCAGCAACTACAGCGACGATGATGACGGGGATTCCGGCTATGACGATTGAGCCGATAAAATCCAGTTCCCTTCGGCATGAGCTGAAGCACCAGATCAACCTGCGGGAAGATCTGGTGCTTTCCCAAAGGCTCCGGAAGCTGTTCCTTTCCGACAAAAACGCTGGTTCAGACGGGACATACCGGGTGACCAGCTTGTATTTTGACACTCCTTATGACAGTGCCCTGCGGGAAAAAATCGACGGGGTAAACCAGCGGGAAAAATTCCGCCTGCGGTACTATGGGAAGAATCCTTCCTTTGTCCGGCTGGAAAAGAAGTATAAGGTAAATGGCCTGTGCGGCAAGTGCAGCGCCCGAATGACGCAGGAACAGGTAGAAAAGCTGCTTTCCGGCAGCTATGAATTCCTGCTGGATTTGGGAGATACACTTTTCATAGAGCTTTACAGCAAATTAAAAGGAAAAGGGCTACGGCCGAAGACCATCGTCCGTTACGACCGGGAGGCCTTTCTTTATGCACCCGGCAACGTGCGGATTACCTTAGATCGGGACATTCGCACCGGCCTTGGAAGTGTGGATTTTTTGAATCCGGAAATTTTTTATCTGCGCGCAATGGAATCTGGCACGGTGCTTGAGGTCAAATATGATGCGTTTTTGCCGGAGTTTGTCCGCATGGCGGTACAGGTGCCCGGAAGGCAGGCGGCGGCCTGTTCCAAATATGCCTTGTGCCGGCGGTTTGATTGAGTAAATAGAGGAAGGAAGGGCTGCAATGAACTTTCAGGATATTTTTAAATCCAGCTTTCTGGAGAACATCGCCAGCATTTCCATATTGGACATGGTGATCGCCTTGATCTTGGCTTTCCTGCTGGGATTATTTATCTTTTTCATCTATAAGAAGAGCTACAGCGGCGTAATGTACTCGGCGAGCTTCGGCGTGACGCTAATCGCTTTGTCCCTCATCACTACCCTGCTGATCATGACGGTGGTGAGTAATATTGTGCTGTCTCTCGGCATGGTGGGCGCACTGTCCATTGTTCGGTTCCGCACTGCTATCAAGGAACCCATGGATATCGCCTTCCTATTCTGGGCTATTGCGGTGGGGATTGTACTGGCGGCGGGCCTGATTCCTCTGGCAGTGTTCGGCAGTCTCTTCATCGGGGCGGTGCTGTTTGCCTTCTCCGAAAAGAAGACGATGGATTCCCCTTATATCCTGGTGGTACACTGCGAAAACAGCGAGATTGAGGAACAGGCACGGATTTTTGTGAAATCTCAGGTCAGGCGGCTGAACCTCAAAAGCAAAAGTGTGGACAATGGCAATATTGAACTCAACTATGAAGTCCGCCTCAAGGAGGACAGCAGCGCCTTTGTCAACGAGCTGGAGGCTATGCCGGGTGTTTCCCGGGTGGTGCTGGTCTCCTACAACGGCGACTATATGGGATAAGGCGATGGTAAAGCATAAGTATATCGATCGGATCTGTATCGGCGCGGCGGTTTTGGCGGCCCTCCTTACGATGCTGCTGATATTCGGCGAACAACTGGGGATTCCCAAGGCCAGCGCCAACCCGGGATATGTGACCCGGTTGTTTGATGACAGCCGGGTGCACATCATTGATATTCAAATCGAGAACTGGGGCGTTTTTATCGAGAACGCTGAAAAGGAAGAATATGTGTCCTGCACCGTCGAAATCGACGGAGAGGGGTTTCATAATATTGGACTGCGGGCAAAGGGCAACAATTCTCTGCGCCTGACGGAGGAATATGGGCTTTCTCGCTACAGCCTTAAGCTGGAATTCGACCAGTTCCTGGACGGCGGAAATTACTATGGGCTTGACAAATTTTCCCTGGACGCGTCCTTTCAGGACAACAGCTACCTGAAAACCTACATGGCCTGTGATATGATGGCGTTTATGGGCGTCCCTTCGCCGCTTTGCAGCTATGCCTGGGTGACGGTCAACGGGGAAGCCTGGGGGCTGTTCCTGGCGGTCGAGGAGCCGGAGGAAGCCTTTGCCCGCCGGAATTTCGGGAAGGAATATGGGAAGCTGTATAAGCCGGATTACCGTTCCTTGAACGCGGAAAACGCCGACGTGGCGCTGCAATATATCGACGATAACCCGAACAGCTATCCCGGTATCTTTGAAAACGCCAAGTTCAAGACGTCGGAAGCCGATCAAAAACGGGTGATTGAGGCGCTGCAAACCCTATCTACAGGAGAGAATCTGGAAACTGCAATCAATGTGGACGAGGTGCTGCGGTATTTCACCGTGCAGGTCTTTGTGATGAACTGGGACAGCTATCTGGGCCATACCGGACACAACTACTTTTTGTATGAGGAAGGCGGTATCCTCAGCATCCTGCCATGGGATTACAACCTGGCTTTCGGCACCTATGCCCTGGGTATGACCGACCCTATAAAAGATCCCAATGTCCTCATTAATTACCCCATTAACACACCGGCAGAGGGAAAGATTATGCTGAACCGACCGCTTTACCACAACTTAATGAAGCACAATGAGTATTTTGCTAAATACCACGCATATTTTGACAAACTGCTTTCGGAATATTTTGAAAGCGGGCGGTTTGAAGCCACCCTCCGGCAGACGGAAAAGTTGATTGCACCCTATGTTCAAAAGGATCCGACTGCGTTTTGCTCTTTTGAAGACCATCAGGTGGCAGTGGATACGCTAGAGCAGGTCTGCCTGCTCCGGGCGCAGAGTATCCGTGGACAGCTGGACGGGGAAATTCCCGCAACCATCCGGGGACAACAGGAAAATCCGGGCGCTAAAGTGGACGCTTCAGAAGTTCAATTGACCAACTTGGGGGATTTTGGGGATTTGGAGTCGGCAAAGGACAAACAAGATGCTGCTCTGGATACCATAAAAAGTAAAAGCGCTTAGAGCCGAATGGCCCTAAGCGCTTATGCTTTCTGTAACGAGAAAGGCTCACTTTTCCTGTGCCGGTTCACCGGATTTTCTAAATACCAGGATACCTTTGGAAGAGGGCATAATAGAGCAGGAAACCAGTTCAAACCCTTCCCGTTCCATTTTGTTAGCCGTTTCCTCTACCCTGACAGCCATTTCCTTTGCCTTGGGAGAATAGTTAACGACCACCGTTTTGTACATCGAATTCACCTCCTACCCACCAGTAAATTCCTGGAATATGTCAGAAACGCTACAAACACCGTAAAAATTTATACATTGAATTATAACAGAAAGAAGAGCGCCAACAACTTATACTTATAATTTCAAAGCATTTTTCGGACATTCATCCATGCATTTCATGCACAAAATACATTCCGTTGCGTTTTTCTTCCTTCGGGAATTGATTGGTACTTCAACATTCATAGGACACACCCTTTCGCACTTCTCACAGGAGATACATTTCTTTTCATCTACCTTAATGCGGAAAGCTAAAAAGTAACTCATTGGCTTCAAAAAAATCGTAATCGGGCAGATGTATTTGCATAATGCTCTGTTGTCTTTGCACTTATAGACAACAGTAATTCCAACGGCATAGTAGAGGATATTTCCAATGATGAAACTCCACCACATAATGTCTCCCTTTTTCGGGACTTGAAGAATAAAAAGCAAGCTAACAAATAAGAGTGAAACACCAAAAACAAAATATCGGATAATTCCCCAACGCTTACGAGGGTTAGCGGGTTCCTTGAGCGGGGGGCAAATCTAAGACCATCGCCGTCCAGCAGGTATAGCCGCACCACCCGCGCCCAAACAGTAATGGACCAAAAATTTTTGCAACGACATAATGGATTGTGGCAGCCTCAAACACACCGAGGAAAAGATAATACCAGGAACCCTCTATCTGCATATTTTCCTGGCAAAGGAAGCCCAGGTACACAAGCATATATAGACCTACTGCAACTGTACTACATTCCGGGCATATTTTTTCTTCTGTCCATATAAAACCAATCCAGTGGCAATCGAGTGCCGATATGGGAGAAATTGAATAGATAGAATATATTATCCAGTGTAAGCCACATTGTCACCGCAATCGTTTCAAAAACGAGCCACATAGCAAGCGGTGGTAAGTATCTCTTAATCTTCATGTTCTTTATGTTCTTCTCCCGCTTATTCAATAAAAATTTTCGCTAAGGGCAGTACGCTAGTATTATATTAATATACATTGCTGTCACACTCAATCCCCAAATCATATCGGAAAGACTATAAATGCCATCAAGATTCATACATTAATTATAGATATAACAGGAAGATACCCTTACAATATGATGATGGCTTTTTATTTTCCGTTGCGCTTTTACTTCTTTGTATAGAGGATAAACGTGGCTAATAAACCTGCGCTGTTTTATCATGTAAAAACTGCAGCAGGGCCTGTTCCTGTTCCAACGGGAAGGTGCGGGGAAGCCACAATGTTTTGGTGAACGGGCCTTTTTTACTGGTGCCGTAAGAATCCTTTGTCTTTTTGGCAAACTGCCCCCGGATGTGGATGGCTCTTTTCCCAACACGGTAGCTTTCCAATTGAAGTAGGGTAAAGGTAAATTCCACCCGTTCCTCCATGCTGCCGCTGTAACCGGCATAGTACAACTGGTTCTGCGCGAGGAAAACACGCTGTACCAGTGAGGTGCCGGAGCAGTTGGTCCAATACATCAATAGTGGGATAAAAGAAAAAACAGCGGCAACCATCAATGAAAAAAACGGCATCCTCAGCAACCGGATGGCCAAAAGATCCTGGAAGTTCTTGGTAAGAGAAAGCACGAGCACAGAAATTAGGCAAACGCCGGGGCAAACCAGCAAGGCTAGTAGCTTCGGTAGCCGGAGATACCGCTTCCGGCGAACTGGGTCGGTTTCCATCACCAGAACATCTGACTGGACAGCCGCCTGCTTTTCACTTGCGCGCTTTTCCTCGTGTTCCGCTTTATCTCCCTGATAACCGGAGATAAAGGAAAGAATGATGGGAACCAGAAAGAGTAGCAGGGCGGTCAGGGCAATTGAAAAGATGAATGCATTGCTTGCGGCCCTTGACAATGGGGCGAAGATGACGATACAGACTAGAAGAGTTAATAGTTCCAAAATCAGCAGATAGAACCCCACCGGCAGAAAGACATTAAAAAAACGCTTGCCTTTCATGGAATAACGTTTGTTTTTTTCCAAATTCCGCAATCCTTTGCCCTGGATATATCCGGTAGTAAAGTCGGAGACCGTCTGCGCATTGGATAGGTTGGCAAATAACAGCAGGGCCGTGATGACAAACAGGACTCCCCGGCTTTTTTCAGCGATGTCTTTTGTTTGCCCTTTTATGGCAGTAAGAAAGGTCAAAATGATTTTGACGACCAGGGTGAGATAGATCGGGCCGAACAGCATGAAAAACATTCGAAGGTTGAAAAATATTCCTTCAGTCAATCCAAGCCGACTGGCCGGCACAAGAGAGACCAGCAGGCCGATGATGATAAACACTGCATAAGATACCACAACCTTAAGCACCCATTTTCCAAATCGAATATTTCGTTTTTCCTGCATCCAGCTCACCCCCTTACAACTCGCCAACGTTGTGCCTATTCGAGAATGCCAGGCATCCGAGAGTCACCGTCAGGATATCGATTAAGGTGCGGAGGCTCAGGTCGGGGATATCGGCGTCAAACACTAATGGCATAAAGAAGTTGAAGAGAATTAAATCCACCCCAAACAAAAGACAGCCCAAAATCATTGCCCGCTTTACCCGATTGCCGTTACTGATATAACAATTCAGCCATGCCGTCACACAAGAGATTGCAATTCCTGTTAACAGACACCACAGAACCGTTTCCAACGGTTTCTCATCAAAGGAAGAGTAAATGCCAAAGATGAGATATTGTATCATCCGCCCGGTGAAGAAGCAGGCAGTCACGGTCAGCACCGGAAGGATAGGGAATGCTGTTTTCTGCCGGCCTGCTGAACCTTTGGATTTTCCAAATAGCCATCCAAGCAGCAAGCCCATAACAATCAAGGCCAAGCTATCAGTCACCGGGTAAGTAATCCGATCCATGACCGCTACATGCGGCAAGGGTTCTAAAAGATAAACAATCCACACAGCGCAGCAGGCAAGGCCGTATTTCAGCCCCTGAAACATCCGATTCCCGCCCAACCGGTTCCGGATGAGCAGGAACAGCGAGGCATTTAGGGAGTAAGCGAAAATTCCATAGACAGTAAAAGCCAGCGGCATGGTGCCGTTTTGTGCGAAAACGCTGGGCGCCAGAACTGTCTGCTCGCCGGCTGGGATGGAAAGCTGCCCGATGATGCGGACGATGGTGGTGACAAAACCGATTAAAAGGATTTTCAGTATATTTTTAATGGCCTTGTTCATATCGTTTCTCTCTGTATTTCCCAAATAATCGGTTCCAACGCACGGAAATTTGTAAAATCTACCTGTTTCCCATAAGTTTCTATAAACGCCCGATTCTCTGCCGTTTGCTTTTCAGAAGGCGTCTTGCGAACAGACTGGTACAGTAATGCCATTATCGTGCGGTGTCCGACGTTCAGGTTTTTGTAATCAATACCCCCTCGCAGATGAAAAATTTTAGCCTGGCTAAACAGTTCTGTCGGAAGCTGTCTTTGAAGGGATGCTCGAATATTTTCTCGATTTTCCGGTTCTTTTGGGTCGGCCAAACCCACTGTAACGATGATCAACGTCTGTCCCCTATGAAAAGAAACGCTCCGCAAGGTTTTCGCTAGTCCCAGGACACCGCCGGCATACAGACCGCCCAGATAGATAATGGTTTTCATGCTGGAAAGATCTGGAATTTTTTTATAACTGACCACCGGAATATTGGCTTGTTCAGACAGCCTTTCCGCATATCGGCGGGCGCTGCCATACCGGCTGCCGTAAATAATAATCTGCTTCAACCTTATCCTCCTTTTAGCGAGACCATTGATTCCGTTTCAAAAGCGTAATTTTTCATGATACAAAATCATTTAAAGATACATTTATTTATTTTTATTATATAGCTTATTTCGTTAAAAGACCACCTATCTCTTGTTAACTCTGCGTAAGATAAGTGTAATATTCTTTCGTTATATAGTGCCATTTTGCGCGCTAACGAGAGGCAGTAATATTAGCGGAAAAGCTTGGCAGCCTGTACTGTATGGATGATAGGAGTTACCTATGCAGAGATGAGGAAGGACGGTCACTAAAACCGGACTATGTCACGCAAAAGCACAAATCTCTGTTGGAAGAACACGGTTTGCTGCATAGAAGGTTTCATGATTTAAGGCACCCGTATGTCAAGCACACGACAAAAAAATATAATTCTGAAAAGCAGAAAACCCAAGCTACCAAGATAGATTTGATAGCCTGGGTTTTCCGTTTTTGTACCTTCAATTATTCAAAGAGGTCATGGACTTTGTAAACAATCTCAATGCGGTTGTCGGGGAATACATACACCTTTTCGATCAGCAGATCGGTCAGCTCGAAGGTCAGCACATCCGCTTCTTCAATCGAGTGAACGATTTCTTGTCGGCTGCTTTGGCGGGCCTGTTCTTCTCGCTTCAGCTTTGCCTGGGTGGTGACAGCAGCATAGGCATTTTTGACTTTCAGTATTTCTGCGTCATAAACTGCTTTCTCCGATTTATATGTGTCCAGCTCGATCTGCCCCAAGAGATACCGTTCAAAGAGAGCTTGCTTCTGGTCCTTCAGAGCTTCCAGCTGCTTCTCATACTCGGAGCATTTGGCAGCGGTGGCCTCCAGGTGAATAGTGCCGTCCTCATGTACGGGCAGCAGGACTTCCAGCTGCTTTTTCAAAGTGAGGAGGACTGCTTCTTCCAGACCAGCAGCATCTGCCCGGACATCGCGGCAGCGGCTGTTCAAATCAGCTGTGGAATGGCGGCACATATAAAACGGTCTCTTTTGGGCGATGCGGGAGAGTGCATGATCGCAGCAGCCACAATAGACCTTGCCTTTCAGTGGGTACTCCCTGGTTTTCCTGGTCGGCAAGGAGAATCGGCGCTGCACAGCCTGCACCTTTTCAAATAGTTCTTTATCAACGATTGCCGGATGATGGTCGGGAATAATGAACCATTTGTCCCGGTCCTTCCTGCGGCTTCGTGTGCCGCCCACTTCAATAACCGCACGACGCCCGATGACATAGGAGCCGATATAGCGTTC
>DXYE01000060.1 GCA_019415985.1 Clostridiales bacterium
CCATTCATTCTTTCTTCGAAAACACAGTAAAAATACAGAGAAAAACAAGCTAATTTGATTGAATCTATGAGCATGATCGCATGAAATGCGCGTGCGCAGCAGAATCTTTCACTGACTTTGAAAGCTTCAAATTTATAGGTGCAATGCTGAAGAGCGGCTTTTATTAAAAGATAAAGGACAGGATCAGGGTGAAATATTTGATATCGTTTGTTACGAATGACGGTTCCTTTTTCTTGACGGTTCACGCTGTGAAGCCGGAGCGTTCAGATCCTTGAGCAGTCCGTCAAGCAAGCCTGCGTGGTGTATTTCGTCTGCCCGAATGCGGAGAAGAACGGCCTTTATGTAGGGATCCTCAATCTCGTCGGCTAGGGACTGATAGTTTTCTGCCGCCGCCTTTTCGGACCGAATGTCTCGCTGAAGAGCCTCAATTAAGGTTTCTGGGGCCGTATGAATATAGCTTCCGCTGAAGGGATGCATGCGGCGGCGCCCCTCCTTTCCGAATTGGATGGTGCCGCCCAACATATGGATCATTTTACCCAATTGGTGGAAATGCCGCATTTCCGTAAGCGAAATACATTCAAAAATGGCGGCAATGGTATTGTTTTCATCGGCGAAAATAATATTTTGACGCATGTAGGTTAAAATAGCGGTCAGCTCTCCGTGGGGACCGGCAAAGGGCGCGCTCAGCAGCAGGGCTGTACGCGGATTCTTTTCAGCACATCGAATTTCCGGATATGGCATGTTTAAATTGCAGTTGAGTGACGGTTTCATGTATGAATACTTGCCTCCTTATACTTCATATGATGACCGGGGAGCATGATCAGTACAGTAGCGCTCCTTTTATTTACTGCTGCTGATACCTTAGACGGTCATTGGATAAGCCGCCGCAAGCCTATCAGCACATTTATCTGTGAAATGGATCATTTTCCCTTGCTTTATTTTATGAAGCCATATAAAAAATGTGCAGGATTCTCTATAAATGAAAATACCGGCCGCAATGCTTGAAGGAAAAGTAAATAATCGCTCAGAGGCCTTGACGCAATGCGGAATTCGCTGTATAATAATTGGGTGGAATATTAAGTGGAATTTTAAGAGGAAGGCGTTTTCGGAGATGAATCCGGAAATCGTATACGTAAATTTATGATAAATGCAGTGGTGGGAATTAACTGGGGTGACGAGGGCAAGGGCCGAATGGTTGACCTGCTCAGCGAAAAGAGCGATATCGTATGCCGGTATCAGGGCGGCAACAATGCCGGCCACACCGTCATAAACCATCTCGGAGAATTTAAATTAAATTTGCTGCCGTCAGGGATCCTGCGTCCAGGGGTTGTCAATGTGATGGGGAACGGAATGGTCATAGACCTTGAGCATCTTGTCGGTGAGATTGGAAAACTGCGCAAGGCAGGCATTGAAATCACGCCGGAGCGTTTGAAAATCAGCGACCGGGCCATTATTTGCTTCCCGTTCCATGTACGTCAGGATGCTCTGGAAGAGGAGCGGCTTGGTGATGCGAAATATGGTTCCACACGCAGAGGCATTGCCTATGTGTATGGCGACAAGTACATGAAGAAGGGAATTCGGATGGGAGAGCTTTTCGACCGGGATGCCCTGAAGGATAGAGTAAAATCAGTGGTGTCATGGAAAAACCTGACTATTGGGGGAGTATATGGCGCTGAACCTGATAACGCTGAAAAGATCATCGCGTGGCTGGATACTTTCGGTTGTGAATTGCTTCCATATATTGTCGACACCTCGGATTACCTTGAGGATGCGTTGAGCGCCGGGAAAACCATTTTATTTGAGGCGCAGCTCGGTGCGCTTCGAGATATTGATTTCGGCATATATCCATATACATCTTCTTCCTATACACTGGCGTCGTATGGACCGATCGGTGCGGGTATTCCCGGACATGCTGTAGACATGACCCTCGGTGTTATGAAGGCTTATTCAACCTGTGTCGGAGAGGGGCCTTTTACGGCTGAGATGTTCGGGGAAGAAGCGGAGGCGCTGCGAAAGGCCGGCGGAGAATACGGGGCAGCGACCGGACGTCCGAGACGTGTAGGCGGATTCGATGTGGTTGCGTCAAAATACGGTGTCCGCGTACAGGGAGCGGACCGAATCGCTTTGACCAAGCTGGATATCCTCAGCGGATGGCAAAAGATTCCGGTTTGCGTAGCATATGAGATCGATGGAAAACAAACGGATCGTTTTCCAACAGGCGCGCGCTTGGAACGCGCAAAACCGGTATATGAATACCATGACGGTTGGATGCAGGATATATCCGGATGCAGATCGTTTGACGAGCTGCCTGATAAAGCAAAGGCATACGTAGAGTATCTCGAAAAAGCCATGGAATGCCCCATACAATATGTTTCTGTCGGAGCGGAGCGCGAAGCCTATTTGGAACGATAATGCGCTGGCTTTTATGCTGTGAACTCAGATGCTTCGGAGGTGAACGGTCATAGAGGAAAGCCGCTGTGCCGGTAGAGAGTCTTTTTGTGTTTTTTTTCATGGGGCGTCCGTATTCATTATGAAAAATGCATTCGGTTGATTGCCGGAAAAGGAAAATAGGCATCGAAGCATAATGCTCCGATGCCTATTCTGCTCTTATATGGTTTAGCGAGAAATTCCGACTGTTTGAGGCCTCCTTAAAATGCAGCCGGTTGGTAAGATTGTCTGAAGAGACAACAGATAAACAAAGATATATGGATGTATCCATTGCTCTCTGTGGTGGAAGTAGATTTTTATCGCGGTAGCCGTAAAGTGCTGATCTGTACCTGAGCCAACTGGTTCGGATACAAAAGCACTCAAAATAAAGTACATTGTATATTGGGGGGTGATTATCCACTTTTATAAACATTATAACTGCTTCACAATTTCCTTAAAGCAGCAGCCGCGTTCCTCGAAATTTTTAAAGGCGTCAAAGCTTGTGCAGGCAGGCGATAGCAGCACGACGTCGCCAGGCTGCGCCAGTGCGGCGGCACGCTGTACGGCTTCGCGAAATTCAGGTACATGATGGACCGGTATGCATGATTTTTGAAAAAGTTCCGAGTTCTTCAGCGCTACATTGATCTGAGGCGCAGCCTCTCCTGTCAGGACAACGGCCTTGGCGTGCCGGCAAAGCGGCTCTGCAAGCGGTTCAAAGGGTACATGCTTATCTCGCCCTCCGAGAATGACGATGAGTTTTTCCGAAAAGGAGCTGAGCGCGGCAATGGTCCGGGTTGGGCTGGAGTCGATAGAGCTGTTATAAAATTTGACGCCGTTCCTTTCGCGCACGAATTCGATACGGTGTTCCACGCCTTGAAAAGTGCGAGCAATATGTCGCATGCTATCCGGACTGACAGTTCCGTAGACTGCGCCGCACGCAGCCAGGTAGTTTTCGACATTGTGCTTTCCCGGAAGCTTGATATCTTCTGCAGCAAATAATGGATAGTCACCGCCGCGGTCTGTATAATAAATTTGACCGTCGAGAACATGCAGAGCCGCTTCAGCTTCTTCAGGCAATGAGACGCGTGTGAAATTATGGGTGGAAGAAAAGTAAAGTACGGAGGCTTTGGCATGCTTCGCCATTGCACGAGTGATCTGATTATCGTAATTCAGCACAAGCCTGTTTTCTGGATGCTGGTATAAAAAAACAGCAGATTTTGCCTGGACATATTCTTCCATGTCCTTATGAAAATTGAGATGGTTCGGCGTTACATTTGTCACAACCGACACGTATGGAGAACGCCTGAGCGTTTGAAGCTGAAAACTGGAGAGTTCCAATACGGAAAGATCGTTTTCCGTCATCTCCGATACCTTTGGAAGCAGAGGTGCGCCGATGTTTCCGCCTAAGTAAACGTGGCATTTCTTTTCCTTTTCCGCCGTTTCGTACTGATGACGCAGCATATTGGCAATCAGCGTTGTAGTAGTGGTCTTGCCGTCGCTGCCTGTAATGCCGTAAATCTTTGTGGGACATACCTCGAAAAAGATCTCCATTTCGGATGTAATCAGGACGCCCTTTCGCCGCGCCTCTTCAAATTCAGGAAGATCATAACGAATACCCGGCGCCTTTAAAAGAATTTCCTCGTCAATATTCTGTAGATAGGATTCACCGCAGATCAAACGAACCCCTTGTTGGTGTAGGGATGAAGCAAGCGGCTGAAGCGCCTCTTCGCTTTTCCTGTCTCGTGCGCTGACAGCAGCGCCGGCTTCCAGCAACAGATCAATTACAGGTGTATTGCTGATGCCGATACCAATCACGCCTACGCGTTTGCCGCGGATAAATTGCTTAAATTCCGAAAGCCTGGTCATAGAAATGTTTATAGCCCCCTTTCCTATATAAAAACCGATAGAACTCCGACTATTTATATATTATATACCTTTCCTTTTATTTATGCAACCAAGACGCGGCGGGTTTCGGCAAAAAGATCTTTTAAGCAATTAAAAATGCAATACATATTTCCGTATTACAAACGCGTCATGAAACAGGGTTGAGACATCGGGCTCAAGACTGTAGGCGTATCCAAGCTGGAAATATAGTATACGGAGCAGGTGTTCCTTTAGAGGGATGCTCTTCCTATGTTTACAGGTACGTAATACAAAATGGATGAGGTGGAATCTGCTGAATTTTGGACGGATATTTTTTGATATCAGGCGAAGAGAGGATTCGTGTGAAAATTACATGAAATTAAACTTGTTGTGCTATTATGCGGAACAAAACGATGGTTGCGCACTTACTGCTTGTACCGCCGCAGAGCGGCAAAATAGAGATTATTGTGAAAAAGACGATTGAAATGTGCATGATCCGGTGGATTTTTTTTGTCAAATATGGTATAATATGCACGACATATTACATCATCTAAAGCTTCGCGCGCCGCGCAGTTCTATGCTTTTCAATCGCTCGGTGCGTTATGGGAGATATGAGAGTTTAGGGGGAAAATTACATGCATGCCCTTGCTCATATGAAAATGGACAGAGTTATCTCTGAATATTGTAAAAAATCCCGTTTTTTCGGCTCTCTGCGTATTACAAAAGACGGCCGTATGATATACCAGCATCTAATCGGGCAGGCTGACCATGAAAGTCATACCCCGATAACCGAAAAGTCGGTTTACACGCTGTATTCCTTGTCAAACCCTTTTGTGCAATGGGGCTGTTAAAATTGAAAGACAAAAATTGGATTGATCTTGATAAACACTCAGGAACATACGTGCCGGATGCCGATGGATTCGATAGTGGCGTCAGGATACGACGCATGCTGTACCACACAAGCGGGATGCCGGATTTTTTACAGATCAAAGCGTTTTGTGAGAAATATGTCCCGGGACCGGTTGATAAAAAATGGGAACATGTAAAATATTTAACAGAATTTCCCATGGTTCCCATGGTATTTTAGGCCGGAACCGGTGCTCCGTATGCGAATATAAATTTTGTTTTATGCACTTATCATTGAAAATGTTTCAGGCATGCCGTATCCTGAATATATGAAAAATGAAGTTTTCGAGCCGCTCAGTATGCAATCCAGGCGGGTTGAAAGTGAAAGTCTTGTTGTGTCAGACCGTGTAAAGGGCTGCGCACTGGAGGACGGACAAGTTGTTTATACCGATAAATGTTCAGATTGGATGCTGGGAGCAGGAGATCTCTTGGGATCTGTGGATGATGTTTATTGCCTTAATAAAGCGATAAAGCACAGGCTGCTGAAGGAGAGACATGGAAGGAGACCCTGAGCCGTCTCCTCTGAGCGGAATGGAAAAGGTTGCACTGTAAGCAACTGGCATGGCAAGAAACGAACCCACAACGGTGAACATAGAGGTCTCAGAACATTACATGTACAGATCCCGGAGGATGATTTTGATATCATTCTGTTATCTAACTGCGGTTGGGGAGAGGCGCGGCATGACTTTTCAGAAGCTGCCCGTAAAGCTTATTATGGCGATGATGTTATGGAAAATAAAGTGATCGGCATGAAAACAGGATATATTTGATAGGCAGCCCCAAAAGGTGTAAAAGAAAACAAAAATTTCCGACAAGCGCGTTCATTGGAAACCGGCACAGTGGCGAGACACGGTTCCCCGCGCAAATCGTTTTTGCCTTTTTAGCTAAAAGTCTGGGTGGGGCACATCCTCTCTTAGAACAGTGAAAAATACAGCTTTCAAGGATGTACCGTTTCGCTCATTATGACCATGCTTATCAGACAGAGGGCGGCTGATCGATGCTTTCATGAGAGATCTTGTTTCGTTTGGCATCCGGCAATAACCGGAAGCCTTTTTAGAAAGGATCCGTCGGTTGGTCTGGAGGGAATGTTGCCTGAAAATCAGGTGAATATCTTTATTTTTTGTTATAGCTGTCGATTCGGAAAATGTCTGGAAAATGGGACGCAAAAGCTTTCATATCAGGGGTTGCGGCTTATAGGTCGGCTTGTTTTCAAGTTCATTTACCATATATATAATTGAAAGGAAATATCAAAGAAATGTCACAGAAAAAAAATCCGGAGCTTGAAGAGCTTAGCCGGAAAGCGGAAAGCGTTCTTGAGGGTGTTTTCAGAGAATATGATCGGTTGGCTTATGCCAATACAGAAAAAGTTATGGAAGCTTTTGCTGTGTACCGCGTTTCAGATACCATGTTCGCGGGCAGCACCGGCTACGGATACGGCGATACGGGCAGGGATGCGCTGGATGGCATTTATGCCCGTGTTTTCGGTGCGGAAAAGGCCATTGTCCGACACTCGATTGTCAATGGCACACAGGCACTGACCATTGGACTTTTTGGGTTGCTTCGGCCCGGAGACTGTCTTCTTTCCATTACAGGACGTCCGTATGATACGCTGAGGGAGGTTATCGGTGACGATATATCCGAAGGAAACGGCTCTCTTCGGGATTTTGGCGTGCATTACCGGGAAATTTCTCTGACAGAAGAAGGGAAAATCGATCTGCCTGCTGTACGCGAGGTTCTGCTGCGGGAGGAGGGGCATGTTCGTGTCGTATTTTTGCAGCGATCGAGAGGATATCTGGACAGACCATCTCTGTCTGTTGAGGCCATCAAAGAGGCTGTTCAGGTTATACGTGCATGTTCGTCCGCCTTTATTATGGTGGATAACTGCTACGGCGAATTTACAGAGGCTTCTGAGCCCGCAGCCGTGGGGGCGGATCTTGTTGTCGGTTCACTGATAAAGAATCCGGGAGGCGGCATGGCGGAGAGCGGTGGTTATCTGACAGGCAGCGCTCGTGCGGTAGAACTGGCCGGTTACCGCCTGACATCGCCCGGAACGGGTACGGAGGTCGGAGCAACGCTGGGCAGTACCAGAAGTCTTATGAAGGGACTGTTTTTTGCTCCCCATGTTGTCGCACAGGCGCTGAAAACCGCCGCATTTGCTGCATACATTTTTGAGGCGCTGGGCTATGAGGTTTCTCCCTGCTGGAATATGTCCCGGTCCGACATCATTCAAACGGTAAGGTGCGGTTCTCCGGAAAGTCTTTGCGCGTTCTGCCGCGGTATTCAGGCAGGTTCTCCTGTTGATGCCTTTGTCGTGCCGGAGCCGTGGAATATGCCTGGATACAGCGACCCGGTCATTATGGCGGCGGGAACCTTTGTTCAGGGGGCTTCCATTGAATTGTCGGCAGACGGTCCGCTTCGCCCGCCGTATACAGCGTTTTTTCAAGGCGGTCTGACGTATGAAAGCGGAAAATACGGCGTGCTGCATGCTGCAGAGGAAATGTTGAAAACAGGTGCATCCGGTATGCGCCGCCCCACCGTGTGAGCTTTCGCGCGTAACGTCAGATTTTTCTGTGACGGCCGGAAAGCAGGCCGAAGAAAAACGAAGGGCTTCGTCTCTTCCCAGCCTGGCGAAGAAGGATATAACAATGAAATAGCGCCTGGGGCCTTTTGTCCCGGAAAAATCACGAAAGGCATGTCATGATGATACAACTTGATAAAAAAATTGAAAAGCTGCTTCAGCGCGTGTCCAAGCCCGGAAGGTATATTGGCGGGGAAATCGGACAAATTCAAAAGGACAAATCGGAGGTGCGTGCCCGCTTTGCTTTCTGTTTTCCGGATACCTATGAGATCGGAATGTCGAATCTGGGGGTCCGGATCCTTTACGGCGCACTGAACGCGGAACCTGAGGTGTGGTGTGAGCGGTGTTATGCGCCTTGGACTGATATGGAGGAAGAAATGCGGCGGGCAGAAGTACCGCTTTATGCATTGGAGAGCGGCGATCCTCTGAGTATGTTCGATTTTATCGGCTTTACACTGCAGTACGAGCTGTGCTATACCAATGTACTGAACATGCTGTCGCTTGGGGGCGTTCCTGTTCTTGCGGCTGAGCGCGGCGAGAATGATCCCATTGTCGTGGGAGGAGGCCCATGCGCCTATAATCCGGAACCCTTGGCTGATTTTTTTGATATCTTTTCGATAGGTGAAGGAGAGGAGGCTCTGCCGGAGCTCACGCGGCTGTATATCCATATGAAGAAGTGCGGCACGTATTCCAAACAGGCCTTTCTGCGTGCGGCTTCCTCGCTTGAGGGCTTTTATGTGCCGTCTCTGTACCGGGTTTCGTATCATGATGACGGAACGCTTGCGGAATGTACGCCTCTTTATGACGATGTCCCTGCTCGTATACGAAAACGGGTGATTCGGAATATGGACCGGTCATTTTTTCCTGACCGGTTTGTGTTGCCGTATATTGAGACCGTTCATGACCGCATCATGCTGGAGGTATACCGCGGCTGCATCCGAGGATGCCGGTTCTGTCAGGCGGGTATGGTTTTTCGTCCGGTACGTGAAAAATCGCCTGAAGCGCTCGATTGTCAGGCGCGGCGTCTGTATGAAACGACTGGTTACGATGAAATTTCACTTTCCTCGCTCAGTATCAGCGACTATTCTTCACTGGAGATGCTGACAGACGCGCTGCTTTCCTGGACAGACGCACAGAAGGTGAGCCTTTCGCTCCCATCCCTGCGCGCGGACAGCTTTTCAAAGGCGCTAATGGACAAAGTGTCGACAGTCCGAACCAGTACCCTGACGTTTGCACCTGAGGCAGGTACGCAACGTCTGCGGGATGCCATAAATAAGAATGTTCGGGAGGAGGATTTACTCAGCGCCTGCCGGACAGCTTTTGATGCCGGGAAAAACCAGGTAAAGCTGTATTTCATGCTCGGTCTTCCGACAGAAACAACAGAGGATTTGGAAGGGATTGCAGCGCTCGGCAAGACGGTGGTAGAGGAATATTATCACAATCCAAATCGACAGAAAGGAAAAAGTGTGGGGGTGACGCTGAGCGTTGCGGCCTTTATTCCGAAACCCTTTACCCCTTTTCAGTGGGAGAAGCAGGATACGCTGGAGACCATGTGCGAAAAGCAGCAGATGATTAAGCGGGCGATAACGGACCGTAAAATCCGGTATCATTACCATGATGCAAAGGTAAGCCGGCTGGAGGCGGTATTCGCCCGCGGCGACCGACGTTTGGGTCGCGCTCTGCTGGAGGCCCACAGACGGGGGGTCCGATTCGATAGCTGGGATGAGCATTTTTCATATGAAACCTGGTTGGATATTTTCCGCGACACGGGACTGGATCCTGATTTTTATACCACACGGGGTTACGCACTAGACGAACGGCTGCCGTGGGACATCATTGACATCGGCGTGGACAAGCAGTTTCTCAAGAGAGAGCGAGAACGAGCCTATTGCGCGGAAACCACCAGAAATTGCAAAGAAGCATGCGCCGCATGCGGCGCTAACCGATTGGGAGGTGAAAAGACATGGTGTGTGACGATGCCACAAAAGGACGGACAATGACGCCGCAGGATATCGCCGTTCCGATGCGTTTTCGGTTCTGCAAGCTG
Source organism: Clostridiales bacterium (assembly GCA_019415985.1). Lineage (GTDB taxonomy): Bacteria > Bacillota > Clostridia > Oscillospirales > CAG-272 > CAKTAA01. The sequence continues at coordinate 9,822 of DXYE01000060.1, forward strand.
GGGCGGCTGAAATATATTTCGCATCTCGACGTCAACCGTACGCTGCAGCGTGCGCTGATGCGGGCGAAAATACCGCTCCGTTTTACCGAAGGCTTTAATCCGCATCCGCGAATGGTATTCGCATTGCCGCTGGCGGTCGGTGTTGAAAGTCATTGCGAATATCTGGATACCGTATTGTCAGAAGCAATAGATCCCGACGAGGCCATGCGTCGCCTGAACAGAGAGCTGCCGGAAGAGTTGCAGATTTCGGAGACCTATACACCGTGTTATCCGTTTAAAAAAATTGGTTGGGCCGGGTATGAGCTGACACTGGAGGGGCGCTATTCAGAAGATTTTTCGAACAGATTTGGGGAACTCTTGGCTGCTTCCCCTCTTGCCGTTGTCAAACGTACAAAAAGCGGTGAGAACGAAACCGATATTTCACCTTATATCCGCAGAGCCGTCGTAACAGCAGTGGATGATGCAAACGGTGTCCGCAGCATCCGTATCGCTGCTGTACTTTGTGCAGACAACACGAATTTTTTAAACCCGATCTATCTTGTCCGCGCTGCGGAACGGTATCTTTCAATGTCTTCATACGGGACCGACGAACCGGCTGGGGGGTCACATATGGACCTGTTGAATATCAAAAGAAATGCGGTCTTTCTGGAAGATGGTGTGACGAAATTTCGTTGATTTTCTTTAAAAAAGGAGATTTACGAACCCGCGTGGAAAAAGAAGACCGGAAAGACCGGGCGAAAATGATACAGAGTAGGGCAATGATGTTATGTTCGGACAGTATATCAGTGAAATTACCTTAAGCACACCTGTTGAGAAAGGATCCTATCTTGCAGATCTACCTGCGGTAAAGTATCTGGCTTCGGGGCATCCGTTGAATTTTAAAAACAGCGTCACCTTTTTTGTCGGTGAAAACGGAACGGGGAAATCCACACTGATTGAGGCAATTGCCGTGGCATATGGCTTCAATGCAGAAGGCGGGAGCAGGAATTTTTCTTTTTCCACGGCTCAGACGCATTCGGGACTTTGGAAAAACCTAACACTTTCCAGGCATAAATATGCGAAAGACGGATTTTTCCTGCGAGCGGAAAGCTTTTACAATGTTGCAACAAATATCGATGAGATGGATCAGCAGCCTTCGTTGTCCGGCCCAGTGATTCAGAGCTACGGTGGAGTTTCTCTGCATCAACAATCACACGGAGAGAGCTTTTTGGCGCTTATACAAAATCGTTTCGGCGGTCAAGGTCTCTATATTTTGGATGAACCTGAAGCAGCTCTTTCGCCGATGAAGCAGTTGGTACTGCTGGCCGAAATCGACGCTTTGGTAAAAGAAGAATCACAGTTTATCATAGCGACACATTCCCCGATCCTTCTGGCATATCCTGGGGCGCTGATCTATCAGTTTACGTCTGACGGAATCAATGCTGTGTGTTATACGGAGACGGAGCATTATCGGCTGACACGGAGATTTTTGGAAAATCCTGACAAAATACTCAGGTATCTTTTGGACGAATCGTAAAAATACGGATTGAATTCTGAAAAAACCTCTCTTTTCAAAAGAAATTGAGATTATTTAAAGATAGAAAGGATTGATGATACATGATCATAGACGCGCATACGCATTGTTTTCCGGATACACTCGCCGAAAGGGCTATATCAAAGCTGGCCACGACCAGCAGCATCCAACCGGCGACTGACGGGACGTTGAGCGGTCTCCTGAAAAAGATGGATGAGGATGGCATTACACAGTCGCTGGTTTGCCATATCGCAACCAATCTGAGACAACAAGCCAGTGTCAACCGTTTTGCCGTTGAAATCAACGGTTATGCAGGCGGACGGATCTGCTCGCTGGGGTCTGTACATCCGGATTCAGAAAATGCGGAGGAAACGGTAGCAGAGCTGAAAGCGGCGGGCCTTTTCGGTATCAAGCTTCACCCTGACTATATGCAGACAATGGTGGATGATATGCGGTTTGATTCTATATTCGGTGCGTGCGAGGGACTCGGAATGCCCGTCGTCATACACGCAGGCTTTGACCCGGTTTCGCCGGAGGTCATTCACGCATCGCCGGAACGCATTGCAAGGGTGCTCGACAGACATCCCAAGCTGCAGCTTGTTGCGGCGCACATGGGAGCATGTCGGCTGAGCGATGAGACGGAAAGGTATCTTTTGGGCAGGGATGTATACATCGATACTTCAATTTCCCTGCTGGATCTGGACCCGGAAAGGGCCACACGGATGCTGACTCAGCATGATTCGAACAAAATCCTCTTTGCAAGCGATTCTCCGTGGGCTTCTGCGCAGGATACCTTTCAGTATTTAAAGTCGCTGGAGCTGGGGGCGGAGCTTGAGGAAAAAATTTTATATAAGAATGCCCGCCGGCTCTTTGGACTGCCGGTGCCGGAATCAGCGTGAGGTATACTGCGATGAAATCGGCCGAAAACGGAGCAGGAAATAAGAAAGGTATATTTTTAGATACGGACTGGCTGGAAAACGACGAAATCAAATTGGTGCTTGAGAAGACTGTTGATGCGGGTAAAGATGCTTGGCTGCCTACATACTGTTTTGCGATTTATGAGAAAAGAAACGTAAAGATAAAGATAGGCGTCTGCGATTTGAGAATAGGGCATAACGAGAATGTATATTATGGCGGTAATATCGGATATAAAATAGAGGAAGCGTACCGTGGACACCATTACGCGGCCAAAGCCTGTCTCTTGCTGTTTGAGCTGGCAAAAAGACATTGCATGGAATATGTGATTATAACCTGTAACCCGGATAATGATGCCTCTAGAAAAACATGCGAATATGCGGGCGGTATCCTCAAAGAGATCGTCGAGGTGCCAGAAGGTCATATTTTATATGCCAAAGGAGATACATATTAATGCATTTATGAATTCCTTTTATAGCAAAAAGAAAAATATCCTCCGTCTCGTCCGGCGGCGGTAACCGTTTTCTACTGAAAACGCTCCGTGACGTGGCTTTTAGTCCATATTGCATGGATTTGTTTTCCTGAAAGCATCAGTATGCCGCACATAGATGAAGAACCGCTTGGCCACATCGCTGTTTCGCAACGGCAAAGGACAGGGCTGCTTGTACTATGCACGACAACACGGTAAAATTAAGAAGAAAATCCGCTTGCGGCTATATGTATGGCCAGCAGGCGGGTTTTTGAAAGCGGGCTTCAGAAAATTGCGGCTCGCTTATTAAATCAGCAGAAAAAATTACGAACGTATGAGAGAGATTACAAAGGACAGAGGAAATTTCTTTCTGTTGTACCATATTTTGACTCACAATGCGCGTGTATTATCAGACGTTTTGACTGCATGATACGAACAGTCCGATTTGCGTTGACGGACACATGGTTCAAGAATTTAAAAATGTTCAAAAACGCCGTTATGACGTTTTGGAAATGCTCGAAAGAAATCCTCTGCGCGATTCTGAAGAGTAACGCCATCCATGTAGGCCGCGATATCGGCGTTGTACTGATCATAGCCATAAACTAACTGCGTGAATGCGGGCATGGGCGCGCTGAGATCATATGGCGCGGTTTCCGGAAGTTTTTTGACCTCGGCCTTGCCGCCCTGGTACTCCACATCATAGATGCCGCGCGTGAAATCCAGTGTGTCCTCTACCCGGATTCTGAAATGTCCGTGTTCTTTCGGATATTCATTGGCAAGCAGCAACTTTTCCACATTCAGAATACGGGCTGCGATATCGGGAATCAGGTGGTAACCGGTATGTGTATAATTTTTCAGAATCACATCTACCTCCGGAAGCATGGAGGCATCGTGGATGATGACCTTCTCCTGCTCGCCCTCATACATACGAATGAATCCGAACAGGGCCATAAGAGATTTGAGGCTTGTATAGACCATCTCGTCTATATGAAGAGCTACACCGGCCATACGGTTGACATAATAATAGTTTTCGTTTCTCAATGTGATATAAGAAGCGGGACGGCCGTTTTCATCATACCAGATATATACTGTTTTAGAGTCATAATGCGTTTTATCAAAACGCTCAAGCATGAGGTTGCGGGATTTTGCAAACTGGCCGAAAATTTGCAGGACATCGCTTAAATGCCGCTCGTTTTCCAGCTTGACAAGCTCATTACATCGGGGGATATAATTCAGTGCGGACATAGGGAATTCGAGCACTCTGTGGTCAGAAACTTTTTCAAAACCGAATTTTCTGTAATAGGCAAACGAAAAGGGATGCAGCAACGCGACAACCCAGTCGCGCTCCGGTGCGAGAGAAAAAATATGGTCGAAAAACAGCCTGATGCAGCCGTTTCTCCTGTAATTCGGCTCTGTGGCTAAACCTCCGGCGGTCACGGCTTTTATATAATTTCCGCAATATACGGAATTTCGGGTAACAATTGCAGCCTGTGACATGACTGTATTGTCGATATCAGAAGGAAAAATCTGAAAAAGTTCGGTTGTGCTGTACTCGTTTTCTGATTTAAATGTGGTTTTGATAATCATAAAGAAATCCTTTCCTTTTTCAATTGAAGAAATCAACGAAAATGCGCAAAAAATCAGGCGTCTCATCTGACGGTAGACGGCGGAACATTTAGGCTGGAAGCATAACGAAAGCAAGTGCGGGTTTCATCTTACCTTTTCAACGGGGAGGGTTTCACAGCCGAAACGCTCTGGATAGGGGTTGTCTTTTACATAGGTCTATGATAGAATCCTGCGCAGCATCGCTAGCGCTTTTTTGCTCCATGCATGTTCTTATATACAGATCATGGGAAACCTGCGGTATGTTTGTACTATTATATTAAAAAAGCCTAAAAAAATCAAGAGCATTTTCATATTTAAGAATTTGCAGAATACCGGTGAAGCGGCGGGTTAAAGTGTTTCGGAGAAATAATTTTTGAAAAGTATTGCAATCATAGAGTGAATATGATATAATAATCAATATGTTTCATCTCGTTTCATAAAGGCAGGAAAGGAAACGGGGATACAGCAAAGTTGTTCGATAGGAGGTGCCAAGTTATGGCAAAATGCAGCGTGTGCGGAAAAGGTGTGACATTCGGCCGGAATGTATCCCATTCTAACCGCAAGACCAATAGAATGTGGAAGCCCAATATTAGACGGGTAAAAGCTGTTGTAAACGGAACGCCCAAAACGGTATATGTTTGTTCCCGCTGCCTTCGCTCCAACAAGGTTGCGCGGGCTGTCTGATGAATTTTGGGAAACAGAATCTCCTTTTTGCGGTGGTGGGCTTATCCGCTTATTGGCAAAAGGGAGATTTTATTTTGCTTTCATGGTCTGCTGACAGTACGGACTGCATTCAAGAATCGGCGAAGCCGAGTTGATATAAAAATGTAAGTTCGGTTTAGATGATAGATCGAGGCTCTTTCGAATGAACACCATCGAATATCAAAGGGAGGGAATTGTTTGTTATGAGGCGGAAACCCTCATACCTTTGCCCTTCCTTCAGTCGCAAACGCGGCTTTTCTTTTTTAGCGGGGTTGGAAAGAAAACTGTTGAAAAAAAGTGCAAACTGTGATATAATTCACACAACTGTTATGGATTTGGTTATATGTTGCGAATACGGGTCAAGCCGGAAGGAGCCAATTGTCATTTTTATAGGAGATGTTTTCATATTGTGTAAAAGGTTCCTATCGCAAAAGGATTTTTTAGGCTTTCGTGATGAGGCCTATGAATGAAAGCCGTCTTATGGATACGGTTTCCCGTTTTTGATGTAGCTTACCGAAAAAGCATCCATATGCTTTCCGAAAAATACGAACGATCATAACGGTTGGCACGGGGAAAACCGGCGAACCGCACAGGAGGCTAAAATGTTGTACGAGAAAATTCATTTAAGAGATGACGATCCTGATGTATATTTAACCGTATATGCGCCGACATGCAATGAGGGAATGGCGCAACGGCCTGCTGTGGTTATATTGCCGGGAGGTGCATATTATGGCGTCTCCTTCCGTGAAGGCGAGCCCATTGCTTTTCGTTTTATGAGCGCCGGTATTGTCGCCTTTGTTTTGACATATTCCGTTGGCGAGAAAGCTGCATTTCCAAGGCCCCTGATAGATGTATCTTTGGCTATGAGATATATAAAAAAGCATGCGGAGACCTATCATGTCGATGAGAACCGTGTCTTTGTTGCCGGCTTTTCCGCAGGCGGCCATTTGGCAGCGTCTGTCGGTACCCTTTGGCATCTGGATTGTCTGAAGACGGAGGGAGATGATCCGGCGAATGCGCCGCAGAAGCCTGCCGGTATGATTTTAGCTTATCCTGTCATTTCCTCGGAGACGGCTCTTATGGAACCGAATTCCTTTTATAATCTTTTGGGGACCAGGAATCCGACAGACGAGGAGCTGAAGAGATATTCCATAGAAAAGTGCGTCGACAGCAGAACCGTACCGGCATTTCTCATGCATACCTTTGAAGATACCTGTGTGCCTGTCGGCAATTCGCTTGTCATGGCCGAAGCGCTTGCTGCCAACGGTATTTCCTTTGAGATGCATATCTATCCGTATGGCGGCCACGGCCTTTCAACGGCAGATCCGGAAACCTCACTTGGAAATCCTGTTTGTGAGATTCCAAAAGTCGCAGGCTGGCTGGATTTGGCAATAGATTGGCTGAAATCAATTCGGATGGGAGGAGCAGATGAATGAGTGAAGAAGTTTTGAAGGATGCTATGCCGAAAAAATTTCGTACAGCAGTAGGCGGTTACAACAAAAACGATGTCAACGAATATATTATGT